>JAGPDW010000168.1:0-6515 GCA_018057345.1 Bacteroidia bacterium | reverse complement strand
GCGGTAGTAGATTATTTGGTATCAAAAAATATTGCTGCCAATCGCTTTCAGCAGGCAGGTTATGGCGAAGCAAAACCATTGGCAAGCAATGATACTGAGGAGGGAAAAGCTTTGAATAGGAGGGTGGAGTTCACCATCAATAAAAAATAATAGGTTGGATAGTAGGGTTGAATTATTGTGAAGGGTAACTCTTTAGGTGGAGTTACCCTTTTTTTAGTATTTTTAAATGTTTTATGAATAAGGCTCTTACATATATTATTTTCATTTTCTGCTCGATCGTTTCGGCGCATAACAACGATAGTTTAATAGCCTCATTAAAAACTAATATTCCTGATAGTACAAAATTACAAACCTTAAGCGATCTCAACTGGAATTATTTGGGTATTGATCTGGATAAAGCCATGCGCTTTGCCGAGCAGGAATTGGAATTGGCAAAGAAGAGTAATAACCAAAAATTTATTGCACAAGGGTACAATGATATTGGCATTGTGCACATGAAACGGAGCAATTACCGCGAAGCCCTCAAATGGCATAAGCTCGCTTTAGAGATCCGTTTAAAATTGAAAAGTGACCTGGATAAGGCATCTTCCTATAGTAAACTTGGAGTTTGCAGCGAGGAGATCTCGGATCATGTGGCTTCTTTAGAATATGCATTGAAAGCACTTGATATTTATGAAAAGCTACAGAACAAACCTTATATAGCTTTTACATTGAATACAATTTGTAATATCAATGGCAATTTGAAACAGTACGGCAATATGATGACCTATGCCAGAAGAGGCTATAAGCTAGCAAAGGAAAGCGGTAGCCTAGAAGCGGAAGCAGGTGCCTGGAATTATATTGCGTATGCGTATGAAGGAATGAAAAAGGCAGATAGTGCTATCTATGCCGGAAAAAAAGCGTTTGAACTTTTTGTAGAATTAGGCGACTCTAATCTCATTGCAGGAACGCTTAACAATTTGGGGTATTACCATCGACTTGCTTTTAAAGATAAGGAGGCTTTAACATATTATGAAAAGGCTTTAGTAATTGCACATAACATTGGTGATATAAGCAGCGAGGCTCTTTATAATTGCAACGTGTCAAATATTTATTTGGCAATGAAGAAGTATGATCTATGCGAAAAATACATCAAGGAAGCCGAGCGCTTATCTAAAGGTGATGTGTCTAAGGATAATTTGTTATCTATTTACAAAACGCTTGGTCAGCTGTATGCATATACAGGTCGTGGTGTTCAAGCCAACGACTATTACGAGAAATACGCTTTATTAAAAGATGAATTGTTTTCGGGCGAAACGGCAAAGCAACTTTCTGAAATGCAAGTAAAGTATGATACTGAAAGGAAAATAACTGAGAATATATTATTGCAAAATGAGAATGAGCTTAAAACAGCGCAATTAAGTAAGAATAGGTTGTTACTTATTTTTTTAATTGTAGGAATTATTTTGATAGCAGCAGTGTCGTATTTGCTTTTTGTTCGTACCAAATTAAAACAAAAGCAATTGTTGGATAAGGAATTATTACAACAAAAAGAGTTGCGATCAAAAGCAGTAATAGAAGCCGAAGAAAAAGAACGTGTGCGTATTGCGCGCGAACTGCACGATGGCATTGGTCAACAATTATCAGCCGCTAAGCTTAATATTTCGGGATTGCAGGCTAGTTTAAAAACAAATAAGCCTGAAGAAGAGCTTATGTTGAAAAATGCGTTGGATCTTTTAGATGAATCGGTAAAGGAAGTACGTGCCGTTTCGCACAGTATGGTTCCAAACGCCTTAATAAAATCCGGATTGGTAATGGCCGTTCGTGAATTTGTAAATAAAATAAGTACAAGTGGTAATTTGAAAGTGAATTTGGAAATTGTTGGAATGAGCGGGCGATTGGATTCAACCGTAGAAAATATACTTTTTAGAGTAATGCAAGAACTAGTTAATAATATCATTAAACATGCTCAGGCAAGTGAAGTTGGCATTCAATTTATTAAGCATGACAAAGAACTGACCATTTTGATAGAAGATAACGGTAAAGGTTTTGATGTAAATACTAAGCTTAACGAAACCGATGGGGGAATTGGCTTAAAGAATATACAATCGCGTATAGATTTTTTAAATGGTGAAGTGATCTTTGATTCTTATCCCGATAAGGGCACTACTGTTACTATTGAAATTCCGGTGTAGTTAAGCCAAAAGCAGAATTTTCTAGGCAATACAACTAGTGCCTCACCATTATTTTTTTAATACCAATTCCCGAATGTGTATGAACTTGTAATAAATATAACCCTGTAGGAAGATCATTCGTGTCAATTATTTCTTGAAATCCCCCATTTCTTAAAGTCCGCCCTTGTGAATCAATAATTTTGTATGAGATAAAGTTATTTGGATCTTGTGAACGAATGTATAATTCATCTGAAGCAGGATTGGGATAGATATGAAAAGTGTTTAATTCTAAATTCTCCACCAATCCCGCAGGATTCTCATTTATTACTCCAACTGCATCAAGGTCAAATCCGCCACTTCCAAACGCTGTAGGAAAGGGATCGTTCACTGGATTGTTATTCATGTCGTATGTTGCAAGCGATGAAGTAATACTTCCAACAACATCAATTAATTTTACATGTGTTATTGCATTAACATTAAGGCCCGAAGTATTTTTTAATTCTTCCAGATCAAAAGGCGTGCCGTAATTAACTCTGTATTTGCCGGCAAAGTTATTCAATTTAGTGCAATCTAAAGGATCAAAGGCACCTACTTGCATTGTAAATTGTGTATTTGATGTTGCAAGGAATCTAAAGAAGTTTGTTCCATCACTACTTACTTCAACAAAAGCTAATTCCAAAAAATTATCTGCAAATCCATTTTCAAAAATAGCGAAGTCGTTACCTGTTCCGTTCCTAATTGAATTAGAAAAAGTAAGGATGGCAATTCCACCATCTCCTAAACTTACAATAGGATTGTCGCCTGCTTTTAAAGTTCCATTTGCATCAACCCCTACAGTGGCAGTTCCTAAAGAAGTATCCGAAGCGTCTTGCCAACCACGCGTTACCGTGCAAGTTTTTGCCCAGGCCACAAATGCAATACTATCTTTATGCATTGCCGAGGTATTTGATGAACTTGGCGCTCCATGAAATTGTGCAAAGCATTGTGAACTTAGTGTTATAAATAAAATGGTCAATGCAATGATCTTACTTGGGTTGCTGATCAGTTCAGAAATGCAAGTATTGCATAAGCACGAATTGAATTTTGTTTTCATATGATTTTTGATCTTGTCGGGAATGGTTATAGATGAGCAAAAGCAATTTTTGATATCATCTGTTTTACAAGTGAAGGGTAAATTGCAATTTGGGCAATATGTGAGCTGTTCTTTTTTTTTCATATCACAAACTTCATTTCGCGGAAGTATTTTGTGCCTTCCTGTCGCCAGGTAGGGTATTAAGAAATGTGTTTGAAATGAGTTCCTACAAGGCGTGTAAAAATTTTAAACCAGAGCATACTAAGGTATGTGAGGATTTAAAATTTTTGCAACAACGCAGTAGGAACTTATTTCAGGCATATTCCTAAGGCAGGTATCCTGACTTGTTTCCCTTTTCTCACGCCTTCTCGTTCTTCCAGACCAGAACAATGGCATTTGTGAGAAAGGTTAAAACTTACAGTTGCGCGACAGTCACAGAATCTCACTGTGTTCCCAATTCATTTGGCTATAAGACCAAAACCTTTGTACAAATATAGTAAATAAAAAAGCCCTGACGTTTCTGTCAGGGCTTTTAATAAAGTAGTAACTATAATTATTTAACAACGATCAGTTTATCTTTTAAGATACCAGTGTTTGTTTTAACAATAACATTGTATGTTCCAGTAGCAAATTCAGAAGTGTTGATGCGAATCTCGCTAGCACCAGCCATAACTTCATCACTTTTGTTAGTATATACAAGCTTACCTGTAACATCAATAATGCTGATATCAACCGGTGAGTTACTGTCTAATTTGATACCAACTACTGCAAAATCTTTAGCAGGGTTAGGATAAATTCCAATAGAACCACCATTGCTGTATTCTTTAATGCTTGATGGTACAACAACTGAACTTGTGAAAGCAGAACCAGATTGTAATACTTGTCTAGTTACAGCATCTTGTAACCAAACAACATACTCATAAACGAAAGAACCTGTACTTGTCCAGAAATTTGTAGTTCCTTGTCCAGGAGTTCCAGAAGCAGTACTTCCATAAGCTAATGTATGATTGAATGTAACATTAAAAGGAGTACCATCTGTTGTAGTGTATGTAGTACCTGCTGAAGGATACATCGAACGCATTGCATGTTTGTAATCCTTTTGAGATGTAGAAGCACCAGGGTAGTTATAGAACGATTGAACCAATGCTTGATAAACCTTAATTGGAGAAGCAGAAGGAATAGTTACAAATGGAGTAATAGTAGCGTTTGCTGTAACAGCACCAGCGTTGTAAGAAATAGTTGGTGTGATGTTAGCATAAGCCGGAGCCATTTTAGCTATGTTAATATTTGTTTGGTTTCCTGAACCTGCAGTACCATTGTATAATACAGTTGGAGCAGAGTTAACGTTATAGTATGTTCTTCTTGCTAATACATCCGGGTTGTAACTTGGGTCATTACCCGGTGAAGGCCAGTTTACTTGATATTTAACAGCATTTAAATTACTGCCGGCAACGTTAACGTTGTTACTTGTCAATAATGGATCAAAGCTTGAGTTTAATGAAGCACAAGGCCCACAAGTAGAAGAAGTGAATTCTTCAATTAAAGCATTGATAGTAACTGATTGCGAAGCAACATATACATATTGTACAGCTGTATCGTTAGCTACGTTAACTTCTGAACTTGTGTTCATACCACTTATCCAAACTTTTACCTTGTTAGTACCTAATGTAAGAGCAGCTGGTGTAGTGAAAGCTACATTTTGAGTTCCATAATAACCAAGAGATGGAGCTAATGCAATTGTTTGACTAACTGTAGCTGAATTGTTAACTTTATAGTTCATCCATGCAGTTGTAGCAGTACCGTATCCTAATTGCTTGATAGTTGCGCTAACATTTTGATTTCCTGCACCAACCATGTAACGAGTTAAACCGTTAACAGTTAAAACGCTTCCATCATGTTGATTCGCCGGAACAGAACAAGCGAAATTATCATAAGCAATTTGCCATTTATCATTACTGATATCATGTATTGCTAAATGCACATTTTGACCTGCGTATGCCCCTAAACTTACACCACGTTGTGTAAATCCAGCAGTAGCTGCATCACCAGGATTATAGATCTCACCAGCTATTGAGAACAACACCGTAGAGAAGTTGGCAACAGTAGTTCCTGTTGTAGAGATCCTCAATTCATAAGAACCGGTTGCTGTTGGATCAAAAGAGGTAGCATCCCAGCTAAATACTGCATTTGCAGGAACTAGGAAATTTGGAGAAATAACCCAGTCGTTAGATGTTCCTGCTGAAGTGTATTTCGAAGTTGTTACAAGAACATTAGCGTGGCTCGAGTGTAATCCGAACGCTGTAGTTACATTACGTGTAACACCTGCATTTGTCCCAAAGTTATAAGCTGCAATTGACGAGTTAGGTGTTAATCCGTCAACATTGTTTTGAAACCAACCCACTGGTATAAGTGAACCGGTTGCTGCATTAAAGTTCTCTGTCCATTGGGCTGATGCCACACTTGAAGCCAAGAACGCGATAGCTAGTAGTTGTTTTTTCATTTGTTTTTTGATTTTGGTTTATGTATTTGTTACTGTTATTTTGTTATTGTTAATTTTCTTGTTAGAGTTGTAGAACCATTTGTGATCCTCACAAAATAGATGCCAGTCTCAAGGTTTTCGCTAGGAATAGAAATGGTGTTTTTGCCTTTATTCAGGCTGATCTCTTTTGATGTTACAAGAGCACCAAGGCAATTGAATACTTGTAAGTTGGTTCCGCTTAATTCCTTCAACGCACTTACGTTAATAAATGCATTAGACGAACTTGGGTTTGGATAAATATTGGAAACGCTAGATAGATCACTCTGGTTATTGCTAACACCCATTGCATAATTATATCTCATTGCGATCAGAAGTTGTTCAGTACCATTTTTTACTTCATATCCAACGTTTGATAAACCCATTGTGCTAGCCTCATCAAGGTAAACGGTAAAATCATCGGAAGAGTTTGCAGGAATTATAAAAAATGCAGACATGACAGTAGGTACGTAGCAAGTAGTTCCTGTACAAAAATAGGCAGCCGCTTCATCTCCAAGCGAAACTGAATGAAGAAGATTATCGTACTTTCTTATAGTATAAGTTTGGGTTGATGCGGTAATATTCTTAAGTACAAAATGATAAGACACATCAGAAGAAACAGAAGTTGCCATGTCAAATATTGCATTATTAGCAATAGGAGTAGTGCTTGCAGTTGTAGTAACTAATTCAAAAGTTGGTGCCTGAGCAAAAGCGAAGGATAAACTTAATGTAATTCCTAATAGAGTAAAGTAAAGTTTCTTCATGTAATTTTTTT
>JAGPDW010000167.1:0-6527 GCA_018057345.1 Bacteroidia bacterium | reverse complement strand
ACCCTTGCCGAGATGGCAAGAAAAGAAAGTACTTTGTCTGCTTCGCATTCAATTGAAGAAGCTGTTGAGCTTCATAAAGCGAAGTATTCCAAAAAACATGATAGATAATCTTATTTGGTTCATAATTTTATCACTCCTCGCCGAAATTGTAGGAACAGTAAGCGGTTTTGGATCATCGTTACTATTTGTACCTATAGCGGGTTTTTTTCTTGATTTTCACTCGGTGTTGGGGATAACCGCACTTTTTCATTTGGCAAGCAATCTATCTAAAATCACACTTTTTAGAAAAGGGATCGATAAACAACTAATTATCAATATCGGAATCCCTTCTATTATTTTTGTGGCCTTAGGAGCCTATTTTTCTAAATTTCTAGACAGTACAATTCTTGAGATCGTTTTGGCCATATTTTTAATTGTAATGAGCCTCACACTTTTTATTTTTAAGAACCTCGTATTAAAACCAACCCGATCTAATTCAATTGCAGGAGGCGCATTATCGGGGGCGGTAGCCGGACTTTTAGGAACCGGCGGCGCTATTCGCGGATTGACCTTAGCAGCGTTCGATCTTGAAATGAATAGTTTTATTGCAACTTCAGCCATTATCGATCTTGGAATTGATCTCACCCGAAGCGTTGTGTATACGGCCAATGGTTTTGTGCATGTTCACGATCTATACCTGGTTGCCATATTAATTGTGGTTGGATTTGTTGGAACGTTCGTGGGTAAAAAAATATTGGCCTTATTTTCTCAAGCGCAATTCAAAAAAGTGTTACTCATACTTATATTTGTAATTGGTGTGATCACCATGGTAAAACAACTTGTTTGATAGTTCAATTAGTTATAAATTAGTGAATACATGAAAAGAGAAACACTGATCACCAAAACTTCCGGAGCAGTAGTTCCTTTTTCGGAAGATAAACTGCGCACCTCACTACAAAGGTCGGGCGCAAGCAAGGATATAATTGACTCCATTTTACTCGAAGTAAAACCAAAATTATTTCAGGGGATCACTACAAAAAAGATCTATCGCATGGCGTTTAATCTTTTAAAACAAAGATCAAAACATGTGGCGGCAAAATACAAACTAAAAAATGCCATTATGGAGCTTGGTCCTTCGGGATATTCTTTCGAGAGTTTTGTGGCCGAGATCTTAAAACACCAAGGGTATAATACAAAAGTAAGTCAGATAGTTGCAGGCGAGTGCGTAAATCACGAAATAGATGTGGTAGCCGAAAAAGATAATACCTTTTGCATGATCGAATGTAAATACCATAACCAACCCGGAACCATGAGTGATGTAAAGATCCCTTTATATATTCAGGCAAGATTTCAGGATGTGGAGAAGACTTGGAAACAATTACCGGGTCACCAAAAAATGATCCATCAAGGTTGGGTTGTTACCAATACAAAATTTACCGGTGATGCTGTTAAATATGGTACTTGCGCAGGATTAAGGCTATTGAGCTGGGATCATCCAAAAGGAAAAGGATTGAAAGATCTGATAGATAGCTCAGGATTATATCCTATAACCTGTTTAACCACGCTTACAAAAGTAGAGAAACAAAGATTACTTGATGCTAAAGTTGTAATGTCAACAGATATTAATAATGACCAACGCATCTTGGAAAAGATAGGAATAAAGGGAAATCGACTTTTATCAGTAATGAACGAGGTTCAAAATTTATCGAAGGGTGAAGGCAAAGGGGTGAAAAAGATTTAAAACGAATGCACTATTAAATTAGCGTTTAAAAAATGATCGATCAAAAAAAAATAAAGATCAAGTTTATTGGGGCAGCAGGTACTGTTACAGGTTCAAAGCACTTGATAGAATTTGACGGAAAGAAGATACTTATTGATTGTGGCTTGTTTCAGGGGTTAAAAGAATTACGATTACGAAACTGGTCAGATCTACCTTTTGATGTACCATCTTTGGATCATGTGATCCTTACCCATGGTCATTTAGACCATGTAGGTTATTTGCCATTATTAGTAAAGCAAGGTTTTACAGGGAGTATTTTTGGTACTGAGCCTACCATTGACATTGCCAAACTTATTTTAAAAGATAGCGCACGAATTCAAGAAGAGGATGCGGAGCGCGCAAATAATTTTAAGTATAGTAAACACAAACCGGCCAAACCGCTTTACACCGTAAAAGAAGCAGAGGCGGTTTTTTATTTTTTTGAGGCGAAGCCCCTTGATCAATGGATAGATCTGTTTCCGGGTGTTTCGTTTAGGTTTCGTTACAACGGACATATTGTTGGCGCAACGTTTGTTGAATTAAAGATCCATGGCAAAGTAATTGTGATCTCGGGAGATATTGGTCGGCCAAACGACCCATTGCTAAGAGATCCAATGAGGCCCCAAAAAGCGGATGTTCTTTTAATGGAATCTACCTATGGCGATCGGATACATAGTTCTAATGCGAAACAAAACCTTGCCGAAGTTATTAATAAAGCCATTGCTCCCGGTGGAACTATTGTCATTCCAAGTTTTGCGGTTGAGCGTGCCCAATTACTTATGTATTATTTATGGCAACTACGCCACGAAGGTAAAATTCCTGCGCTTCCGGTTTACATGGATAGTCCTATGGGCGTTAGTGTGCTTGATGTTTTTAAACGACATGGATCTTGGCATAAACTATCGGCTGATGTGTGTGAGAAGATAACCAGGGAGATAAAAATGGTGAAGAAGCTTGAGGAAACAGCAAGACTTGCATTAGACAAATCGGCCAAAATAATTATTGCCGCAAGCGGAATGGCATCGGGTGGAAGGGTGCTTACTTATTTTGAACACTATCTTGGCGATCCAAATTCAACCATCTTGATCTCGGGTCACCAGGGAGAGGGAACCAGAGGAAGAGCTTTATTAGAAGGGGCAAAAGAAATAAAGCTACGCGGAAAGTTTTATCCCGTAAAGGCAAATGTGGCACTTATTGAAGGACTTTCAGCGCACGCCGATCAAAGTGAACTTATTCACTGGATGAGTGGTCTTGAAGAAGCACCGGCGCATATATTCATTATTCATGGCGAAAAAACAGGAGCTCAAGGATTGATGGATAAAATAAAAGAAACCTTTGGGTACTCATCTGTGATTCCAACCTCAGGGGAGGTTTTTGAAATATAATGAAAATAAAAAAGGGCACCTTTAGAGTGCCCTTTTCAAAGAAATTAAATTTCTACTATTTCAAGTGTTTTGAAAGGTGTTTTGCCATTTCAAACATTGATACTTGATTTTTACCACTGAAGATCGCTTTCAATTTCTCGTCAGCATTGATCATACGACGGTTTTTGTTGTCTTGCAATTTGTTTGCTTTAATGTAATTCCACATTTTTTTCACAACTTGACTACGAGGAATCGGGTTGTTACCTACTACTGCTCCAAGGATTGCGCTTGGTTGGTAAGGCTTTAATAATGCTGGATTTAATTTACGCTTTGCTCCTGATTTTTTTGCTTTCTTAGCTTTTTTTGGAGCTTTTTTTGCAGCTTTCTTAACTGCTTTTTTTGCTACTTTTTTAGCCGCTTTCTTTTTCGGAGCAGCTTTTTTCTTTGTTGCTTTTTTTGCCATGATTTGGTTTTTTTAAATTAGTGAGAACTTTATGTGAGCAAATATATATGATTTCTCTATGACAAACAAAAAAGAACAAAAAAAGTTTATCAACCAAAATCAACGTTATCAACTATTTTGCCCTTGTGAATGCATCATTTTACCCAAGTAAAAAACAACAAAAAAGGTGTTTTCCATTGGGAAAACACCTAAAAAAATTGGTTCAAATAGCTGATTTTCGTTTTTTGAATTTTGTTAGAAAAAAGTTTTAGGATGATTTACTCTACTATTACTTTATGAATAATAGGTGAATTACCCTCATTTACCTTAATAAAATACATTCCTGCACACAAATGCGATAGGTCGAGCTTGGCGCTTTTACTTTCAATTTTGGTCTCAAACACCTGTATTCCTTGAGTATTATATACTTCAAGTGAAGTAATATGTATTGCATTTTCTATGGTAAAAACACCTTTTCCGGGGTTAGGGTAAACTGAAAGTCGGCTCTGTTTGGCGCTATTCTCTTTAATGCCAACTACTGTTTTATAATAGGTAATAGAGCTATCGCCATAGTTAACCGGGCCGCCCCCACTATTATAATAACGCTTCACATCACTATAATTATAGCTATTCGCATCCCAACGTCTTCCGTGATAGTCACTGATCTTCCACGAACTGCTTAACCATTCCTGATATGTTTCTGAGGTTTCGTTATTATTAGCGTCGTAAGTATAAACGTATCTACCATCATTTACCCAGGCAGAACCTGTCCACATTTGATAAGTGTCAATTAAAGGGCTATTAGCGGCATTATAAGTTGTGTTTACCTTTAAGTATTTTACCCATGTGTTTCCAAGCCATTCTTCTAAAAGTATATTGGTGATATTGTTCCCGGTTACCGTAAAGGTGGCTTGATAAACATTCTCCCAAGCGTTATTGGTCCATGTTTCCATCGTATACAAAACGGGATTATTATTAAAGTCATAAGTATAGGTTTCTCTACCATCATTTACCCATATGCTGCCATTACCAAGCTGAGAGGTATAAGTGAGCGGCATATTTGATGCATTATAAGTATATAACTCTTTGTTATCCTTCCTCCAAGCCGAAAGCGTGTATGTTTCGTAAGAGTAGGTTAGCTGATTATTGTTGGCGTCGTAAGTTGAGGCTCTTCTCCAATCGTTTTGCCAGGCACTTGCAACCCATTTCTCGCCCAGTGCATTGGTTAAATTCTGCTGCGCACTGTATGTATTTGTTATTTTGCTTACATTATCCCAAGCACTTCCATTCCAACTGGAGTTTGTAGAAGATGTTCTATTGTTACTGGCATTATAAGTATGGTCGTTCTTAGAATTATTATTCCAAGAGCTACCGCCCCAACTTAAATTAAGATCTTGAAGGTTATTATTATTGGCATCATACATATTATCCTCTTTTGAGCTATAGAACCAATTGGAACTAAAGTAATTCTCGCCGATGCGGCTTGTGCGATTATTGTTCGCATCATAGGTATATCCTGTAAATCTTCTATAAGGTTCAGTGGTCCAACTATTACTACTGGTAGAGAAATTCCAATAGTACATACTGTCTATTTTTTGTACGATCGCACTTGTTTTTAAGGCTTGAGCGCTTTTTGGATAAAGCAAAGCGTGGTCGATTTTACCTCCCGCTTTAATGGTTTCAATAAGTTTTTTGGCGTTTTGCGAAAAAGAAAGTGTTGTGATCGCAAAAAATGTAAGGAGTAAAATTTTTCTCATCTTTATATATTTATAACGAATATAGTAAAAATACCCTAACAAAAGAACAGAACGACACCTTTTTTAAATACCTTTGCATATACAAAGAACGCGATGTTTGCCATAATAGATATAGAAACATGCGGAGGAAAGTACGAGTTCCGAAAAGGGAGGATCACCGAAATTTGCATTCTCTTACACGACGGTTTACAGGTAACCGATAAATTTACAACCCTTATTGACCCGGAGTGTAACATCACTCCCTTCTTTACAAACTTAACCGGTATTACTAACGATATGGTGGCCGGTGCTCCTAAATTTCATGAGATAGCACAAAAGATTTGGGAGATGACCGAGAACCGCGTTTTTGTAGCGCACAATGTGGGTTTTGATTATAGTTTTATAAGAGATGAATTTGCGTCACTTGGCGCCAAATACAAACGCGAAACACTTTGTACCGTTCGGTTAAGCCGAAAATTGATTCCGGGTAAGATATCTTATAGCCTTGGTACTTTATGCTCTTCTTTAGGAATTGAGAACGAAGCTCGCCACCGTGCAGAAGGCGATGCTGTGGCCACGGCCAAATTATTTGACCTTTTATTGCATTTAAAAACAATGGACCCCCAATATAAAAATCAAGGGGTAGGCGAGCTCATGACCCGTAGGATCGATAAAATGAAGCAGTACATTCTTGATAAATTACCGGATGAGTGCGGGGTGTATTATTTTTTCAATAAAAAGCACGAGATCATTTATATTGGTAAAAGCGTAAATGTATATACCCGAGCACTTGGACATTTTAATAGTAAAGAACGCAAAAGCCAAAAAATGCTCAACGATCTTTATCAGGCCGACTTTAAACCCGCCGGAAGTGAATTGATTGCCTTATTAATGGAGGCGGAGGAGATCAAAAAACATAAACCAAAGTATAATCGCATGCGTAAGGCCGATCTGTTTACACATTGTATAGATTGGTTTAAAAGCGATGAGGGTATTATAAGCTTTAAAATTGTAGAAAGTGCGGAGTCCGAAAATGCCTTATGTTCCTTTGTTAGCTATTTAAGCGCACGCGAAAAAATAGAATCATGGATAGATGACCATGCACTTTGTATGAGATATACCGGTTTAACAAGCGACGATGCCATATGTTTTAACCACCAAATTAAAAAATGCAATGGTATTTGTAATGGCGAAGAAGAAATAGAGGACTATAACAAACGTGCGAATGAAATATTGGAGGAATATAT
>JAGPDW010000166.1:0-6544 GCA_018057345.1 Bacteroidia bacterium | reverse complement strand
TTTTGAAATTATACATTTCAAAAACAGATGAGTCACTTAAGTGTAAACCACCTTCTCGGAATAAAAGATCTCTCGAAAGCCGATATTGAACTCATTTTAAACACAGCCTCCAATTTTAAAGAAGTCATTAACCGCCCGATCAAAAAAGTTCCTTCGTTACGCGATATAACCGTAGCGAATTTGTTTTTTGAGAACTCCACGCGCACACGTTTATCGTTTGAACTGGCACAAAAACGCTTGAGTGCCGATATCATTAATTTTTCTGCCTCTAATTCCTCTGTAAAAAAAGGAGAAACATTGGTTGATACGGTAAATAATATTTTGGCCATGAAAGTGGACATGATCGTGATGCGACATAGCAGCCCTGGTGCGGCCATCTTTTTATCAAAGAAAATAAATGCTAAAATTGTAAATGCAGGCGATGGCGCACACGAGCATCCTACGCAAGCATTATTAGATGCCTTCTCAATGAAAGAAAAGCTAGGCGATTTGAAAGGCAAAAAAGTGGTGATCGTTGGAGACATCCTTCACTCGCGCGTTGCACTTTCTAATATCTTTTGCTTACAAAAATTAGGTGCTAAAGTAAAAGTGTGTGGGCCGCAAACTTTAATTCCAAAATACATTACCAGTTTAGGCGTTGAAGTAGAAAGCGATCTTAAAAAAGCTTTGGAGTGGTGCGATGTGGCAAACATGTTGCGCATACAATTAGAGCGCCAAGACATAAAATATTTTCCTTCGCTCAGAGAATACACCATGATGTATGGCTTGAATAAAGAGATCTTGGATAAACTATCTAAAAAAATTATTGTAATGCATCCGGGGCCGATCAATCGCGGTGTAGAAATCACCAGCGATGTGGCCGATAGCAAACAATCTATCATTCTTGAACAAGTAGAAAATGGTGTGGCCGTGAGAATGGCCGTGATGTATTTACTTGCGGGTAGACAGGCCGATTAATCAGGCATTTCTAGCTTTATAAAAAATTAGCTCCCGAGTCAAATCGTTCTCTTGGTAGTGTCCTACACTTTCAAATATTTCCTTCTTTTTTCATTTTATGTTACACTATTTCACTAAGCATTCTTTAAAATTTATATTCAAAGTTAATCCAGAATCATTTCGCGTCTGAGGCAAACACTTCAATTAATTTTTAGGTTTAACAACATTAATTGAAATACCAAATCCCGGTGAAATAATTGGATTTACTTTACCTCCAAAATATTTAATCGCTCCTAAAGCCATGGTGAGGTGCATGGTTACACTTTTCCAGGGTCTGCGCGAAGCTCCCATTAAGCCAACGGCACCCACACCAAACTTATTTCCGCCATACGCTAAAACACCTTGAAATTTTGCATTATACCAGCCGTTTTTATTACTCGGATATCTACTATCTTTTGAGTCGGCATAATTTCTCGAGAAGAATTGATAATCTACTCCAAAATTTAATTCTGTATAAAATAGCTTAGTTTTACTACTTGAAAGTACATAGCCTACTTTTGCGTCAATTGCAGGGCCAAATACCTTGCGTATTTTTGCGCTTGCCTTGTAATAGGTAGTGGTGCGTGTTGATTTTGTTTCCGTTTCAGAGACAATAAATTTCTGATCCTTTTGAATATACCTATCCTTCAAGTGATAGGTGCCGCCTAAATTTACTCCATTAAATGTTCCGGCACTAGACCCAAGTCTTACATCAAATTTATCTTTATACCAATACTGAGCATCTAGCTTTAAATCGGCTGCAAAATCGCCGGTAACCGGCGCAACGCCCAATACTAAATAGGGCTTAATACTGAGCAATTTTATCGTGTTTGTTTCTTCAACAATAGAAAGTGTTTGACTTTCCATTTCTGTGATTCCAATAAATAATGCTGATACAATAATAATTGCTTTTTTCATACGACTACTTCGTTTTTTGGTTTTTAAATTTGTTTGAATTAATATTACTAGGGTTCCGATTTTTTTTGTAAAATTGAGTCATTGTGAATTATTTTAAAATAGTGCATTTGTACTATCATCTTCTCCATGTGCTCTAAAATTTAATGATCTAAATGAAACGCTTTTTAATCATCGTTGTTATACTAGTTAGAATCACCTCTGCTACATCGCAAACCCAAGAGCTTGATTCGTTGAAATTACTTTTAGCAACAACTAAACATGATACATCAAAAGTTATATTGCTTAATGATATAGCCGTATGCTATATTGAAACCAATCATCCCATCTGCCTCAGTTATGCCAATAAAGCGCTCGAGCTAGCAAAAAAAGTAAATTTCAAAAGAGGTATTGCCCGATCATATACTTCGCTTGGCAATAGTTACTCGCAACAAAACAAATATTCTCTTTCCTTAGAAAATCATTTAAAGTCACTTGAAATAAGAAAAGAAATAGGAGACCAAGGAGAAATTGCCATCACCTATAATAACCTCGGTAACACATACGCCGACAAAGGAGAAAACGACAGTGCATTTGTTTGCTATGAAAGAAGCAGAATAATAAATGAAAAATTTGGTTACAAGAAATCATTAACCTATACCTACAATAATTTAGGAACCTATTACGCTGATAAAGGCAATTTAAAAAAAGCGATAGAGTATTTATACAAATCGCTAAAGTTAAAGGAAGAATTAGGTAATCTAAAAGGCGCAGCTAATTCGGCAAACAACATAGCAGTAGTTTACAAAATGCTGGGCGATTATGAAGAAGCCTTAAGCTTTAATAAGCAATCGTTAAATTATAGAATAAAAATAAAGGATAGTACGGGGATGGGCTACTCGTATGCTAATTTAGCATTGGCCTATAGAAACCTTAAAGACACCAATAATGCGGAAGAGTGTAGTTTAAAAGCTATTAACATTTTTAATAATTTAAAGGACAAAAAGGGTGCTGCTGCCGCTTATAACAACTTAGGTATCATATACGAGATACGAAAAAATTACACTAAAGCGCTTCAAGCTTATAAGCAAGCCCAACTTAATGCACACGAAATAGATGATAAACTTTCTGTAGCTACCACATTAAACAGTTTGGGAGGATTGTATGGTTCTCTAAAACAATTCAAACAAGCGGAAGATGCATTTTTAGAAGCTGAAAAAATTGCTAGGGAGTTGGGTGGTTTTGAGCTACTAATGACCCACTATGAAAAGCAGAGTGAATACTACCAAAGTAAAAACGACTTCAAAAAAGCTCTATTTTACCACCAACTGTTCACCAATGCGCGAGATAGTTTAAGAAACCAAGAAGCCTTTGCGTCCATTAATGATACACGAACAAAGTACGAAACCGAAAAAAAAGAATCCGAAAATAAATTACTAGTTCAGCAAAACAATATCAAAACGCTTGAAAACGAGAAAAAACAGCAAACCATATTTTTACTTATAGCTATAATTTTTATTGTTACAATAATAGTATTTTGGCAACTAAGTATTGCTCGTATTAAAAAACAAAAACGCCAATTAGAAGCTGAAAAACAATTACAAAAAGACCGGGAACGTATATCACGAGATTTACATGATAATGTTGGAGGACAACTGTCGTATGTTATGTTTTCGTTAGAAGCTAAAGAGGAATCGTCAAAAGAAAAACGTGAAGAAAAATCACATATGTTAGCTAACGCTCTTAGAGGAGTTACTGGCAATTTAAGGGAAACCATATGGGCCTTAAATCAAGAAAAACTTACGGTACAGAACATTGCCGACAAACTAAAAGTATATGCACGTAACATGTTTATTTATAGTGGTACAAAAATAAAATTTGAAGAGAACATTGTAAACGACACAAATTTAGAGCCTGCACTTGCGTTGAATATATTTAGAATATGTCAAGAAATTATTAATAATGTTTTTAAACATGCAGATGCAAGTGAGCTAACGATTGCCATAGTTAAACAAAATAAATTAAACATAACAATTACCGATAACGGAAAGGGATTCAACAAATCGGAAAAGGAAGCGGAAAACTATGGCTTAGCAAATTTAAGAAACAGGGCTGATGAAATAAACGCCACTTTAACAATAAAAACTGAAATCAACAAAGGAACTTCGATAGTATTAGTAGTATAAATGCACTATTTTACTGCTGAAATTTTAATACAATATTTGCTATGAATAATACTAAACATATGACGTACATAGCCATTGTTGATGACAAAAAAACCATTAGAAATACTCTACAAGAGCGATTTAACGAATCGGATACTTATAAAGTTCTGTTTACAGCCGAAAATGGTAAGGACTTTTTAGAAAAAATGATGGTAGCACGTAAAACCACATCTCCCGATGTTGTACTTATGGATATTGATATGCCCGTTATGAATGGGATTGAAGCTGTTGCTCAAGCCAGAGACGTTTACGTGCATACCAAATTTTTAATGCTTAGTATTTTTGATGAAGATGACAAAATTTTTGATGCAATTAAGGCTGGTGCAAACGGATATCTTTTGAAGGATGAACCCTTAGAGAAAATTAAAGAGGCGATCAGAAATTTATTGGATGACAACGGAGCCCCCATGAGCCCTAGCATTGCAAGAAAAGCTTTAGCAATGTTAATGAATTCTAAAACAAGTGAGAAGGATAAACACAATGAAAGCTATAACTTATCTGATCGTGAAAAAGAGGTTTTAAAACTTCTCGTTGAAGGCTTAGAATATAAAGAAATAGCACAATTAACAAGTACCAGCCCAAATACAATAAGAAATCATATTACTAATATTTATAAAAAACTTCATGTTACCTCCAAAGCCCAAGCTATAAGAAAAGTAATAAATAACAATTGGATAAAATAGCTAAGTTTAGAATAAGTTCTTGCTAAAATTCATGCTTAATGCAAATTTTCATGGTAAGCGTAACCCTTTACTAGTAAAAGTAGTGATGAGATCAATAGATCTTATACAACACCGGCTTGCTCGGGCTTGCATCATTTTCAAACGGGGCAATTTGAATGTTGAGTAAATAGGTGCCATCGATAATCTCATTAGGCACGTAGATCATTTCCGTAATGGTTTTTTGTGTTTGTGTATTCTCAGGATAATTCCAAAACGCGTGATGCGCTTCTAGTTTACCATCGTCTTTTTCTTTATCTATACTTGGCAGATCGATAAGTAAATGTTCGATGCCTTTATCATTTAAATAATTAATGGCATCACTTAAAATATAAGGCGGATTGGTATTGCTATATTGCATGTGCAATTTATTTAATCCGTTACTTAAGGTACGAATAACAATAGCCTCGGTATTTTCCGTTTCATTTAATGCAGCCTCTATTTGTTTGCGTGTAATTACAAAATCGCCATTTGGAAGTTCTTCAGGCAAAATAGTTACCAACTCGGCAATGAACATAAAGCGATCCAATGTTTTGTTTATAGAATAACTTTCTTTGCTTATATGCCCCACACATTCGGTGTGCGTTCCGTTACCATGAGGATTAAAAAATATATTCCTAAAATTTACACTTCCTCCTTTATTCACATCCCCCACCCAATCGCCGGCAACAACCGCTTCAATTTTCATTGGCTCCACATACCAGGCGCTAACGCAATCTTTATTTGCGGTTAATGGAATGGAGATATCTATAGGTTTAAAAAAATCAACCTGATACGATTTACCTTTGTGAAATAAGTTTGCTACCATACAGTAAAAATACCAATTAAAAACGACTTTACTTCCAAACGATCTTCATCTTCTTGCCCTTTACAAAGTGATCTTGCTTTTTTCCGTTGATCACAATATTAGAGGTTTCGCGGATAATGGTAAATACTATCACATTTCCTTTTCTGTTCAAAAGGAATGCATCGGCCACACCCATCCAACCGCTTTGAATAGTAATGCCAAAAGGGTTTTTAGTTCCGGAAATATCTTTGGATACACTACAGGTATCGGTTGTAGTTGGAATCTCATCTATTTGATCGCAATTTAATGTAAACGTTTTGCCATTCGAAACAGTTACAGTTCCTGTAATCGTTTTTTGTGCGAATAATACATTGCAAAAAGTGAGAACAAACGCCGTAAAGAAAAGTGTTGCTTTTTTCATGAATGGTAATTTATGATCGAAGTAAATAAGAAAATTCCGAACCATTATGTTAAACTTTCCAAACTGCTTACGTTTTAAGAATTCTTACCTCCACTCGTCGGTTGATCTTTCTCTGGTCTGTTGTTCCTTTTTTCAGTAAAGGCTTCTTCTCGCCATACCATTTTAATTTAATGCGTTCCCTTTTTATACCTCTATTAACCAAATGAAGCTTTACTTGTTGCACGCGTTTTTTTGAAAGTTTCTTATTCATTCTTTTTGGTCCATCTATATCGGTATGTCCTTCAAGGCGAATAACCATATTCGAATCTTCCTTCATCACATTTGCCAAGTGATCTATTTCGGAAAATGCTTCGGGTAAAAGTTCATCGGAGCTAATTTTGAATAGTACATTTTTTAAAACGAACTTCTTTCCGGCCTCTAATTTAAAATGCGAATGTGCTACGATCGTTGTATCAACATGTTTTCCTTTTGCAGGCTCACGCGTTGTTGGTACTTGTTTTTGCTTTGGAATATCGCGGTAAAT
>JAGPDW010000165.1:0-6573 GCA_018057345.1 Bacteroidia bacterium | reverse complement strand
CAAAAAAATTCGTCGTGCGTATTTAACTGCGAATGAATATCGGTTGTGATCAATATAGTAACAGTTTGCTTTTTTGAAACTACACCTTTACCTCCTTGCATGTTCGCTTCACTATTACTAACCGAAGAAGTTACCGCATTTGTAACCGGACTTAACAGAACTCCCATTCCAACCAGTGCCGACTTCTTTAAAAAATCGCGGCGGTTATCTGACATATTCTCTACGGGGTTTTCGTTTTTCATTGCAACACTTTTTTAATTTAGATCTTAAAATCTATAACGAGATTAAGGTTGGTCATATTTACCTTGTTGTAAACATACTTTAAATTATTGTAAGTTTCACCTTCCTTTAATTTATACGCTACTAAAAATTTAACATCCAAACCTCTTAAAAACTTATCGAACGTATAACCAACATCAAAATTCATTTGATGGTACGAGGGCATTCCATATTTATTCAAGCGATGATCTCTTACATCAGGCAACATATAATAACCATATGCTAACCCTGTTTTTAGTTTACTATCGAACGCGTTAAGTGAAGTTTTTACCATGAAGGCATGCACATTTCCCAGGCCTTCATTTCGCTCGCGCGACATAAATGTATAAAATGGTTCCTTACCCCATTCACGAGGCATTAAATAACGTCCGTCGCCCGTAATGTGTGTATAGTTTAAAGATGTATTGCCTCGTTTATTCTTAATTCCTACCTGAGCGCTGATCACATTTGATCGAGCGCCTTTATTCATGTATGTTTTCTTTTGATCTTCGTTACCGCCATAATTGATAGCATCCTGATGCACAAACATGAGTCCTTGATACATCTTTGTCCTCTCGCTTAGCGATCTATCCGAATTGATCTCAATCATGGCGGTATTCATTACATTATGAAAATACGCATTCCATAAACTGATCTTTACTTTATTTTTTGGCTTAAAATAAATATTAGCAATTCCTAATCCGTCACTCTTTACATACTCGTGATAATCGGATCTTGTACCATCAACATTTACTCCCATTGGATTTATGCCCATTGAATTTGCCACACTAAACCATTGCACGGTTGAACGCGGTGATACTTCCCAGATCCATCCGCCGTTAAAACCGAACTTCTTTGATTCACCAATATTCAACCAAACACCTTCTTCTAATGTAGGTCGCATTCTTCCGTCTTGCGGATTCACAAAAGGCGTATTGATATTGATCTTACCAACTGTAATTGAACTTTTTGAAAGGTTATATTTCACATACAATTCTTCCAATCGATCCAAGTCGTTTCGATTGCCTGGATGCTCAATATCAAACAAACCCAATTCGTAGCGATTTGAAAGCTTGGTAAGCGAATCGGGATCATCAATTCCTGATGACATCAGATTATATATAAAAAATCCACTTAAGCCAACTTGAAAACCGTATATAGGCTGAGTTACCACGCCAATTCCTGCACCTGACGCTAAAGCGTAATCATCTTTCAAATTTCCTTCGTTAATGGTATTCATGAAGAATGTGCGCGAATGCACTTCCCAGTGTGCTCTTAAAAAGCAATCTTTTAAGCATGTAGAATCCTTTGGTCGTAAATAAATATGATGATCATCGGCGCCATGATGATTTACATTCTCTTGTGAGAAAGAATGAAATGCGCTGATCGAAAATACACATAAAAGGATCTTTTTCATTTTTTCTAATTCCCGGCTTTTATGTAACTCCAGCCCTGCTCTTGTTTGCTTACGATCTCAATAATGCCCGCGGCCACAAAACCTGCTGACGAAACTATTTTATTGCGATCTTCCTTTCTTTCTTTTATCGAAAACTCACATGCATTAAACACAACACCCTTATCGGCAAGCAATTTAATTTTATCTTCCACGATCGTCTTTCCTGTAACTAACATATCTAAACCGGCACCATGACACACAACTTCTATCTTGGTTGTTGGTGAAACAAATAAGATATTATTGAACTGTTTCATAAGTTGTTTGTGAGCAGTGGTGTCGCCTGAGGTCAATTGGAAAATTATTCTATGTTCCGGTTTTATCTCTTTTGAATTTAGTGTTTGAGAATTTAACACAAACACATTTGCAACAAGCATTAAAACAGAAATAACTACTTTATACGTTTTTTTCATTTTCTTTATTTTATACTATTCGTTTTTCTCATTATTTCCCATTTTTCTCTAATAGGCTTGAACGGACCAAACTTATGCTGCATCTCGCTAAAACCATCATCATACGGACCGAATGGATGATCAAAAGGTTTTTCTGCGATGTTTGGCCAATCGTGTTTAATGTCTTTTTTAGGGCGGGGTTGCGTATTCACAAAAGCGGCAACATCCCAGGCTTCTTCATCGGTAATTTGCGTAGCATTGTGAGATGCTCCTAAGGGCATATTATATTTTACATACTTTGCAAAATTTGATAAGCGATATAATCCCGCGCCATCGTTATAACTTTTAGAACCCCACAGCGGAGGATAGGTAAATGCAGTTCTATCACCATTCATGGTACCTTCACCATTTGCCTGATGACAACTTTGGCACTTTGTTTCATACACACTCCTTCCATTTTTAGAATCAGCAGCTCTATCTAAAAAGGCAAGTTCTTTAAATCCTGACCCAGTTGGTTTTTTATTTTTAGGAACATCCTTTCCCAACCAATAAATATAATTTACAATAGCTTTCATCTCTTTTGAAGATGTATCGAGCGCTTTTCCATTTAAGCTGCGTTCGAAACAATCGTTCACGCGCTTGTAAATATTTTCAATACTCCCCGACCTTGCTCTGTATTTTGGATACATAGATGCTACCGCGCTGTAATTATTTCCAAACACTTTTGTTCCAGCATCTAAGTGGCAATTCTGACAATTCATGCCATTTGTTGAATTGAATATTTTTCCATTCTCGCCAAAGTAAATTGACGTGTGTGCAATAAGATCCTTGCCGTAAAGTATAGATTCCTTTTGCGACGATCCATTTAAACTTATTTCATCAGGTGCTTGCCAATACTTAATAGTGTCTTGCGTTACTCTTTTAGCTTCTAACTTTCCTGCTTCTGTGAAATTACCATATTTATCAGGCAATGGTGCTTCTATATCTACTTCTGGTTTAGATGTTGGCGTGGACTTTACAAGAGCAATAACCAAAGCAATAACTACTACTACAAGAAATACAATGATCTGCGTGAGCTTTATTACTGCTGCAGCTAGTTTTTCGTCGTGTTTGTTAGTATCGCTCATACAATTTAAGTCTAATGAGGTAATTTATCTTTTATAGCGCCGTATAAAAAAGTTCCTAGTATTGCAAAACCAAAAACAATGATCATTGTTAGATAACCATAACCAATGTTTACCACCATTGGGCCCGGGCAAGCGCCACTTAAAGCCCATCCTAATCCGAAAATAGTTCCTCCTATCAAATACCTCTTTGTAGATCTATCCTTTGGAAAGAACATAATAGGATTTCCGTTAAGGTCTCGCATGTTGTACTTTTTTATAAAATAAACGCCTATTGCACCTAGTATAACAGCTGTTCCAATTATTCCATACATATGAAATGATTGAAAACGAAACATCTCTTGAATTCTAAACCATGAGAAAGCTTCAGACTTTGCCATAACAACTCCAAAGAGAGCACCGGCTATTAAAAACTTTACGAACTTCATTTTCTATAGTATTAAAGGTAATAAAACAAATGTCATTAATAAACCACCTGCGAAAAAACCAATAACCGCTATAAGTGATGGCAGCTGCAGGTCTGATAATCCACTAATAGCGTGGCCCGACGTACATCCACCTGCATAACGCGAGCCAAAACCAACCAATAAACCACCAAAGGCAAGAATTAAAAATCCTTTCAGTGAAAATAAAGCCTCCAGGCTAAATAATTCATTTGGCTGAGCTGATATAGGTGCTGCAATACCCAATTTAGAAAGATCGGCGATTGTATTCTCAGAAATTATTACCGCCCCTCCGTTTGAAAGAAATTGAGAAGAAATGAAGCCACCTAATATTGCTCCTACTAAAAATACCAAATTCCAAAGTTGACTCTTCCAATTGAAGTTGAAGAATTTCACTAATTTACCTCCACCTCCGGCAGCGCAAATAGTACGCAAATTAGAGGAAAACCCGAATGATTGACCAAAGAATAATAACAGAAACATAATCCCTGCAATCAAAGCGCCGGAAATATACCAAGACCAAGGTTGTTGAATGAACTCTAACATATTTAATTTATATGAAATGAAATAATTGGTTTAAATAAATGATTCACTAATTTTTCGGTTGCACTTGTGTGGAATAATCCACCTTTACCATGCGTGCCCATACAAACAACGTCCATTTCGTGCATTTGATTGAAATGAACAACGCCATTTTCAATATCCTTGTCTATCAAAAAATGCTTATCATAATTGATTATTGAATTTTCTCTAGCGAACTTATCCATAGACATTTCGATGGCCGCTCTTTCACTCTCACTAAAAATGATCTGCAGAAAATGTGTTTTAGTATTGAACGCCACGATCAATTTATGCAATAGAGATAAATTCTCCTTTCTTACAGTTCTGAAATCGTGAACTAATAAGATGTTCTCTATTATTAGATCAGATCTATCGCACATGAGTGACAGTAGTGGCACTTGCGACTGGCGAGCTATCATTTGTGTTTCTGAGCCTGATAATTTTTCTTTTAAACCCCAGGCACCTTTTGTGCCCATAACAATAAGATCAAAGCCATTGGTTTTTGAAAAAGAAACGATCTTCTCAGTAAGCTTCCCTAACTCCAAATGTACATTTATGTCATTGCCATATATTTTTTTAAGGTTGTTTAGCTTTCTTAAAGCAATGTCTTTTTGTGAAACCACAAAATCAACACTTATCTCTCCGCAGGTTTGAATGTTGCCATTCTTATCCATGCCCACAGTATCGGGCACACTTAATACATGCAAAAAATGAATTTCCACCGGAATTTTCTCTTCCAACTTTTTTACCATGAGGTAAGCATATTCTGCTTGCACCGAAAAATCGGTTGGTATCAATACTTTTAATGATGTCATTTTATTTAAGATATTGTTTTACGTTTTGCCAGCTTCCGCCATTTACCACATTGGTTAAACCTTTGGCTTCTAAGGTTCTTTTTGCCATGCCACTTCGGTTACCGCTTCGGCAGCACACAATCACATGCTTCATTTTTTTAAGCTTATCGGCTTGTGAAGCAATTTGCTCCAATGGAATATTTACCGAACCCTTTGCGTGTCCGCCTGTAAATTCGCCGCGACTTCTTACATCCACAATTGCAGCTCCATCGGCTAGCAAAGCGGCCAGATCAACAGATTCCGAACCGAATAATTTTTTTAATAGTGATAACATAGTTTTGTTTTTTACAAATTTACGAAGGGAAAAAGGCTTGTAACGGTTACAAAAGTTACATTGAGTTTGATTTATAAGTTCAATTTAGAAAAAGTAACAAAGCCCTTTCTGGCGTTGCGCCATAGAGTGGGTACAAATAAGAATGAATTGCGAGAGAAGGATCGTTAATTACTGTTTAATCAATTTAACCGTACCTCTATTTACTTTTGTATATACATTAAGATAATAAACACCTTGGCTTAGTTCTTTGGTATCTATCTCAATTTCCTTTGCATAGTTAAGATCTAAATTATTTACTATTCGTACATCCTTACCTAATGCATTAGTCAACTTATATCCTAAAATTGGGTCCTTATCATCCACTTTTATTATCCACGAAGATGAAGCTGGATTTGGATATGCTTTTATCGACTCGATTGAGTTGTAATTCTTCTTAATATCGGTTAGATAATCCCAAACTAAAAATTGCCCCATCATACCTTCATCCTCGTGAACTAACATATGGCAATGGTACATGTAAGGAGTCATATGATCAGTAAAATCATCAAATTTTGTAATGAACTTTACAGTTTGTTGAGCCGGTACAACCACCACATCTTTTTTACCGGCCATATTTGCAGGTGGTGCCGATCCATTAATATCCAAAATATAAAATTGCACATCATGAATATGAAATGGATGTGCAATGGCTGTATTATTTGTAAGATTCCAAACTTCTATGTTATTAAACGGCACAGTATCATTGATCATCATCATGTCAAACGACATTCCGTTGATCACAAACGGCCCATTCAATCCTCCACCAGGTCCCATTACTTTTGGAGAAAATGTTTTTGTGCGCGTTTTATTTGATTGTGAAACTAAAAATGGAGTGACTACTGTTAAGGTAGAAGGCATTGTTGTTACAGCAGATGCTGTTGGCGCCACAACATTGATCTTTAAAATAGCATTATCAGTTCCGTTGAAAGCATTACTGCTGTAATTTGGAATTGTTCCCATTCCCATGGCTGCAGGATTTGCGGCACCATAATAACCATTGGGGAGTTGCGAACCATAATTGGTTAAATAAATAGTTTGAGTTTGTAACGCTGTTAGATCTAAAAGGATCTCGGCTCTTTCGCCTGGTGCTAAACGTAAGCGTGTCATTGAAACTGGCGCCGACAATAATCCACCATCGGATACTATTTGATAAAACGTTGCATTATTACTAAAAC
>JAGPDW010000164.1:0-6586 GCA_018057345.1 Bacteroidia bacterium | reverse complement strand
ACGCTACAGAGATCATCAAGGCGAGGACAGATCAATAATTTTCTAGGAACAACTTTAACCACCAAGACACCAAGGCGCGGTTGAATACGAATAAAAAACGATGCCTTGGTGGTTAATTTTACGTCTCGCGTATTAAACGTTGCGTCTTTTGAGCTTAGTAGTAACGATTAGCAACAAGATAATTCTTCACGTAATCACTTACGCCCTCTTCCAGCGTAGTGAATTCTTTTTTAAACCCCGCGGCTTTTAACTTGCTCATGTTCGCCTCGGTAAAGTATTGGTACTTATCGCGAATATCAATAGGCGTATCAATAAATTCTATATCAGGCGTTTTTCCTAAGGCATTAAAAGTTGCTTTAGCAAGATCAGAAAAACTGCGCGCCTTGCCGCTTCCTAAATTGTAAATTCCGTTCTTTGGACTTTTCTCAAATAAGAATACCAAAACATCTACCACGTCTTTTACATAAACAAAATCACGTAATTGTCCGCCATCGGAATATTTAGGATTGTGAGAACGAAATAATTTTACTTTACCTGCTGAATTTATTTGATTAAACGAGTGAAAAATAACTGAAGCCATGCGCGCTTTATGGTATTCGTTCGGGCCATACACATTAAAAAATTTTAAACCATACCAATTTGGCGGGGCTTGTGTTTGCTGTATAGCCCATTTATCAAAATCATTCTTGCTGTCGCCATAAGGGTTCAAAGGTTTTAAACCGTTGATCTTTGTTTCATCATCATCATATCCAAATTCACCCAAGCCATAAGTGGCCGCCGAAGAAGCGTAGATAAATGGAATTTTATTAGTGCCACAAATTTGCCAAAGCGATTTAGTATAATTCAAATTAAGTTCATTAAAAATGGCAACATTGAATTCGGTGGTATCTGTGCGTGCACCAATATGAAAAACGCACTTAATGTCTTTCCAATTTTTACCGAACCACTCAATAAATTCTGAACGGTCAATTTTTTGAGAGAAACTTTTAGAGGAATAATTAGCAAGCTTACCTTCTTTTGAGAAATCATCCACTAAAATAAGATCGGCATGGCCTAAAGCATTTAGTTTGCCCACTAAACAACTTCCAATGAATCCGGCCGCACCCGTAACTACTAACATGGCTCAAAGATAAAACAAATCTGTTGTGTTGGAAAGCAAAATATTTTATATTAGTGCTTTATTTGAATTATGGAGATCACACGGGTATTTGATATTTTAGATTTACACAAAAGCACCTATCAAAAGGATGATATTCTTTGTGGTAAGGTTGATAAGCAATGGAAAAAGTATAGTAGTAAAGACTTTGTAGATCACGTTAACCTAGTTAGCTATGGTTTATTGAACCTTGGTTTGGGCTTGGATGATAAAGTGGCTATTATTTCCGGCAATCGCCCCGAATGGTGTTTTGCCGATTATGGCTGCCAACAGATAGGCGTTGTTACAGTTCCAATTTTTCCAACAGCCAGCAACCACGATCTTAAATTTATTTTAAATCACGCCGAAGTAAAAGCAGTATTTATTGATGATAAAAACATCTATACAAAACTTGCAACAATTTCGGCTGAAATTCCAGGACTAAAGCATATAATTAGCTTTAACCAATTAGCGGGAACAACTTTTTTTAATGATTTTATTGAGGCCGCAAAAAAAGCCCCTGCCTTAGAAAAAGTAGATGCAATTAAAAAATCCATCACGCCACAACATTTACTTACTATTCTTTATACTTCAGGAACAACAGGAACACCAAAGGGAGTAATGATATCCCATCATAATTTGGTACAAAACGTGATTAGCGTGCGAAATTTTGCGCCATTTGCTTCTTGGTGGAAGTCGCTAAGTTTTTTGCCTTTAAATCACGTTTACGAACGCATGTTGATCACATTGTATTTACAACAAGGCATATCAACTTATTTTGCGGAGGGCTTTGAAACCATTGGCGATAATTTGAAAGAAATACAACCACAAATATTTGTGTCGGTGCCAAGGTTAATCGAACGCGTATGGGAAAAAATATCTGCCGCCGGAGAAAAACTCACAGGCTTTAAAAAGAAAATGTTTGACTGGAGTGTACGCTTAGCTTTAAAGTACGAAGTGGATGGTGCCAATGGATTTTTTTACGAATTGCAAAGAACGATTGCCGATAAATTAATTTATTCTAAATGGCGCGCTGCTATTGGTGGAAAATTAGTGGTGATGGCATCGGGTGGCGCAGCGTTAAATCCAAAGCTGGAGCGTATATTTTTATGCGCTAATATTGTGGTGCTGCAGGGTTACGGTTTAACTGAAACATGTGTTGTTGTGAGTGTAAATCATTTTGGAAAAGGAAATATTCGCATTGGTTGTGTGGGTCCGGTAATTGAAAACGTAGAGGTAAAAATTGCGGAAGAGGATGGAGAAATTTTAGTAAAGGGCCCAAGCGTGATGATGGGTTATTATAAAAATAAAGAAGCAACGGATGAAGTAATGGATGCCGAAGGTTGGTTTCACACAGGTGATGTTGGGAAATTTGAAGGGCGTTTTTTAAAGATCACCGATCGTAAAAAGGAAATTTTTAAAACAAGTGCAGGAAAATATATTGCACCATTAGCAATTGAAAATAAATTAAAGGAATGCCGTTATATTGAACAATGCATGGTGGTTGGTGAAGGACAAAAATTTGCATCTGCTATTATTGTTCCTAATCTTGGAAATTTTAAAGAGTTTTGCAAACAAAATAGTATTGAATGGTTAGATAATATTACCATGGTACAACATGCCGAATTGAAAACATTCATTAACGCGCATATTAAGCAGATGAACACAACACTGGCCCCTTACGAGCAACTAAAGCGCTGCGAGATCTTAAAAACCGAGTGGACCATTGATGGCGGCGAATTAACCCCAAAACTTAGCCTCAAACGCAGGGTAATAAAGGAAAAGAACCTTGATGCCATTAATAGGATTTACGCTGTTGAGGATTAAGGAGATAAAGATAAAATTTTATTTGACTTTGTGTCATTTATTTTCGTTATTTGTTACCCTAAAATTAAAGTAACTCCAAAGGTCAAACGCCGTTTTTGTTACTGAAATAAAAAAACACAAACACATGAAATAGCCCTTTGTTATTCCGTGTGGCAAAAACAAAAAAATTAAAAGCACATGAAAGTTGGAATTCCATCGGAAATATCTACAAATGAATTAAGAGTTGCAGCAACTCCAAAAACCGTTAAGCGTTTGCTAAAGCAAGGTTTTGAAGTTCAAATTCAAAAAGGCGCCGGAGTAAAGGCAAACTTTTCGGATAAAGAATTTGAAGAAGCCGGAGCAAAGATCGTAAATACTGCTGCCGACATTTATGGCGGATCGGATATTGTATTAAAAGTGAAAGAGCCAACCACGGATGAGGTTGGAATGATGAAAGAAGGATTGGTAATGTTGAGTTATTTATGGCCGGCACAAAATCAAGACCTACTTAAAAAATTAGCCGACAAAAAAGTAAATGCAGTTGCCATGGATGCGATCCCTCGTATTTCCAGAGCACAAAAAATGGATGTATTGTCATCAATGGCAAACATTGCAGGATATAGAGCTGTTATTGAAGGATCATTTCACTTCGGAAGATTTTTGAATGGACAAATTACTGCAGCGGGAAAAGTTGAACCCGCAAAAGTATTAGTGATCGGTGCCGGTGTTGCAGGTTTAGCGGCAATAGGCGCAGCTAATTCATTAGGCGCAGTTGTGAGAGCATTTGATACACGTAAAGAAGTTGCCGAACAAATTGAATCAATGGGCGCGCAATTCTTAACTGTTGAAATTAATGAAGATGGCGCAACCGCTTCGGGTTACTCAAAAGAAATGAGTAAGGAATTCATTGAAGCGGAAATGAAATTATTTTTAGAGCAAGCAAAGGAATGTGATATTGTTATTACAACGGCACAAATCCCCGGAAGAGAAGCTCCAAAATTGTGGTTAGATTATCACGTGGCTGCAATGAAACCGGGATCGGTTATTATTGACCTAGCTGCATCAACAGGTGGTAACTGTCCTTTAACAAAGAACGGAGAAGTTTATACAACCGCTAACGGTGTTGTAATGGTTGGAAAATTAAATCAATTACCAAATCAAGCATCTCAATTATACGGTAATAACTTATGTCACCTATTAGATGACATGGGCAAAGCAGAAAAGTGGAAAATTGATATGGAAGATGCCGTTGTGTCGCGTGCAATGGTAACACATAACGGAAAGATCAATTGGCCTCCTGCACCTTTACAAGTTAGTCCTACTGCAGGCGGAACTAAAAAAGTAGTGCCACCTACTGCTGAGGAAACAAAAGCAAATGATGAAGCTATTGCAAAGAAAAAAGCAACATCATCAGCTATTGGCATTGCAGTTGTTGGTGCTTTGTTGTTATTAGTTGGTGCGTTCGCGCCTTCTGAATTTATTCAACACTTCACTGTATTTGTGTTAGCTATTTTTGTTGGGTGGCAAGTGATCAGCAATGTATCTCACTCGTTACACACGCCATTGATGGCCGTTACCAACGCCATTAGCGGTATCATTGTTGTTGGAGGTTTGTTACAAACAAAGAACGATATTGGTAACATGATGACCATTCTTGCTTCTGTAGGAATTTTGATAGCGAGTATTAATATTGTTGGCGGATTTGTAGTAACACACCGCATGTTGAAAATGTTTAAAAAATAATTCACCTTCGCTTCCTCCTCCGTTAAAACTATGGCGGATAAAAAAGCTACGGTGCATAAAAGAAAAAATTATGTTTATAGTAAAAGAAATACAAACAGCCGCATACTTATTTGCAAGTATCCTGTTTATTTTAAGTTTGAGCGGATTATCCTCTCAGGAATCCGCAAAACGTGGTGTTCTTTTCGGAATTGTCGGAATGATCGTAGCAATTATTGCAACGGTAATGGGACAAGGTGTAGAAGGTCATGTTTACATCATTGGTGCAATTGCAGTTGCGTCGGTTATTGGAATTTTGTTGGCAAGGAAAGTTGAAATGACAGCTATGCCGCAATTAGTCGCGATCCTCCACAGTTTTGTGGGATTGGCCGCAGTACTAGTTGGTATTGGCTCGTATCTTGATCCTGCTACACAAGCTTTAACAGGAGCTGAACACACCATTCACTTAGTGGAAGTTTTTGTGGGCATCTTTATTGGAGCAATTACATTCACAGGTTCTATTATTGCTTGGGGAAAATTGGATGGCAAAGTGCCTTCTAAACCATGGAGTTTTGCCGGACTTCAAACAATGAATTTAATATTGCTTTTGGCTTGCGTTGTTATGGGTTTTTTCTTCTGTAAAGCAGAAGGCACAAGCGGCATGTTGTATTTGGGTATTATGACTGCCATTGCTTCTTTTATTGGTATTGTGTTAGTAATGGCTATTGGCGGCGGAGATATGCCGGTGGTAGTTTCCATGCTAAATTCTTATTCAGGTTGGGCAGCAGCAGCAGCAGGTTTTATGTTAGGGAACGATCTTTTAATTGTTACAGGTGCTTTGGTAGGAAGTTCAGGTGCTATTCTTTCAATGCATATGTGTGAGGCAATGAATCGCTCTTTCTTTTCTGTAATATTTGCCAGCTCAAGTTTAGGAGCCAGAACAGGTGAGAAAAAAGCAATAGAAGGAGAAGTAACAGCATTGAATCACGAAGAGGTTGCTACATTATTAAAAGAAGCAAAATCGGTTGTTATTGTTCCGGGTTACGGAATGGCAGTTGCAAAAGCGCAGTATCCTATTCACGACATGGTTCAAACATTACAAAAAGCAGGTAAAAAAGTCCGTTTTGCAATTCATCCGGTGGCAGGTCGTTTACCTGGGCACATGAATGTGTTATTAGCTGAAGCAAATGTATCATACGATATTGTTTTGGAAATGGATGAGATAAACGAAGATCTCCCGGAAACAGATGTGGTGATGGTGATTGGTGCAAATGATGTTGTAAATCCAAGTGCGCAAGACGATCCGGGATGTTCAATTTACGGAATGCCTGTAATTGAAGCTTGGAAAGCAGAAAAAGTAATTATTATGAAACGTTCTATGTCGGCTGGTTATTCAGGCGAGGACAATCCTTTGTTCTACAAACCAAACTCAGAAATGCTTTACGGAGATGCAAAAGCTAGCGTTGAGAAAATAATGAGTTTTTTAAAGAACTAATTCAAACACAAATTAATTTAAAGGCGGACACAGTTCCGCCTTTTTTATTATCCGGATGCTAAAGGCAGAAACCGCAGAGGCGCCTTTGGCGCTTCGCCGAGGTTTGCGCAGAGTATGCAGAGCAAAACGCATAAGAATTATTGAGCACGCAGAGAAGAAAGCTTCGCTTTCTTTTTTTATTAGCAGGTATCGGTGATTCTCCGCGTCCTCTGCGCAAACCTCGGCGAGAGCGTTAGCTCCTCTGCGGTTTCTGTTTCTAAATATCCTAATAGCAAAAAGGTGCCCCGGAAAACCGAAACACCTCTTTTGTTAAGCTTAATTTAAGGGTTAAGCAAAAGCTTTTTCAAACATCTTAGCTGCTATGTTGCCAAGTAGGATCGCTAGCAGGATTTAATATCCCTATTTAATCTTATACCTCAATCCTGCATACA
>JAGPDW010000026.1:0-22696 GCA_018057345.1 Bacteroidia bacterium | reverse complement strand
TCAATCGAATAGAAATAAACTTTGTAGTGTCTTTAATAAATATTGTATCAGCGGCATAACCAATTGCCCTTACAAGCAATTTATTAGTTGAAGGAACAATTGGTAAACTAAAAAGCCCTTTATCATCTGTTGTAGAAGCTATAGAAGTGCCATGCCAATACACAATCACACCTGGAATGGCTGACACTTCCTTCTTATCATTTGTTTTTTCTACAACTCTGCCTTTTAATTGAGCTGATATATTATTAGATAAACTGCAGATACACAGTAATAAAAGTAACTTTTTCATGAATTAAGTTTCCCTTATTTCTTTTCGGTGCATTCGCCACCTTCGTATTGACAACACTTAGGCAATTTAGCATAGGCGCCGGCATCTGCCTTTTGGCTTTGAGTTTGGTAACCGGCCTTTGCAATCGACTTTTCAATTGTCTCCAAGTTTGTTTTCTTAGAGTCGTATTTAATGGAAGCGATCTTAGTTTCCTTATCCCATTTACAAAGTTTTACGCCTTTAATATCCGCGGCATTTTCAATTCGTTCTTTACATTCTCCGCAATTTCCTTTTACTGAAATAGTAGTTGTTACAATTGTAGATTGCGCGCTTATTTTTAATGATAGGAATAAACCTATCATCAGTAATGTTAATGTTCTCATGGTTTTAAATTTAAATTTCTTAATAATAGTTCATGCCTTATGGCATGCAACAAGAATTAGACAGGAAGTCTAAAATTTAAATCAAATGCGAATGTTGGAAACAGCTATCATTTCCTTCTGAACTAAATCAGGTGGTGGGTATTCAATTTGGGAATTTAATTTAACCGGGTTTACATAATCAAAATTTAAATAACTTAATTGATTGAAACCATTTGTATTGATAAAATCGAGAGGTTGTTTTATCCCTTTTATAAAAGCGCTAAATGTAAAATCGTTTTGAAAAGAAACGTGAACTGATTCATTTTTACAACAATCATTTTCTTCTTCTTCATCTCCGCAACAATTCTCCGGCTCTTTAAAAACTGAAACCTCCATTAATTCTCCTCCACAATAATGCGAAACAACACAAATGCCAGTAATTGCAAACACATAAACTAAAGTTATAGCAAAAAATAAAGTTTTATATAATTTCTGTTTCATGTGCCTTTTTACAAAGGTATAGCATAATTCATTAGGAAACTGACAAAAATGTTAAAAAACGCCACTTCCTTTCGGCTATTTGTTGGTTAGAGGTCGAATCTAATAAAGTGAAGCAGGTAATAAAACTTACAAAGGAATATTTTTGGTAAAAAATTAAAAGGTGCCGCTTCGTTTTATCGAAGGGCACCTTTTTGTTAAGCTTAATTTAAGGGTTAAGCAAAAGCGCTTGCAAGCATTTTTTCCGACATGCCGCCAATAACAGGTAATGGTTTTTCAAGTCCGCCCGAAGCATTTATAATACCCATGATCACGAGTACTAAAATTCCTATCCAAAGAAGTGGTGAAGCTATCAAGATAATAAATCCAACAAAGGGGATCATACCAAGGATCATAAGCGCAATAGAAGCGCCTATCGCAAAGATCACCAATCCTAAGGCTTGGCGTAAATGATAAGCTCCTAATTTTGTTTTATTACTTCCGTGCATTACAATAGCAACAATAAAACCTATTAGTGTAATATAGGCAATGATCGCTACTGTTTTATCTTCTTGTGCAGGCGTTGTTGTGTTGGTTGTTTCCATGTTTTATAATTAAGGGTTAAATTACTCTTTCTCTTCTACATCTATATCTTTCAGATCTTCACCTGCTAGTTTTTCATCCGTTTTATTTTCGGTATCTGCCGGTAATTCTTTTTCTAAGTCAGAATCTGTTGGAGCGCCTGCAGGATTTTCTTCTTTACTTAACTCCCATCCTTTTTCTACAGTTCCTTTGTTAGCTTGGATCACTAAAAAAGCTAATTGTCGCGCTCTGCGAGATTGGTGAATAGCTCTTAAGAATTTACCTTGACGGAATAAAAAACGGGCATAACGTTGATGTCTTACCGATTTAACCATATTACCGGTATATACTTTATTCTCTTTCAATTTTTTCTGCGCGTGCATGATCACAACGGTGGTGCGACGAATACATTTTTTAGCTGCAATACGCTGGCCGGGTTGAGCAAATGATGATAAACCTATCATCATTATCAAAGCAATTACAACATTTTTCATAAACATTTATTTTAATGCAGCTACGCTGCAGGGTTTCTTTTTAAGCCAAGAATTACACTAATTTTCACTAATCTGTGTTTAGCACATTTAGGTTAGTGCTAATTCGTGTAATTCGTGGCCTTTTTTAATGGTAATATCAAATTTACATTTTCTTTTGTAAGCTGAGCAACAATTATTTATGAAATCATCCAAAACCACTTCAATAAATGCAGTTTAACCATTTTTAATTCAATGCGTTATAAATACAAACAAAAAACTTTGTACATTTATAATAATGAAACGCTTTATCGTCATTTTATTGATCGCTATCTCCTCGGGTTCTTTTGCAAGTTCGCTCTTGATTCCAATGGATGAAAGTCAAAAAGATCATCTCAAAGCATATGGTATTGCGTTTTGGGCTTTACAAAACGAATTAGAAATTCATTGGTTGTTGAATTATCGCGGTGGAAGTTTTATGATCCCTGCTTCAAAAACATTAACTAAAGAATGTGATATCCGCGGCATTACTTACGAAGTAATTGGCGATGCGGCCGCTTCAAATATTTTGGCAGAGATAGCCAACCCCGAAGCAAATATGGACGCGGTGAAATTAGAAAAAGCACCAAAGATCGCTGTGTATTCTCCTCCGGGAAAACAACCTTGGGATGATGCGGTAACTTTGGTTTTAAAATACGCCGAGATCCCCTATGAAGTTGTGTACGATGAAGAAGTGTATTTGAGTAAATTAAAAGATTACGATTGGCTTCACTTGCATCACGAAGATTTTACAGGACAATACGGAAAATTTTATGGTTCATTTGCCAATGCTGCTTGGTATCAAAATGATGTGAAGCAAAACGAGGCGCTAGCCAAAAAATTGGGATTTGCTAAAGTATCGCAAATGAAATTGGCTACTTGTAAAAAAATAAAAGAGTTTGTTTTTGGCGGCGGATTTTTATTTGCCATGTGCAGCGCCAGCGATAGTTACGATATTGCCTTAGCGGCCGAAGGCGTTGATATATGCGAAAGCATGTTCGATCATGATCCTGCCGATAAGGATATTGATAAGAAGATTGATCCAAGTAAAGGTTTAGCTTTTGAAAATTATAAAATTCACGCAAATCCATATGAGTACGAATACTCAGATATTGATACCTACACTCCGCGGCGCCAATTTGGTATGACCGAAAAAACAGATGTGTTCTCGCTATTTGATTTTTCTGCAAAGTGGGATCCGGTTCCAAGTATGCTATGTCAAAATCATACCCAAACTATAAAAGGATTTTGGGGACAAACAGTAGCCTTTGATAAAAAGTATGTGAGGAAGAATGTGTTGATCATGGGCGAAAGCAAAGCGTTTAATGAAGCACGTTATATTCATGGCGAACACGGCAAAGGCACTTGGACATTTTATGGAGGCCACGATCCGGAAGATTACGAACATAGAGTGGAGGAGCCACCAACGGATCTAAGTTTACACCCAAATTCTCCGGGCTACCGCTTGATCTTAAATAATATTTTGTTCCCGGCAGCTAAAAAGAAAAAGCAAAAGACATAAATGAACTTTATCACCAACATTATTGTTACGTCGGTTGCCGTATTAATTGTATCTCATCTTTTGCCGGGCGTTAAAGTTGATGCGTTCACCACATCGCTTTTGGTGGCTCTGGTATTGGCTTTTATGAATGCCATCGTAAAACCAATTCTTACCATTTTAACTATTCCTATAACAATTCTATCATTCGGATTGTTTTTAATTGTCATCAATGGACTCATTATTATTCTTACTGACAGATTGATCGATGGTTTTGAAGTGCGTAGTTTTTGGTGGGCATTATTGTTCAGTTTTATTTTATCTATCACCACCGGAATTCTCAATATGATCATTGGGAATAATGATCGCGATAGAGAGCGGTAGTGATTTGCCATAGTTCGCCATAAGCTCCTAAACAGAGACATAAAGAAATGTTCGGCCCCAGCGGGGCCGTTTTTATTCGTGTTGTTTTTTAAAAATGTTTGGCTCCTCCGGAGCCGTTTATTTTGGTCCCGGAGGGACCAAACATTTTTAACCTTAATGTACTAATGCTAGTATGGCCCCAGCGGGGCCATACATTAAATATTAATACCCCAAGAAAATAATTCTCTTGCGGGACAAAATGTACCGCCCAACTCGAGTAAAAGCCGAATGTTTTGGTTGGACGGGACATTTTGTCGCGCAAACTTCACTCAGGTTTTTTTTTCAACTCATCAAATTTTGCTGTCATTGTAGGATTTCCTCGCGTCAATTTTTTGATCGTTAGATCCTCGGCCTTATTGTTTGCAAGACGTAAATTGTTTACCGACGCTAGAAGGGAATCTTTTGTTTTTTGAAGATGATCCATTGTCTTGTCTATTTCTTCAATGGCTGTTTTAAATTGCCTGCTAGCCAACTCATAATTTTTGGCAAATCCTAATTTGAATTCGGCAATATTCTCTTCAAAATTTGTAATGTCAATATTTTGACTTTTTACAATGGCTAGTTCTGCTTTGGCTTTCATTGAGTTCATAGCCGCATTTCGTAAAAGCGTGATAATAGTAATGAAGAACTGAGGCCGAACGACATACATTTTTTCATATTTGTGGGAAACATCTACAATACCCGTATTATAAAGTTCATTATCGGCTTCTAAAAGTGTAACAAGAACAGCGTATTCGCATTTTTTTTCTGTTCTATCCTTATCTAATTCTTTTAAAAAGTCTTCATTTTTCTTTTTTGTTGCAGTTTCGTCACCCTCATTTTTCATTTCGAACATTATTGAAATGATCTCATTTCCTAACTCATCTGTTTCTTTGTAAATATAATCGCCTTTACTGCCGGACTTGGAGTCATTATCTTTTTCAAAATATGCTTTTTGAAATGCTGTTGCGCGAAGTTTATTGAATTCAATTTCGCAGTGTTGTTCAAGGGTTTCTCCAACCATTTTAGTGGAAAGCTTCAGTTTCATATCCTTTCGAAGCGCAATTTCTTCATCTTTCATCTTAATAATATCATCTTTTGCCTTTATGTCGGCAGAATATTTTTCAATCAAAGATTTTTCTAATAGTTGCTTTTCTGTTTCTTTAAGTTTTATATTATTTGCTAGATCATCTCTTTCCTTTTCAATTTTTAGAACAGCCTCTGTAACTGAAAGTTTTTTTTCGATCGCGCCATTTTCAAGCTTGGCTTTTAGTTGCATTATTTCCTTATCCTTATTGGTTAGTTCGGTTTGCTGTGAATTTTTTAGATTGGCTTCAACAAGTTTAATGGCACTTTCCTTTTCTTTATTGGCAAGATCTAATCGATTTCGCAACTCTTCTTCAAATTTATGATCTCTTACTTGTTTAAGAATATCTGCAAAACCCGCTTCGTCTACTTTAAAAACCTCTTTGCATTTTGGGCATTTAATTTCATTCATATTACTAAAGTTAATTTATTCTAGTTCCTGCCTCATTCTAAAGTGTGGCAAAGGTCGACAATAAGTGCCGCTATTGTTGATTTATTGCTCATAATTAGGCCCTGCTTGTATGTAAATTTATAGTTTTTATAACATACAAATTCGCATATTTATAAACATTTAAAATGAGGCAGGATGCAGGACAGAAAGATGCATGACCATGAACGTCTAACACACACGGGTCATCACTCATGCTGTCTTGGCTCATGAATCAACCAGCGGTAATTAATAATTAAAAAATGAAACAGCTAATTTTAGTTAGACACGCCAAAAGCGATTGGGGAGATGAGGGCCTTAAGGATATTGATCGTCCGCTTTCGCCGCGAGGTAATGCCGATGCCTATACAATGAGCGAGTGGTATACCAAAAAACATAAAATACCTGATACAATTATTTCAAGCGATGCCACACGCGCCTTAAGTACTGCTATGGTGTTTGCGCGTTCTATGAATTTCCCCACAAACGATATTACGATCTTACAACAAGTTTACGAAAGCACTGCCAAAACATTGAAGGACGTAGTGATCCAAATTGATAATGGTCATGAAAGCGCGATGATCTTTTGCCATAATCCGGGCGTCACCAATTTAGTGAACGAATTAACTGACGATCTTTTTTTTGAAGAACTCCCAACTTGTGCTATTGTTGCTTTGGAATTTGATGTGAAGAATTGGAGAGAGGTAGCAAGTAAAAAAGGAAAAATTTTGTTCAATCAATTCCCAAAGGAATTTAAATAAACTGTTCTGAAAAAACCAATGGCAAAAGCTGCAAAAAAGAAAAGATCACCTTATATCAATCGCGAGATAAGCTGGCTTTCGTTTAATGAACGCGTACTGCAAGAGGCGGCCGACAATAATGTGCCACTTATTGAACGTCTAAAATTCCTTGGAATTTTTAGTAATAACCGCGATGAGTTTTATCGTGTGCGTGTAGCTACCGTACGTCGATTGGCAAAGCTTGGAAAAAAAGCCATGGATATTTATGGCGAAGATCCTAGCGAACTATTAACTCGTTTGCAACGCAGGGTGATCGAACAACAAACGAAGTTCGAAGAGATCTACCAGGAATTACTGAAAGAATTGGCCGACAATAATGTATTCATCATTAACGAAAAGCAATTGAGTAATGATCAGCAAACATACATTCATAATTTTTTTGTGAGCGAGATCATGCCCTCACTTTTCCCCATCATTACCGACGACACAAAACCTTTCCCGTTCTTAAAAGATAAAGCAAGTTATTTGTATCTTAAATTAAATGAGATCAAAGACGCAAAGAAAAATAAATATGCGCTTATTGAAATTCCATCAAGAGCCATCTCGCGTTTTATAATTATTCCTAGTAAAGGCGATAAGCATTATGTGATCTTGCTCGATGATGTGATTCGCTTTAATACCGATCTTATTTTTGAAGTATTTGGTTTACGTACTGTTGAAGCTTATAATATCAAATTAACGCGAGATGCCGAGTTGGACATTGATAACGATGTAAGTAAAAGTATGATCGAAAAAATGAGCAAGAGCTTGAAAGCTCGTAAACAAGGACAGCCTGTGCGTTTTGTTTACGATGCCGCTATGCCAAACGATATGTTACGTTATATTATGCGCAAATTAGGAATGGCCAAAAAAGACAATGCCATTCCGGGTGGGCGCTATCATAACTTTAAGGATTTTATTAATTTCCCAACGCTTGGTGAGAAGAGTTTGGTATATAATAATCCATTGCCAATGGAACATAAGTACTTTGTAGATCATAGACAAACTATTTTGAAAGTATTAAAGACTAAAGATATTTTGTTGCATTATCCATATCATACGTTTAATCATATTGTGGATTTGTTGCGAGAAGCTTCAATTGATCCTATTGTGGAAAGCATCAAGATCACGTTGTATCGCATGGCCGATTCTTCCCGCATTGCTAACGCCCTAATAAACGCGGTAAAGAATGGAAAAAAAGTCACAGTGCTTGTTGAGCTTCAAGCACGTTTTGACGAAGAGAATAATATTTATTGGGCCAATAAATTAAATGAAGAAGGAGCGCGTGTTATTTACGGAGTGCCCGGACTGAAAGTGCACTCTAAATTATTTTTGATCACCACAAAGGAATTAGGAAAAGAAGTAAAGTACGCACATGTTGGCACCGGAAACTTTAACGAGAAGACCGCGCGCATATACACTGATTTTGCATACCTCACTGCCAACAAGGATATTACAAGCGAAGTAAGCAAGGTGTTTGAGTTTTATGAAAATAATTTCAAGGTAGCGCCATTTAAACATTTGGCAGTAGCACCATTTTTTATGCGCTCGACCTTTACAAATTTAATAGACAACGAGATAAAATTCGCCAAAAAGAAAAAGAAAGCCAGCATTTTTTTAAAATTAAATAGCTTGGTGGATCGTGAGATGGTAGATAAATTGTACGAAGCCAGCAGGGCAGGAGTAAAAATTACACTCCTTGTGCGTGGTGCTTGCAGCTTAGTTACCGACATTGAAGGATGGAGCGATAATATTAAAGCGTACAGCTTGGTTGATAAATATTTAGAGCATACCCGCATTTTTATTTTTAATAATGGAGGACAAGAGAAAATTTACATCTCTTCGGCCGATTGGATGAGTCGTAATTTGGATAGTCGTAGCGAAGTGGCGGTTCCTATCTACAATGAAGAGATCCGTAAGCAAATAAAAGATATTGTGACTATTCAATTATCTGGAAATACAAAATTGAGGATACTCGACCGCTATCAGGAAAACGTTTATAAAAAAGTAGAGAAGGGCGAGAAAAAAGTACGCGCACAGGATGAAGTATATAACTATTTGCTACATGACACTCAAAAATATTTGAGCAAAACCAAGCAACTTAAAACACAAATGAACTAATGGTTTTTGCCGCAATCGACATTGGTAGTAACGCCATGCGCCTTTTATTTTGCCGAGTGTACAAAGTAGATGGTAAGCCACATTTTAGTAAAGAAGAACTAATTCGTATGCCTATTCGTTTGGGTGAGGATGTGTTTTTACATGGAAAGATCTCCGATGAAAAAGCAAATCGCTTGGTTACTGCGTTAAAGGGTTTTAGCGAATTGATAAAAGCATATGGCGTACAAGCCTCTAAAGCAGTTGCCACAAGTGCTATGCGCGATGCAAGTAATGGCGCCGAAATAATTGAAAAAGTAAAAAAAGAGACCGGATTGACTGTTGAGATCATTAATGGTAAATTGGAAGCGAGCTTAGTGTTCAGTAATCATATAGAAGAGCTTATTAATCCAAAACATGCGTATTTGTACATTGATGTGGGTGGAGGAAGTACCGAATTGACCTTATATTTTAATAATAAAGTTATTGCCGCCAAATCGTTCAATATTGGAACAGTACGTATGTTGTTAGATAAAATTGAGAAAGACGAAATGGAGAACATGAAGATCTGGCTCAAGAGAAACACGGTGGGCATTCATCCATTATTTGCCATAGGATCGGGAGGTAACATTAACAAGATCTATAAAATGAGTGGTAAAAAAGAAACCAAACATTTAAGTTACGATAAACTCAAAGGCCTTTACGACATGTTGAACTCTTATACTTACCAGGAACGCATAGAACGTTTAGAATTAAAACCCGATAGAGCCGATGTAATTATACCCGCTGCGAAGATATTTTTAACGGTAATGAAAACAGCCGACATTGAACGGATTTATGTACCGCAAATTGGATTGAGTGATGGATTGGTGCATGAGCTTTATGAAAAACACAGTCATAAATTAAAATAAAAAGTTAAAAGTAAAAAGCCAAAAATTCGGTAACGACCTTTTGGATTTGAACTTTTGGCTTTAAACTTTGCTACTTAACTTTTGGCTTTTAACTACATATTATTTATAAATTTTGGCATCACCGATGCCATCGATATTTTTTTGGTGGCCATTATTTTGTATTTGGTTTACAATTTAGTAAGAGGCACCACGGCCATTAATATTTTTTTAGGCCTTGCTTTAATTTATGTGGTGTACATTATTGTGCGCGCGTTTGAATTAAAATTATTGGGCTCCATCCTTGGCAAATTTGTAAATGTGGGTGTAATTGCTATTATGGTGGTGTTTCAGCAAGAGATCAGAAAATTTTTATTATACATTGGCTCTAACGAATTTTTAAAGAACCGTAATTGGAAAAATGTATTAAAGTTTAGCGGCACTTTACAAAACGACCTGTACTTAGATATTAAAGAAGTATCGGAAGCGTGTTTTAATATGAGCGACACCAAAACAGGCGCCTTAATTATTGTATCTCGCCGTAGCGATCTAAAATTTTACATCCAAAGCGGCACCAAAATAGATTCGGTGGTGAATAGCAAAGTAATTGAGAATATATTTTTTAAGAATTCACCTTTGCACGATGGTGCAGTAATAATAAAAGAGAACAGAGTAGTGGCAGCCCGCTGTGTTTTACCTGTTACCGAAAAAGAGAACTTCCCTGCACATTACGGCATGCGCCACCGCGCGGCAGTTGGTGTTACCGAAGTAAGTGATGCGATCGCTATTGCCGTAAGCGAACAAACGGGAGCGGTTTCTTTGACTGTTGGTGGGGAGATAAATGCGAATTTGAATAAGGAGAAGTTGGAGTATTTGTTGGAGAAAAATTTGCAGGCGAAAGGGTAAATAAAGTTTTAACTATGATAATCTCCCTTAGCATTACTTCTATCAATTTTATGCTCTATCGCCTTAGGATCATATTTACTAAACATGTTTATCCAAATAGCGCGTGAGGTTCTAAAAATCACAGGCATAAGCACTACTAAAACAGTAAGTAAAGCAATAAGGTTAGGTGCAATTTCCCATCCGTAAAAGTGGAAAACGGTAAAATGTACGATCACAGCTATTAGTGTTGTAGTGGCATGACTTATCATCATGGCACCGTAATAAAATCCAACTTCGCGCTGAAGATCTTCGCCGCATTTAGGGCAGTAGTGCGGCATTTTATCAAGGGCATTAAAGTTATAAGGATTTTTATTTATAAATAAATTGCCCTGCTGGCAGCGAGGGCATTTTAATCTTAAAACACTATTTAGTATGGATCCTTTACCGATGAGTTTCATGGGGGTAAACAAAGATACGTTTTTTAGAGACAGAAACCAGTGTTAGAGGCAGAAACCGCAGAGGAGCCTACGCTCTCGCAGAGGATCACCAGTACCTGCTCATAAAAGAGAAAGCGAAGCTTTCTTTTCTCTGTGACCTAAGTTGTTTTAGGCGTTTAGTTTTGCTCTGCGACCTCTGTGTAAACCTCTGTGAAGCACCTAAGGTGCGCTCTGTGGTTAAAAAAAATACAGTACATTTGTCTATGCAAAAACGCTTCACCATTTTATTAATTGCCTTTGGGTTCCTTATGAATTCCCAAAACAACTTCAATTACAAAACCGATTTCAAAACCATTCTTGCCAAAACAAAGGATGCTAATGATAAACTGTATTACGATAAATTATTACCACGCTTCAAAAAAAATGATAGCACGCTTACCAACGCTGAGGTATTAGCTTTATTAATAGGCTTTACAGCAAAACCCGAGTATAAACCTTACGAGGATATGAAAGAGGAGAATGCTATTTACAATCTTAACGCCGAAGGAAAATATTACGATGCGCTTCAAAAAGCGAATGAATTCTTAATAACACATCCTTTAAGTATAAAGGCTATTTACGAAAAATCATTCTCGCAATACAAAGCTCAACATATTGACAGCGCTAAATTTTATGTAAAGCAAGGGCAACGTATATTTAAAGCCATGGCCTATAGTGGAAATGGAAAAACAAAACAAACTCCTATGTTTGCTTTAGGCCCTGCGGATGGGCAAGATTATATTTATAAGTATATTGATGGCGGTATTGGTAGCAAGAGTGCGGGACAAGATGAAGACAGAAATGCTTTAGAGATCTTGGAATTAAATTTAAAAGTTGGGGAGCCGTATAGCTTATTTTTTATTACTCAACACGCAGTTGAAAAAATGTCTCTTGAAATTGAAAGTGCTGTAGAGAAGGAAAAAAGAGAGAAGAGGGAGTCGGAGAAGTAGAGAAAACTGTAGGTTTTTACCGCAGAGTGCTAGCGCTTCGCAGAAGTAAGCGCAGAGTTACGCACAGGATCGCCAGTACCCAATAAGGAAAGAAAGCGAAGCTTTCTTCTCTGCGACCTCAAATTTTTTTATGCGTTTAGTTTACTCTGCGACCTCTGCGAAACCTTTGCGTAGGGCGAAGGCCGCTCTGCGGTTTCTGCCTCTAAAAAATCCTAAAGCTTCAACGCTTCTGAAATGCTTACTTTTTCTTTGATCAATAATTGCTCAAAATTCTTTTTTTGTTTAATGATGATCTGATTAGTTGTATGCTTAGTCAGTGCAAAATCATACTCTGTAGTTTCTTTACCTACTGTTTGCAGTGTTGCTAAAAATTCAACTTCCTTATATTCAAGTTTGCGCTCAACTGTAAAACTAAAATTCCAATAGGCTTTTTGTCTGATCTTTAAGCCCGAAAATCTTCGGTTGGGAAAAACGGTTAATCCGCTTGTATAATAGCGGATCCAATATTCATTCTTTTTTAAAGCGATCACAAATTTTTCGGTGATGGTAATTTGTTGTTTTTCGCTTTCAATTTTTTGATTGCCTGTTGTAACTTGAATATCGGCATCTACTACTCTGCATTGGTAATACGTTAACGAATCGCCGGAAATTAATTTAGCGATCATGGTGTTTTGTGTTTTTTCGTTAAATAAACTTTGGGTATATGCTGATGTAAAACAGAAACAAACTATGAGGAAAATAATTCTCAATCTCATAATTTAATTTGTAAAAAACTTGGAGCGCTCTCTGGATATTTATCATGAAACACCGCGTAAAAACCATACCCTGCAGCTAAACCTATGCTTCCACCTATCACCGACCAGATCTTGCGTTTTTGCCTGGCGGTTCTTTCGTATCCTAAAATATATGCGTCGTAATCTAAAAAACGAGGATCGCTTACGGTTTTGTGTTTTATTTTAATTTTTGTGATACCGCTAAACGCCATGTAACCATAAGGAAGGATGGGGCCCCAAAATGTTCCGCTCATGCCGCCCACAAATCCAAAAATTCCTGCAGCAATACCACACGCTTTTGGTTTAAAAAAGCGGCGACTATCATGTTCGCCTTTAATGAACAATCCCATTTCCTCGCGCGTGAACCAGTTGAATTTTGAAGAATCTTGAGAATAATAATAATGTTCACGTCCGCTTACATAGCGTATTTTATACAATTGATCTAATTCATAATGCAAACGCTTGCCCGGTTTTTTAGGATCGTTAACTGTTACAGCGCCTAATGAACTATCAATCACCATTTCGCCAAACACATTTCCGTTCATTAAATAAATAGAATCTTTTACTTGCGAGAAAGTGAATTTTGAAAAAAGAGTGGTTAAAAAAATAAATACAAAACGGGTGCGGAAATTCATGTTATAAATATAGGTTTTTTTAGAGGCAGAAACCACAGAGAACACAGAGTTTTTTTCACAGAGAACACAGAGAAGTATGCATTTAGCTCTGTGTCCTCTGTGACACGCCACTGGCGTCTCTGTGGTTTCTGCCTCTAAATTAGTATCTTTGGTCACATGCCGCGTGTTCTCATATTAGCTGCCCACCGCCCTAATCGTTCGCCTAGTCAGCGGTACAGATTTGAGCAATATTTACCGTATTTGCAACAACACGGCTTCGAATTTACTTGGTCGCCCTTATTGAACCAAAAAGACGATGCAGTGTTTTATGCCAAGGGAAGTTTTTTTAAAAAAGTGATGATCCTTTTAAAAGGGCATTTACAAAGGCGTAAAGACGTGAACCGTTTTAAGGATTTTGATATTATTTTTATTCAGCGTGAAGCCAGTTTTTTTGGGAGTTCACATTTTGAAATGTGTGCGCATAAGAGTGGTAAAAAAGTGATCTTTGATTTTGATGATGCTATTTGGTTGGCCGATACTAGCGCAGGAAATAAAAAATGGGAATGGGTAAAAGACCCAAAAAAATTTAATGCGAATGTTTCGTTTGCCAATATGGTAATTGCCGGAAATACATATTTAGCGGATAAAGCAAAAGAATTTACAAAAGCAGAAGTACATATAATCCCAACAACTGTGGATACAAATGTTCATATTCCGAAATGGGAATTGCGAGGCAAAGAAAAGATCACAATTGGGTGGAGCGGAAGTTTTAGTACCATCAAACATTTTGAAGAGGTAGTTTCTGTTTTAAAAGAACTCAATAAAAAACACCCAGGAAAATTGCAATTTAAAATAGTGGGAGATGCAAATTATAGGAATGAAGAATTAGGAATAAATGGAATTGCTTGGAGCATAGAAACAGAAGTAAATGAACTCAACAGTTTTGATATTGGAATTATGCCCTTACCAAAAGATGAGTGGACCAAAGGAAAATGCGGATTGAAAGCATTAACATACATGAGTTGTGAAGTTCCGGTGGTAATGAGCGGAGTAGGAGTGAACATCGAAATTGCAAAAGATGGATGTGCAATGATTGCAAATACCAAAGAAGAATGGATGAATGCGTTAGATGAATTGATCGATGATAAAAGTAAGCGCGAAGTTCTAGGAAAAAAAGGCAGGCAACGCGTGGAAGAAAAATATTCGGTAAAAGCTAACGAAGAGAAATATTTGAAAATTTTTAAAGCGATGGAATAAGGGCTCTTAGAGGCAGAAACCGCGTAGGCCGAAGGCCGCTCTGCGGTTTCTGCCTCTCTCTACTTAGCCTTCCCATCAAACGTAAAACGTTTTTCAACGCCAGCTTGTTTGGTAATTACTTCATCATTCTCAATTTTGATTTCATCAAATTCAGTTTGCAGAACAATTCCTTTGCCGTGAAAATACAAACCCCATTTATCATTTTTTTTGATTTCGAAAGGCTCGTACCCCTTAATAAAATGATCACATTGATCAGGATATTTTTCTGATACGGAAACCCGCTTTGGGATCTGCCTTTCAGTAATGGTGCTAAAGACCTGCAATAAGCGAATGTCTTCATAGATAGGTTCAAGTGCCCATTTGCTTAGGCTAACATCCCAAAAACCATAAGTACCGCCCGAAAAATGTTTCTGCACTACGGAAATAGTATCATACACCTCATTTGAATTTCCGTTCTCGTCATATTTAATAGACATTGTAGAAGATATGGCTGTAACTGTGTACGAAGACGTTGTTCCATTTTTTTGGAATAGGATCAATTCGGGTTGATTATAGTAATTACCAAAACGTTGTTCGCCGCTAAATACCGTTGGTATGATCTCCTTGCCCTGTAGATCCACATAACCAATATTTCCATTTAATACCATGCGCATAGCGGGTTGATCATTGTACAAATATTTATCTTCTACACTATCATAAGCAATAGGTAATATTAATTTTCCATTAAACTCACCCACGCCCCATTTACCATCTTTTTTAATGAATATCGGAAAAATCAAATGGTCGTACTTTGGAAGTGTATCAAGATAGCTTGCGCGGTAATTACCAAGACCTTCTCCGCCATAGAACTTAAATATCATGTCGTCATAGATCGGCGCAAATATTTCTTTTCCATCAACGCCAACAATACCAAATTTTCCTCCGGCAAAGGTTTCGCTATATTCGCGACCCATAAGCACTTTTTTTGTAAATGAATTTCCATTTTCATCAGCCCCATCTTGCCAAGTGCTATCTCCTGCACGGGAGATAAACTTTCTCATGCTTCCACCAATATTCCATACATAACCAACCATGCCTTCTGCTGGGTAAATAGAATAAGAAATGGGCCACACTTTATCTGCATCACATTTGTGAAGCATCTTTCCTTTTGGATCCATGATGCCGTATTTGCCGCCTTTTAAATTACCTAAGGAATCAAAAATTGCACTGCCTTTGTTCACGCGCAAATTTGGAGCATGGTCGGGAATAGGTTTAAAAACATCACTTGTCATAGGTGTGATCTCATTGAACCCCTCTCCGTGTAAAATGTTTTTTTCGGGATCCACTATATATGTCCATTTGTTGATCTTAGTGCTGAAATAGCGTTGACACGAATTGGTCTTTCCTAATACATTTACAACATTTTCAAAATTAGGATAAACGATCCATTTATGATTAGCGAAATCAAAAACGCCCCACTTACCAACGTGTTTAGCTTGGATCTTGAACATTCGCCAATCCGGATCTTGATAGCGATTTTCCGGTTGGGCAACTATGATCGAATCGAGCGGCATGTTCCGATCTACTTCGAATTTTTCATCGGTTATAAAATAAGACTTCCCTTTTTTTAATAAGGCGCAGTAACCAATACTTATGATGGTATCCCATTCAGCATCTAATAGCAGATCGCTTTTTGCATTTGATAATCCGTATTTAGAATTGATGCGCACAAGGAAGAACTTGTCCTTGCTATAGTAATTATCATAAGCAGTTTGAAAACCTTCAAGCCAATCAAATGCGTGTTTTGGTTCCGGGGATCTATAACTAAGTAATTGTTTTTTTTTATTCGTAAGCTGTACAGAAAACGTAATGCTATCACTTGTAATAAAAAGATCTTCAATAGGTTCTTTATTTAATATGTGAAGATCTTTATCAAGAATGTATAGCTTGTCATTTTTCTTTGCTACGATCACTTTATGCTCGGGGTATTCTACAAATGAAGAATAAGTACCAAATGGGATCATAGCTCTAGAAGGATTACTTCCAAAAATCCCGAATGAGGTGCCTTTGCTTACAATATAAATAGTTGGGTTGATCTTACATTGATTCACGTCGTTCGCTCCCTTTGCAAGTTGTTCGCCGCTTGTACTATAGAAATCGAGTTGTGTTCCATAAACTTTTATAACGCCTTCGCAGTAACGCTGTGGTTCGTTCTTATAAATAAAAGGAACGATAATCTTTCCGGTTTGATCGATCACGCCAAACTTATTATTCTTTTTACAGACGAATAATTGCTTTTCTTCATTTTCGAAGAGTTCGTCGGTGTTTACAAATTGTAAGGGAGGAGTTTTTTTCTCCAATTTATCATCAAGTAAATAAATCCCTGTTTTGTCTTGTGCAAATACAAACTTGTATTCGGGGTTATCGCGTCTGTCTATCGGCACAAAGATCTTGCTATAGTTTTTTGTAAAAAGAAGATCGCCATGACGATCATATACATCGGTTTTTTGTGCTATGCTGTCAAAACCAATTAGATAATTTTCCATGATGAAAGCTCCGTCATACTCTGCATCACTGATAGCATTGCCGTTGTATTTGAAACTTTTTTTATCTCCGGAATACCCTTTTATATCAATGGGTAATTTTTTGTGAACGTCTTTTTTAAGTTCCTTTCCGTTTGAATCAAGTAGCCAAATAAATTCTTTATTGTAGGCAATGATCCGTTTTAAATTTTTTAAAGTATCATTTTTCAAAGAGGAACCAAATCTCACATCATCGTATTCTTTACCATCTAGTGGATTTAATTTGAGATCGTAGAATTTGCCTTTGTCCTGCTTATAATAATCCTGAATATAGAACAAGCGGCCATAAATACCATAATATTGCTTCAGGTCCGGCTTTTCGATCCAATTACCTTTCAAGTCCATCAAGCCATATTTTACATATTTGTCTTCTTGGGTATAATACATGCGCTTTTCAGAAGTATCTTGATAATCGGGCCTCACAATAACAAAACCACCAAAGATCTCTTTAATAGTTGGAAAACCTTTTCCGATAATATTTCCAAGTTCATCAACTAAGATCTGCTCGCCTGTTTTCTTAAAATACACATACGTTTTTTGGGTAGCCTGGTCTAAACATATTGTAGGACGATTGTATTCCATTTTTATTTTCTCCTTCCCTGTTGTATCCAATATACCATAATAGCCATTTTTGCTTGCGGTAAAAAAACTTGTACCAGCTGCCCGGTCAACGTTCTTATAAAAAGGGGGTGTAATAAGATTAGGATAAGATGAGCGCACAAGAGCATACCGGCGATTCATCCATAACGGAAATATAGAATCCTTACTTTGTGCCGGAATAAAACTCAGCCCAATGCTAAAACAGAATAGAAATAAAATGGATCTCATCTATCAAATTTTAATTAAATGTAATAATAAAATGGCGTTAGAGAGGTTAAATTATTGAGAAATATGCTTGTTCGTATTCTCTTAAAAAGCCTCGGACATTTTGGCGCCATTGTTCATCCCCTCCTCATCTTTTATCTCAAGGAGCAACTTTTCCATTTCAGAATAATCTTTTATCACTTTTATGGTAAGTAAGGCAAGGGGAACGCCAACAATGTTATTTAATATACTTGCAATTGTAACAACCGTAAGCTGATCAATTGATTCGGCATTTCGGGAATAACGAAAAATAAATTGACCTATAAAATTATTGATGATCCAAAAGGCCCACCACCAACCTAAATTTTGGGTGCTAAAATTTCCGTAAGGAGCCAATCCATTTTTTATTATTAAACCTTTGGTTTGCACGTATAATTCTTTCATTATTTGGTAAGGCCTAAATAAACTAATAATGGGAACAAACCAGCTGCCCGCCGACCAACCTTCGGAATGTGATAAACCGCTAACTTTTAAGTGGAGATTAAAATAAGCGCGCCTAAACCATGAAATAAATGTAACGGCAGAAATTATAAAGGCAATAGTGTAAATAATACCAATAGCCATTTCTCGAAGATCATTTGCTTTAGCGTTTTCTTCGCTTATCAATTCACCATTAGCAGCCTCTTGAAGTAAAAAATACTGAAGCACACTCGAAGCAAGAGCAAAGATCTCTATCACTAATACGATCCAAATTAAAGTAATGGCATTTTTTGCCCTTTGAGCGTTTGGTCTAAGGCTGTTCATAAAAATGTTTTAGCGTATTATAATTTAATGAAGATACAGAAAATCCTCACAAACACCAATCGATCTCTTTTTTCCCAATGGACTTTAAATACGCATTCGTTTTGCTAAAATGCTTACTGCCAAAAAAAGCGCCGCGCGCTAAAGGTGAGGGATGCGCGGCTTCGAGCACTAAATGTTTTTGCCTATTTATTAATACAGTTTTGTTACGCGCGTAATTTCCCCAAAGTAAAAATACTAGGCCTTCACGTTTTTCTGAAAGTGTTGTTATTACGGCATCCGTAAATTCTTCCCAACCCTTTTTTTGATGGGAGCCGGCGGTTTCTTTTCGTACAGTTAATGTAGCATTTAATAAGAACACACCTTGCTTGGCCCAAGCTTCCAAATTTCCATGAGTAGGCATTTCGCAACCAACATCGGTTTTTATTTCTTTAAAAATATTTACCAAGCTTGGTGGTGTACGCACACCATCACTTACCGAAAAACAAAATCCGTTGGCTTGCCCGGGTCCGTGATAAGGATCTTGTCCCAATATCACCACTTTTACATCGTCAAAGTGCGTAAAGTTAAATGCCGAGAAGATCAATTTACCCGGAGGATAAATATCAAACGATTTTTTTTCCTCTACAAGAAATTTCTTTAACTTCTTAAAATAACCTTTTTGAAATTCGGGAAGTAAATGCTCTTTCCAGCTTTGGTGTATTTGCGGATCGATGGACAAAAGAAATTATTCTTTCACAAGTTTAAATTCCTTGCTGCCAAGTGATGAACTTATTTTTATAAAATAAATTCCGTTGGCCTCATCAGCAATAGAATATTGCAATGTTCTTTGCTTGCTTGTTTCGTTGCGAATTATTCGGCCTCTTGCATCAAGTATGGTTATTGTTTTGTCCATATCGCTATTGGTTTCAACAACAATATGTCCTTTGGTAGGATTAGGGTAAATGCTAATATTTTTTACAAACGCATTTTCTTCATTTATACTTGTGCAATTTACCACCAGAATAGTAGCGGTTGCCGAATTCACACAGCCGTTAGTTGGATTGGTGTATGTATACACCGGATTAAAAACTCCCAATGCGGTGGGATTTAAATATGTACCAGAGACGTTGGCTCCCGAAAATACGCCGCCCGTTGGAGATCCCACTAATAAAATTGGTGTGCCGCCAAAAATATGCAAACACGATGTGTCTTTTTCAGGCGTAAATGTTACAGGGTCTAAAGGATAAACAGTTACCGAAATTGTTTTGCTATTTGTACAACCTAAGGTGTTTGTTCCGGTAACTGTATAAATACTTGTAACGGAAGGTGTAACTAATACCGTATTAGTTGTTGCAGAACTATCCCAGGTATAACTGGCCGCGCCACTTACACTTAATGTTGAATTTTTTCCGGCACACACCAGGGTTGGAAATGACACCACATTTAAATTAGGTAAAGCAAACACAGTTACACTTATTGGCGTTCGTGGACTATTTGTACATGTTGCAGCATCTACATAATAGGTATAATTACCTGCCGAAAGAACAGGAGTAACATAAACACTTCCTGTACCAATAACAGCTGTAGAAGTTGGTGTTGAATACCAACTCATGGTTGCGCCACTAATGGCAGATAATGTTGTGGTTACGCCTTCACAAAAACTTAAATTGGCAGGCACTGTAGTATTCGTTGGCGCTAATGGTGCAGGGCAATCATAGAATTTTGCAATGAAAGCATCACCAAAAGCACCGCCTCCATACAAGGGTTGGTGACTTCCGGCGCTTGCAATGTCATTTCCTGTACTACTAAAAGCAGAGCCTGTCAAATAAACATGATATGCATTGTCGCTTGTGCAGCCGTAACCAACATCATCACTGGAGCCACCATAATAAGTTCCCCATGTTCTTGCGCCATTGGTGCTTGGATCAAATTGTGCAATAAAACAATCCCAAGTGGAGCCACCATGATTAGGTTGGTGAGATGAAACAGTTGCAATAATGGTTCCGGTATTGGATGATGTTAAGCCTGTAACAAAAATATGGCCAGATTTGTGTACCGAACAGCCCCAGCTTTCTTCATCCCCGCTTCCGCCATAATACGTTCCCCAATTGCGAACTCCTGCAGCAGTAAAGCTTGCAAGAAAAACATCATAGCCACCACCACCATAGTTTAATTGGTGGCATCCAACCGTTGAGATACTTTGTGTGCTTTGTGTTTTTCCACTCATATATACATTTCCTAAAAGATCAACCGCACAGTCATAAGCTTGATCGGTTCCACCGCCACCATATTGTGTTCCCCATTGCCTAACACCGTTGGTATTAAATTTTGTAAGAAAAGCATCGTAACTTCCGCCGCCGTATGCATTTTGATGTGAACCCGGACTTGCAATCACATTCGGCACACTGTTATCTGTCCAGCCGGTTAAAAAAATATCACCGTTCGCTTCTACATGTATTCCGCGTGCCACGTCTGATCCAGTACCTCCATAATAAGTTCCCCATTGTCTAACGCCACTGGAATTAAATTTTACAAGAAAACAATCTTCAACACCCCCAAATCCTGGCTGATGACAGCCGGCAGTAGCAATAAAGTTGGTTGTTGCAGCATCTGTTTTTCCGCAGAGGTAAACATTCCCTGCAGCATCTGTTCCAACGCCATTCCCGTGTTCCATACCTGTATCTCCATAGTAAGTCCCCCATTGTCTAATCCCGTTGCTGTTGAATTTAACCAAAAAAGCATCCCAAAAGCCGCCAAAGGTTGTTTGATGTGCGCCCGGTGTTGCAATAACGTTCCCTACAGATGATAAAGAGTGTCCGCATAAATATACATTGGCCCCTGTATTATCAAGTGCCAAACTTATTCCAAACTCGCGGGTTGGTCCGCCATAATAGGTTGCCCATTGTCTAACTCCCGAGGCATTGAATTTTGCAATGAATGCATTATCTTGACCGCCGCCATAGGTTGCCTGGTGACTACCTACCGTAGCAATGCTATTACCATTATTACTGCTTGTAGTACCCGATGTATACACGTTTCCATTCGCATCAACAGCGCTGTTCATGGTTGATTCGCCACCTGTGCCGCCATAGTATGTTCCCCAGATGCGGATACCCGGATCAATGATCATTGGTAAAGAATTATTTCTCCCTTCAATGGTAAATGATACGGTGTTGCCCTCAATTTTCCATGCACTTTTTAAGATCTTACCATTTTGTTTTACCAAAGGTTTTTGCTCAACGATCTCGCCAAGCGCGGTTGTAATGATCAATGTGCCTTTTTCATTAAGACTTAATTTTGTTGCGCCCTCATACTTTAATTTGATCACACGGTGATCAACATCGGCGGCAACATAATAATCATATTTTAAATGTCCGTTTTCCGAATACCATTTAAGATCTATACCCGCATAAATATTTTTGTAAGTAATTTGTTGAAACGACATCACGCCACTTACACCGTTTTGGCAAATGGCATTATAATAATTCTCCGAACCCTGTTTGGCAAATTCTTTTTCAATGATACAGTTCGTATTGCAATTCAACCATTCCACATCGGTGCGGTAAATGGTTTGTAGCTTAGACACCTTGCGTGTTTTTTTATCATCTATAAAATCTGGGATCTCCATCCATTCATCAACACGGTATTGCTGATAGGCTATACCATTATTTTTTAAATGAAATGTAAGCTGCCCATCGCTGGCACCAAATAATACATCCGGTCGCGGTTTGTGGTTTTGATCTCCTATCTGGCCTTTATTCTCTGTAAAGTACAAAGGAGCCGGTTTGGAAATAGAAGCTATTGCTAAAGAAACAGCAAAAACGAACAGAAAAGTTAAAACCTTGTTCATATTGGGTTTGACGGAAGATAAGTGGGACAAAAACATTGTCTTAAATATACAAAAACTAAGCCTTTCTTCAAAAAATTTAAGATTTTTTGTTAAAACCAAGCACAGATAAAGACCGAATGCCCTTTTGTCTTGCGGTTGAAATCGTCCGATTATTCCAGGTTATAGTAATGACCTTAATACTTCTCCAAATGAGTGAATATCCTCATAAGAATTGTAAAGAGGCACAGGGGCACAGCGTATTACGTTAGGTTCGCGCCAATCGGGAATTACCCCATTTTCGATAAGTTTATTATAAAGGGCTTTTCCATAACCATGTGCAACAATTGAAACCTGACAGCCTTGTAGTTCTTTTGGAGTGATGACCTCGAG
>JAGPDW010000025.1:0-22763 GCA_018057345.1 Bacteroidia bacterium | reverse complement strand
GTTGCAGAAGCAGGGAATGTAACTGGTCCTGCTGGGTTAGTGAAGATCGGAGCAGGATTAGTTGTGAATGAATTGAATGAATACGTATGTGAGCCAGTACTTACGAGCGCACTAAACGTAGCCGCTGACGTAATACAAATTGCGGTTGGTGTACTAAACGCAGGACTTGGCCCGTTTGGAGTAGTGATCACCATAGAGAAAGTCTTAGGACAGTTTTGTGGATTTGTAACTGTTTGCAAAATTGTATACGTTGTATTTGGCGCTAAATTGACGACACTCGTATTATTAGTGGTAGAAAAACTGACCGGCCCATTCGGAATTATGGTATAAGTTTGTATGGAAGGGGCGGGACTACCGGTATTTGTTAAAGTATATGTTGTACAGTTATTGGCCACACTAAATCCCGCATTAGGAAAGCTACCAAACTGTAAGTTAACCGTCTTAGTAATAGGTGCACAAGAGCCAGGAGGATTCATAGTTAATGTATAGTTACCCGGTACTGTTGTGAAAATAGTTTGATTTGGATTATTAGTAATTGTGCTGGATGCAGGACCGTTCCAAGTGTATGGCCCTAATCCCACAGGAGCTACCATGGTTGCAGTAAGCACACCACAAGCAGCAACAAACGATATAGGAGCTGCAGACGAGAATGCAATGTTGTTTACTGTTGTATTCATCGGTAAACATTGTGTGTCGATAAAAGCACATCCCCAATGACCACCGTAAGGACAATCACCTACTTCAATGATAATAGTAACACAAGAGTTAAGATAAGGAGTTAGGTCTAATGACTTGATCATCCAATTTGGAGTATAAGTAACCCATGTTGATGAGTTGGTTTGCCATCCTGTTGCGGTAACTGAAGCACAACTTGGTCCCGGAGGCTGTACGTCAACTTGAGGACAAGGTAAAATAGCATTGAAACAATTTACAACCTTAACTTTAATATATGGATTCTCACAACATGCGTGGCCAGATAATAAAGCAGCTCTGTAAGCTAATTGAAATAAACAGTTTGATGCTGTAACTGGAAATGTTTGTTGTATCCTTACAGCTTTACCACCCGCAAGATTATCATTCATCTGTAATACATTAGTTCCACCAAGCGGTGAGGCACCAATGGTACCTAAACTTGTTGCTGCAGGAGTAACCCATGGCGTAGCACGCACCCAAGCAAAGTTACAACCAGGATTTGGCGCATTATTGGTAGCAGTACAGTTGTTATAAGGCGTTTGCATGGTGTTACCATTACTTACTTGCCATCCGGTTAAAGTATTACCAATTGCTGCTGCTGCCGTACTTAGAGTTGTTGGGAGTGATGATTCGAAACCTTCGTTTACACATGGAGCCGCATTTATCTGATTATTACTTGTTGGGCCACCTTTTGCACTTGTTGAACTACTGGTGGGGTTGGACACAACAGGAGTTAAAGAGTACTTAGTATTGATATACCTTCTTTTTTCGGCATATAAAAACATATGGAATTCATTACCAAAACATTTACGGTTCAATGCGTCTTGCTGTGTAGCAGTCTCATTGAATCCACTTAATGAATCCGACGGAAACACATACATGTAGTATGGTTTATTCAGATTAATACTTTGCGCTGCAGCAGTTTGAATTTGAAACTGTGCAACCAATGACTTACTGAATCCCAACAATATCAGGATCATTAGTTTTGCTGTAATTAATTTTTTCATGCTTTGTGTTTTATATTATTTTTAATAAGAGCCTAGTTTAGTCCTTACTAAGTTAATGGCAAATAGAAAAAATTGTTAAAAAACTGCTAACTAGCTGGTGCTGTTCCCTCATTTACAAGGTTCATTCACCCAGTTAACAAGTTATGAACAGGGATAGAGCCTCAAAATCAAGGATAAACGACACCAAATAATCGTTGGAAAAAAGCGTTAAAATTGTACTTTAAATACATAAAATCAGTAAAAAATTATTTTAAATATTGATCTAAAGCCTTATAGATAAAGGAGCGCAGCCGATTCTTAAAAATAAAAAAAGGTAAATTCAAAGTCACGCGACCTGAATTTACCTTTAAAAATGGGACTTACAGGGGTTTTTAACCCAACTTTTGATCGCTCTCGCTCGTACTTTCTATCTTGATCTCGGGTTTTTTAAACAACTCTTCCTCTTTTTCGAAAGGACGTTTACCGAATATCTCTTCTAGATCTTCTTTAAAAATAACCTCTTTTTCTAACAGTTTTTCGGCTAGTGTAGTAAGCTTATCCTTATTGGTAGCCAGTATCTGTTTTGTGCGTGCATAGGCGATATCTACCATCTTTTTAACCTCCTCATCAATTACCTTAGATGTTTGCTCGCTATATGGCTTATTGAAGTTGTATTCGCTTTGCCCACTACTATCATAATAACTGATGTTACCGATCTTATCGTTCAATCCATAATAAATAATACTAGCGTACGCTTGCTTGGTTATCTTTTCAAGATCACTCAAAGCTCCGGTGCTTACTTTACCAAAAACGATCTCTTCCGCTGCCCTACCACCTAATGCTGCACACATCTCATCCATGATCTGATCTGCAGTTGTAATTTGTCTCTCTTCCGGTAAATACCAAGCGGCTCCTAAACTTCTTCCGCGAGGAACAATAGTAACTTTTACCAAAGGACTTGCGTATTCTAACATCCAACTTACAGTTGCATGCCCTGCTTCGTGATATGCGATCACACGCTTTTCATGTTTAGTGATGATCTTATTCTTTTTTTCTAAGCCTGCAATGATACGATCAACTGCATCTAAGAAATCTTGTTTACCAACCTGCTTTTTATTTCCACGCGCTGCAATTAAAGCTGCCTCGTTACAAATGTTAGCAATATCAGCTCCACTAAACCCAGGAGTTTGACGCGCTAAAAATTCAATATCAACACTCTCATCGATCTTGATCTTTTTCAAATGCACTTTGAATATTTCCTTACGTTCATTCAAATCAGGCATATCAACGTAGATCTGTCTATCAAAACGGCCCGCACGCATTAAGGCTCTATCTAAAATATCTGCCCTGTTTGTTGCTGCTAAAATAATTACGCCGCTGTTGGTTCCAAAACCATCCATCTCGGTCAATAATTGATTTAAAGTATTCTCCCTCTCATCATTTGAACCTGCTGAAATGCTTTTTCCGCGTGCACGACCAATAGCATCTATCTCATCAATAAAAATGATACACGGTGCTTTTTCTTTTGCGTTGCGGAAAAGATCACGCACACGCGATGCACCAACTCCAACAAACATTTCCACAAAATCAGACCCTGATAAAGAAAAGAATGGAACCTTTGCTTCGCCAGCTACTGCTTTTGCCAAGAGAGTTTTACCTGTACCCGGAGGGCCAACGAGTAATGCACCCTTAGGGATCTTTGCACCCAGATCAGTGTATTTTTTTGGATTCTTTAAAAAATCAACAATCTCCATCACCTCTAACTTTGCGCCATCTAATCCTGCAACATCATTAAATGTAATGTTCACATTTGTATCCTTGTCAAATAAAACTGCGCGCGATTTTCCGATCGAAAATATTTGGCCCGGACCGCCACTTCCTCCGCCGCCGCCCATTCTGCGCATCATAAATACCCAAAGGGCTATCATGATCACAATTGGTAAGATCCACGAAATACTTTCGCTCCAGCTAGATTCTTCTGAACTGCGTGCGTAAACCTGCTTTTCTTTTTGGATGCCGGCATCATTCTGAATTTTCTCTACACGTAATAAAAAATTATCTACAGAGGGTACGCTTACAGTAAAATGCGGACCATGAAATGTTTTATCAGGGAAAATTGACTTTCCTGTGCTCTTATCCTTGTATCTATCACAAGTTGCCAAGCTATCAGGATTGATTGAGATCTTTGCTATGCTTTTGTTTACGATATTAATATCCACCACATCGCCTTTTGCGAGCATCTCTTGTTCAAAAACCGGCAATGGTATTTCTTTTATGCGCGGGCTAAATCCGGTTCCATAAAAAGTAATAAAAAGTAAAACCACAATAACTATCCCATAGATCCAGTAAAAATTATTACCGCCCTTATTGCCTTGTCCACCAAATGGTGAATTTTGTTTGCCAAACTTTTCTTTCATGCGTTCGAATTGTTTCTTACGCTCTTCTTCGTTTGAAAGTTTATGATTCGGATCCTTTTGTTCTTCTTTATTTTGTTCGTTACTCATTTTCAGTTTTAATTAATTGTTCTGATCTCTGCATCTCCCCACAATCCTTCTATATTGTAATACTCTCGAGTTTCTTTTAAGAAAACATGCGCCACAATATTTATATAATCAATAAGTATCCACTCGCCGTTTTGTTGTCCTTCTGAATGATAAGGTCTTTCGCCGGTTTTTTTCAACACTATTTCTTCAACACTATCCGCTATCGCATTTACGTGTGTTCCACTATCTGCATCACATATCACAAAAAAATCCGCGATCCTATTTTCAATATTTTGAAGATCAAGTACGGTGATGTGCTTTGCTTTCCTTTCTTGCATTCCATCAATAATAGAATCCAACAAACCATTTGTTTCTTTAGAGGTTGTAACTTTAACTCGCTTTTTTGCGATCTTCTTTTTTTCTGAATTTACAATAGCATTTGCTTTCTTCTCATCCTTTTCCTTTTCAGAAGCCTTTGATCTTACAGGAGCTTTTTTACCTTTTGATGAAGTTGATCTTTTTGCAACAGTTTTTTTTGCCTTTCCTTTTGCAAGAGAGGTAACTTTTTTCTTCGGTCCTTTTTTTGGAGCTGCCTTCTTTGCAGCTTTTTTTACAGGTTTTGCTTTTTTCTTAGCCATAAATTTATTCGACAGTACCTTAGAGTATCTTAATTTTTATTACGTTTACATTAAAGAACAAATTTAATCTTTTTGGCTTAATGGAAACATTATTTGTTGGGCAAGCTGCTATTTTTCTACCTGAAGTAGAGAGTACCAATTCCTATGCCATAGCGCTGTTAAAGAACGTTAACCTTACCGAAGGTACCGCAATATTCAGCACCAATCAAACAAAGGGGAGAGGTCAGCGCGGCAACAGCTGGATAAGCGGTCCTGGGCTTAATCTAGCGGTTTCGTACGTATTAAAACCAACATTTTTAAGTATTGATAAGTTGTATTACATGTACATCATTTCTGCACTGGCCGTGCATGACTTAATGGCTGAAATACTGGACAGTAGCCAATTTGACATAAAAATAAAATGGCCTAATGACATCCTTGTAAACTCAAAAAAAATAGCCGGAATACTCAACGAGAATTTTTTGAATAATACTATCGTAAACACCACTATTGTTGGAATAGGGATAAACATTGGTCAAGAGGATTTTAATGAGGTAGAGAACGTTACTTCGCTAAAATTGCTTGGCTCAAAATCTAGCAACGTTAATGATGTTTTAAAAGCATTGAGCAAACATTTAGAGAATTACTATTTGAAGTTAAAATCACAACAGTTTGATACTCTTTTAAAGAACTATTATACCCATTTTTATAAGAAAGGTGAACTGCAAACCTTCATCATCAATGGTCAAGAAAAAGAATTTACTGTAAAAGGCATTAACGAAAAGGGGCTTTTGGCACTTACCGATCACACAAACAAAGAACATTATTTCGATATTAAAGAAATAAAATGGGCGCTTTGAAAAGCGCCCAAAATTTCAAATGATCTCTTAAGGATCTATTTCATCTCGTTAAGGATGTTACTTGCTTCATAAATGTAAATATCCTTTGCAACATTCTTTGACCAGCGATTTGCGATGCCTATGTGGGACGTATCTCCCTTAGTCTTTAATTTAGCAATATCTTCTTCAAGCGGATTTGCACTAAAATCTTTAATGTCTTTTTTGATCTCTTCGTATTTTTTATTTTGATCTCTCCAATATTTTTGTTCAGCCCTAAATTTTTCTAATTTTAAGTTTACGATCGATTCGTCTTTTCTTGATTTAAATTCTTTAGAACGCTCTTCTACAGCCTTGAATTGCTCACTCTTTTTCATCCGTGAAGCACTATTCTTTGCCAACTTGTCGTAATTGATGTTTGCGAATTCAGAATAACTTGCCTTACTGATCTCATCCCAAGGCATTGGATACTCCAATTCTCTTTCACCACGATCAATGAACGCGTAAATATCCGGCAACATAATATTAGGCGTTACCCCCTTTAACTGTGTTGATCCGCCACTCACTCGATAGAATTTTTGTTGTGTTACTTTTACTTCTCCTATTGGCTTAATGGTATCAAATTGCGGCATTAAATATCCATCCAGATTCAAGAAAGATTGAACGGTACCTTTACCAAATGTAGGCGTTCCGATGATCACCGCGCGTTTGTAATCTTGCAAGGCAGCGGCCAAAATTTCGCTCGCACTAGCGCTTCCATGATTAACCATAACTGCTAAAGGCCCATCCCAAGCTACATCCTGATTATAATCTTCCATTATTTTTATATGCCCGTCTCTGTTTTTTACCTGAACTACCGGACCTTTTGGAAAAAATAATCCCGCCATCACAACAACCTCCTGCAATGAACCGCCGCCATTATCTCGAAGGTCAATAATAATAGATTTAACTCCTACTCTTTTCAGTTTTTCTATCTCTTCGCGCATATCTTTTGCGCAACGATGCGTACCTGAACCAGTGCCTGTAAAGTCGGTATAAAACGTTGGTAAATAAATGTATCCTATTTTAGATTTATTGTTCAAGACCGCACTTTTTGCAAGCACATCTTCCATATCAATCACGTCGCGAATAATAGGAATTACTTTAATAGAGCCGTCGGGCTTTTTTACTGTTAATCTAACTTCAGTACCTTTTTTTCCTTTAATTAATTCAATCGCATCATCCATCTCCATTTCCGAAATATCCACCGGCTTACCATCACCTTGTGCTACTTTCTGAATCTCGTCATTTTGTTTTAATTCACCTTGCTTATAACTCGGTGTTCCGATAATGATCTCGCTCACCTTCAACTGCCCCATTTCGGTGCGCATTAAACGCGCTCCAATACCTTCAAACTGACCGCTCATAGCTTGATCAAATTTCTTTTTTTCTTTTGGAGCAAAATATTCGGTGTGGGGATCGTAAATGCCGGTTATTGCATTTGCATATAGCGCAAAACGATCTTTTGGTGTAAGCTTATTGTAGTACTTGAATAAATTATTATTTGCCTTGACCACTTTACGTCGCGCATCTACTTCCAAAGAATCAAACGGCTTTACTTTGTACGAAGTGTCTTTTTTCTCGATCGCAGTTTCTTGTCTGTTCAATGATTCATCCAAACGCATCAAAACCTGATACTTCAACATTTTTTGCCATTCCTTTTTCAATTCTTCAGGCGTTTTGGCATAATTCGTTTTCTCATAATCCGATTCGTAAGATTCTTCGGATGTATAATCCAATGGTTGCGACAAATACTCTTTATACCAACTTTCCTTTTCTTTTATCCGTTTGGTGATAAGATCAACAGAAATCTTATAAAAATCGTGATTTTGATTTTTTAACTGATCATCAAGTGATCGTTTATATTTGCTTAACAGATCAATGTCTTCTTGCAAAAAGAATTTTTTACTGGCATCGGTACGCTTTATGTAAAGATCAAAAACCTTTTCACTGAATGCATCGTCAAGCTTCACCGGACTATAGTGCAGCTGAGACAATCCCCCCAAAAGTATATCCAAAATAAGTTCATTTTTATTGAAAACGTAATTGAAAACGGTAAAAGAGGTAATACCCAGAACTAAGGGTATGATGATGAACTTCTTTTTTATTGAATTTAGTATAGTTCGCATGTTATACAAATTTAATCACTTTGAGGCACTATTGCTATTATTTAGACACCAAATATGCCCGATTGTAACAATTTTTAGATGTTTAAATATTGTTAAAGGAATATTAGAGAATAAGTATACTTTAGCGCAAATACTTTTTCTATGATAGATTTTACACGTTCCGAACTTACACATTTTGCCATTCATTATGTTGGCAACAAAGGGCTTGGAGAAGAGCTAACATTAAGCGAGGATGTTATCTCATTTAAAGATGACTTTGTAAAGGAAACACTCTTGCGTTATTTTTTAAACCCTTTCAAAACTGATATTTACCACAAGTTTAGAGAGAAAGCAGATGTAAGTTTAAAAAGCGTTGCTAATATGAGTGAGGACCTTTTTAGTTCGCAAAAAAATTTTCTATCTGTAAGTAAAAAACTTGCAAAATACCTTCACGACCAAAGTACACATCCTAAAATAAAGGGCGGCGAATTTTACGTTTGTTATTTTAGGGACGCAATGGTAGACGGTGAATTATGCGACGCTATTGGCTATTTTAAAACCGAGAACAAAGAAACCTATTTAAAAGTTTACCAGCATTTAAACAGTTTTGACTTGGAATGCGAAGATGGCATTGATATTTATAAATTAGACAAAGGCGCTATCATATTTAATACAGAAAAAGAAAAAGGTTACAAATTAAGTATCATTGATAATAACAATCGTAATGCCGAATGCGCTTTGTATTGGGAAGAAGATTTTTTGGGGGCCAAATTAAAAGAGAATGGTTACTATTTTACAAAGAATTTTATGGATACCTCTAGAGGTTTTTGTGAAGAGATCTTAACGGAACAAAATAATGTTACTAAACAAGATCAAATGATGATGTTGAATAAAAGCGCCAGTTATTTTAAGGAAAAAGACCGTTTTAATGTAAAGGATTTTGAAAAAGAAGTACTTGTTGAACCAAGTTTAATTTCTGCTTTTAGCGAATATCGATATAATTACAATGACAAAAACGATCTTCAAGCCATAGATGAATTTGACGTTTCTAACACAGCTGTAAAAAAGAACGCAAAGTACATGAAAAGCGTTGTGAAGCTCGATAAGAATTTTCATTTATACATTCATGGCCGACATGATTTTGTTGAGCGCGGGTATGATGAAGGAAAAGGAATGAAGTACTATAAGTTGTATTATGAGAATGAGAGTTAGGACTTAGAAAGTTCTTTCGCGCGTTTTTCAGCAGCAATAATTCCATTCACAAGTGCCTCTTTTAATTTTTGATCTTTAAAAATGGTAAGCGCTGCTTCGGTTGTTCCACCTTTTGATGCTACTGACTGAATAAGATCATCCAAATTATTTTCGGAAGTATTCATTAAATGAAAAGCGCCATTCATGGTTTGTTTTACTAATAAAGATGAAATATGTTCATCAATTCCCATTTGCTTTCCTGCTTCGATCATAGCACTTGCAATAAAATAAAAATAAGCCGGACCACTTCCGCTCAAAGCAGTAACAGCATCTAATTTACTTTCATCATCAAAGAAAATAGTTTTACCAGTGCTATTTAGAAGATTGTCTGCTTTCAACACATCTTTTATATTGGTGTCTTTGCTGGCAGTAAATCCGGTGATGCCCATTCCTAATTGCGCAGGCGTATTTGGCATAGCACGAACTATTGCTTTGTGACCTAAACTATCCTGCAGTGTTTGAATAGTGATACCTGCCATAATAGAAATAAGGAGATGCGATGGCATAATATACTTTCTAAGATCAGCATAAATGGCTTTTGAATCTTGAGGCTTAGTGGCTAAAATAATTATATCAAAGCCTTTTATGCGTTCATCAATTTTATTCGAAACATTTCCAAAAGGCCTTAATCTTTCTTTCATTTCAGCATTCTTCTCAATTAGTAAAAGGTCTTTTTGAGAAACTATATTGTCTTTTAAAAATGCCTTGGCATAGGTTAATCCCATATTGCCACAGCCTATAATTGCGATTCTTAACATTGCTTATTTTTTCATTTTAATGTGTGGGATATTATCTTCCATATACTCCTCTCCTACTTCCTTAAATCCACATTCGTTGTAAAATTTTTTGAGATAACATTGTGCCGAGATGGTGATCTGTTTTGCGTTAAATAACTCGTCGCATTTTGTTATAGATTGCCTCATTAATTCCTTTCCAATATTTTTTCCTCTTAAGGAAGGGTCAACAACAACTCTTCCAATGCTTGCTTCCGGGTAATTAACGCCTGGGGGGATCAAGCGTGCGTAAGCCATAATGTTTTCATTTTCTGTTCCAAATAAATGCCAGGCTTTTTTATCTGTGTTATCCAGATCTTGATACGCACAATTTTGTTCCACAACAAATACTTTCGCACGCAATTGCAAAATGCCGTACAATTCATGCACGCTTAATTCATCAAATGTTTTTGCGATCCATTTCATTAATAATTCCCAATTGAAAGCAATACCAAAGTGCAGGCCTCTATGCTTTCTATACCCAGTGTTTTGGCCTTTTCAACTAACTCAGGGTTTTCGGCACCAGGGTTGAAAATAATTCTTTTTGGTTTTAAAGACAATATATACTCGTACCAATCCTTTTGGTTTTTTGCCGAAAGATACACTGTAACAGTATCCACATCACTAGGAACCGGTTTGTTGGTGAGGATCTTCTCTCCTTCTATATCACCATGTTTTACTCCAACGGGATAAACTTTATGACCGTGCGCTTTTAAACTCATAGTTGCTTTATAACTATAGCGTTCGGGATTAGATGATGCGCCTATAATAACGGTTGGTTTCATTCGGTATAATTTAAATCTTTTGCGAAAGTCTCTTCTAATTTATAACAGGCCCAATAAGCTAATACAAATACAATAACACCAATAATTAATGACGAATTGACAACTCCAATAGAAGGTTTCATAGAAGCATTGGCCAATGTCATTAAGGTAACCGATCCTCGAACAAAATTTGGCGCTGTGGTTGTAACTGTTGAGCGAATATTAGTTCCAAACAATTCGGAGGCACCGCTCATGAACACAGCCCAGTAACCGGTTCCAAATCCGATGCAAAATACGATAGAATAAAAAACTAATACCGAAACACTTGCAAAGAGATAATAAATGATGCTAAATAATAAAGTTAGCGTGATAAAAATAAAGAGTACTTTTTTTCGTGATCGCATTTTCTGACTCATGATACCACTTACTACGTCACCAATAGTTATTCCGATGTAAGCTACCATAATAGGGATCTTTCCGTCCTTTGGCCCATCAGCTAAACCGAGTGCTGAAGACATTTCGGGGGCAAACTGAACTAAGAAATACATCACAAACCAAACTGGTATGGCAATTAAAATAATATTCAAATACTTAAATAATAATTTTGGGTGAGAAAAGAGATAAAAGAAATTCCCCTTTTTTACGGCTTTATCCTGCTTTACCTGATCAAACATTCCACTTTCAAAGATCCCTATGCGAAGAAATAATAACAACAAACCCATTCCACCACCTAAGAAATAACTCACGCGCCAATTATCAATAGCAATTGTAGTTAATCCAGCAACCACAGCACCAAATAAACCAATAGAAGCAACAATGGTTGTTCCAATTCCACGATCTTCCTTTTTCATGGTCTCGCTCACTAAAGTGATTCCGGCACCTAATTCACCTGCTAAACCAAAGCCTGAAACAAAACGCAAAATGCCATACCAAAATGTATCAGTTACAAAACCATTGGCAATATTTGCAAGTGAATAGGTTATAATACTTCCAAATAAAACCGTTAGTCGTCCTTTTTTATCTCCTAAAATCCCCCAGAACAAACCGCCCACTAACATTCCTATCATTTGCAAACTCAACAAATTTGCTCCAACATTGGTTATTTGTTTTTTTAGCTCAACCGGATCCGTATACGTGTCCTTTAAAATATCTGTTAAACTTGCGACGCGTTCCATTCCAAACAAAACCAGATCATAGATATCTACAAAATAACCAAGGGCAGCTACAACTACAATTTTACTAAATGATGCTTTGAACTGTTGATACATAATTTTATTTGCTAAGAGCCTTTTCTATTGGATCGTCGGTGCAACCGCTCGGATAATTTATTTTAATGAGGTCGGAAATAGTTGGTGCAATTTGTGTGATCTTGTAATAATTCAACGAACTTCCCTTTTCAATTCCGTTTCCGTAAAAAATAACAGGTACATGTGTATCATATGAGTATGAAGCGCCATGCGTGGTTCCAGTTTTCGCGTGATCCATCCATCCTGGCTTTAACTCGAATGCCACATTACCACTGCGCTGATGATTATATCCGTTTTGGATCAATGCCTTTGCGTCGCGGCCGTCAAAACTTCCATTTTTCAGTACTGATGATGGATATGCTTCCGCGATCGCATCCACTGTTACCAAATAATCACATAATTTCTGTTCAACATATTGCTTATTGATCTTATCCAGGCGATCCTCATCCAAAAACACTTGTTGATTAAAGCAGCCTATTAATATTTTCTCATCATTAAAGGTCTTTAAAAAATACTCCCTTAATTGCTTATCTAATTTTTTCTCATCAAAATAATCCGCAGGGATCTTATTATCCTTTAAATAATTTGGCACTTCGGCTGCACCATGATCAGCTGTTAAGAATAACACATAATTATTTGCGCCAACTTCAGAGTCCAAAGTTTTTATCAATTCCTCTAGTTCTAGATCCAAACGTAAATACACATCTTCTATTTCAACCGAACGCGGACCGTATTCATGTCCAATAATATCAGGACTTGAAAAACTTATGGTTAACAGATCGGTATATTCATCTTTACCTAATTTCTCATTTTTTAAACAAGCAATGGCCATATCCTTTGTGATGGTATTTCCATAGGGCGTTTCCTTTACCATGCCGTATTTCCCCGGAACTAAATAATTAGCATACTCATACGGAAAAGTTGGGCTGTCCTTTTTATTCGCAGCTTTTTCATACTTATTATTATCCTCTATTGAATTAGAATAGGTATCTATTGGTTTCAAAGTATTCCATCCTTTTTGCAAATATGTTTTTGGCAATTGCTTTTCATTAAATTCGTTCAACCAAGTTGGCAACTCTTTTACATACCAAGTAGAAGAAATAAAATATCCGGTTGAATCATCGTACCAAAACGCAGCGTCGGCAGCATGACCTGCGGGGAAAATAGCACTTCGGTCTTTTAATGCAATACCAAATACTTTTGACTTTCCGTTACTATTCAATTTTAATTCATCGCCAATAGTTGTACTCAATAAATGCACGGGCGATCTTTTACGCGACTTAACATCTGTACCAACTGGTTTTACATTTTCGTCCTTTACACAATACAACCCTTTGTCGCTTGCTTTATCATACCAATCGTTTGCAATAATGCCATGAACTCTTGGCGTTGCTCCTGTAAAGATACTTGCATGTCCGGGTCCTGTAATTGTTGGAACATAATTATAATGTGCATTTCGCAAATAAAAACCATTGTTCACCAACTTTTTAAACCCACCATTTCCATATCTATCCCAATAGCGATATATATAATCGTTGCGCATTTGATCAACAACGATACCAACCACCAGCTTTGGTTTTGAAGCTGCTACTTTTTTAACCGTTTGCGAAAAGGAAAATGATCCTAAAGAAATGAATAAAAGAAAATATAGTTTTTTTAGTTGCATTATTTTTTATCGAGTTTTTCAAAAACAGAATTACTGCTTTTGTATTCGGGAACAATATTCTTCATATGTTGAACAATAAGATCATTGTTTTGCGTATTAAATAATTTAATGATGTTCTCAATGGTTTCGTTCACTTCTTGATATTCGTACTCGCGTACTTTTCCAATTAAGATCTGAGCATGATGCGTTGGTAAAGTGGTTTCTTTATCGGCCAATAGTTCTTCAAATAATTTTTCGCCGGGACGTAATCCTGTAAATTCGATCTTAATGTCTTTTCCTTCTTGCAAACCCGAAAGTTTGATCATCTTGCGTGCTAGGTCAATTATTTTTACCGATTTACCCATGTCGAATACAAAGATCTCTCCACCTTTTCCCATGCAACCGGCCTCTAAAACTAATTGACAAGCCTCTGGAATGGTCATAAAATATCGCGTGATATCAGGATGCGTAATTGTAACCGGTCCGCCCGTTTCTATTTGGCGTTTGAATCTTGGAATAACAGAACCATTAGACCCTAACACATTTCCAAAACGTGTGGTAATAAAACGTGTCTTGCTTTTTTTACCAAGACTTTGAATATAAATTTCTGCAATGCGTTTGCTTGCGCCCATCACATTAGTTGGATTCACCGCCTTATCCGTACTTACAAAAACAAACTTCTCAACTTTATATTCTACTGAAAGGTCGGCGCACACTTTTGTTCCCAATACATTGGTAAAAACAGATTCGGAAGGATTATTTTCCATCAAAGGCACATGTTTGTATGCGGCCGCGTGAAAAACAATATTTGGTTTAAATGTTTCAAAAGCCTTTTGCATGCGCTCGACATTTCGAACGTCGGCAAGCGCAACTTCATAACTTCCTTTTTTGTATTTATCATTAAATTCAAGGTCTAATTCATGCAAAGGTGATTCAGCTTGATCTAGTAAATAAATTTTTGACGGGTCAAATTTCATGCACTGTCTTGCCAATTCACTTCCTATAGAACCCGCAGCACCGGTGATCATGATCACTTTCCCTTTTATTTGATCGTTTATCAGATCGGCATCCAATTTAATTGGTTCACGTTCTAAAAGATCCTCAATGTTTATTGTTTTTAATTGATTGAAGCTTAACTCGCCATTGATCCATTTAGTTGGAGGAGGAACATTGAGAACGCGTGTATTATAACTCAAACAAATATCAGTGATCTCATTCTTTTTTGCCGCGCTTAAATTTTGGATACTAATGATCACGATCTCGGCCTTATTATCTTTGATGAGTTGTCCTAATTTATCTGTTGTATGAATAAAAGCGCCTTCTAAACTTCTTCCCTTTTTCTTTTCATCATCATCAACAAAAGCAACTACGCGATATTTGATCGCTGCATCTCTATCCAATGTACGTTTGGTAATTATCCCTGCTTCACCTGCCCCAAAAATGATCACATTCATTCGTTCGCTGGTAGGGTTTTTTGTTTCGAGGAATAATGCTTTAACAGCTAAACGCGAACTGATCATTAAAAACAAAGTACATAACGCATCGATGATAATGATAGAGTTAGGAATAAAATACGTTTTGCTTCCCAAGAAATAATAAGCGAGATTAGTAATAAAGATCAAAACACTTCCTATAATAACGATCGTGAAAATACGAGTGGCGTCTTTTGAACTTGTATAGCGTACAACACCTTTGTACGTTTTTGAGATAAAAAAAGTAATGAAACGAATGATGAGAACTGCAGCATAATCCAATGGTAAATTACTTTTATCAACCGCAGGGATATCATCAAAATTAAAACGGAGTAATACAGCAAGCGTTAACGAAAAAGCACAAATTATTGTGTCGATGATCAAAATAGACCATCTAGGCAAATTATACGACCAGAATAACTTGAAAATATTGAACATTACCTGTAAAAATAACTATTTTTTTTGAGGTGTAACCGTTTTAGTTTCAGTGGCTTTTGGCTTGGGCTGAACGGTAGCGGAAATTTTAGATTCAGGTGTGGATTTATAGGTTGTAGATGACTTTGGAGAAGTTATCGGCGCCTGAGGCTTGAGAGGCTTATCGCTTACGGTTACTTCGCAAATAGCGCAAACTTCTCGCCATTTTATATTTAGTTGGCAATCGCTTGGCTGAATATAAATGGTTTTTTTTGCGCTATCGGGTAAAGTTACATCCACAGAAGTTCCGTATGATTTTGGTCCGTCAAACAAAAAGGGATCTTTAAACTTTTCTTCTAAATGAATATCCTTAATATGTACCTTTTTATCTAAGATCACCGTGTATAATTCAAAAATAGCTCTCGTTATCTTTATCGAGATCTTATCATTTGGTTTATCATACAATATCTTAACATCGCCATTTACAGTGGTGCTGTAATTAATCGGACCAACGTCTACAAATGCATCACATGTAAAATACGAACTGTCAGGTCGAATCAAGATCTTTGGATTTGCCATTTTCCAATGGTATTTACCTTTGATGAACATTACCTCATACTCATTTGTGCTCGAAACTGTGCCAATAGCCAAAAGAACTTTATTTACAAGATCTTCGTGCAATGTGAAAGAAAAATCATTTAAAACAGTTTTTGTTTGCGAGTGAATTAGATTGCAAAACAATAAAAACGACAGAATAAAGCGCATTTTGTTAGATTTGTAGGCGAATTTAAAAGATATAATGTTTCAATTAAATAAAAGTTATTAAAACAAAACGCATAATTGTTATTGGCGGAGGGGCTGCCGGATTTTTTGCAGCAATCAATTGCAAGCTTTTAAATCCTGCATTTGAAGTAAAGATACTTGAGAAAACCAACAAATTGCTTTCAAAAGTTCTTGTTTCGGGAGGTGGGCGATGCAATGTGACCAATCATTGCCTTGATAATAAACAACTAGTGAAAAATTATCCTCGCGGCGAAAGGGAATTGATGCAGGTTTTTAGTCGCTTTGCCGTGCAAGATGCGATCAATTGGTTCAAGGAACAGAATATAGAACTAAAAGTAGAGGCTGATGGAAGAATGTTTCCGGTAAGCAATAAAAGCGAAACAATAGCTAATTGCTTTTTAGATCTTGCAAAAAAACTGAGTATAGAAATAATCATTCAATGCGAAGTTCAAAAGATCGGCAAAGAAGAAAATTTTGAAATTAGAACAAGTAAAGGAAATTTTGAAGCTGATGTACTTATTTGTAGCCTGGGCGGAAATAATAAAACGGAAGGTTATAAAATTTTAAAAGAACTTGGCCACAATATCATCTCTCCTATTCCGAGTTTATTTACCATTAATCTCCCTTCAGAGAATATAAAAAAAGAATTGCAGGGCGTAGCAGTACAAAACGCCACTGTTACCGTTGAAAAAACAAAATTCAATTATACCGGTCCGGTTTTGGTAACCCACTGGGGACTAAGCGGGCCGGCCGTTTTAAAACTTTCGGCTTTTGCAGCGCCATATTTTTTTGAAACAGATTACAAGAACAATATCCTTATCAATTGGACAGGAAATTTAAAGTTGAATGAGCTGATTGAAGAGTTAAATCAGCAAAAAATAAATTCAGCGCGATCAATCATAACAAAAACACCCCTATTTGAATTACCAAAACGTTTATGGGAATTTTTGTTGACTAAAGCGGGTGTATTACCTGATACAAGCTGGTCGAACATTTCGAAACAACAACTAAATAAACTTAGCGAGAGAATTTATAGAGACGTTTACAAAATGGAAGGTAAAACCACTTTTAAAGAAGAATTTGTAACAGCCGGAGGAATTGACCTGAAAGAAATAGATTTTAAAACCATGCAGAGTAAACTTGTTAAAGATCTGTATTTTTGTGGTGAAGTGTTAAATATCGATGGGATTACAGGAGGTTTTAACTTTCAAAGCGCTTGGAGTACCGCTTACGTTTGCGCTTCGTCTATTTAATAGTAAATTTTCACTAAATTTGATTGAACGGTTCCTGAATGTCTAAAAAAATTCGATATATTTTCTTTGTTGTTAGCATCCTTTATTCAACTAATAGCAGAGCTCAGGATACATTAGTTGCATATACTCCGCAGTTTGAATTGGGAAGTTATTACCAAATAACAACGGTGTACGGTTCGGAATACAGAGGTGAAGTTGTTGAGGAAACAAAACTGGGTTTTGTATTACTTGATAAACGAAGCAATTTAAAACATCGTTTGTACAAAAGCGATATAAAAGAAATAAAACCTATTAACTCTAAAGTAAAAAACAACATCGGGCGCTTTGATGATGATTATTACTCTAATTATTATATGCTGTCAGAAAATGCTCTGCCCTATGAAAGTGGGGCTGTAAATGCTACTTGTCATTATTTTATTGAGAATGTCAATTACGCGTTCACCGAAAATTGGAGTATATCTATGAATGTACTTTTATTTCTTCCCTCTTCTGTTGGCGTAAAATGTTCCTACGAGATCTCAAAAGATCTTTACTTCGGCGCCAACGTATACTTATGGGCTCTTCCAACAGAGAACAACATTGAAGTATATTCTGTTCCCATTTTGGGCGCAGGTGCCAGAATAACTAAAGGAGACAACAATACTAATTTTACTATTGGTGCGGGCGCACTCGCAATTAAAGATTTTGATCAAGTAAATACTCCCACACAAAAACTCGATTATACACCGGTTTATTACTTGAACTTTGCTTACGCCAATCGTTTTGCCAAACATGCGGCATTGAACATAGAGAATTTTTTATTTCCTCAAGCTTTTTCTAATCCGCGAGGTTCGGTTAATTTGAATTTAACCGGTGCAAGCATAAAATGGATCCGCAATGAGAATATACAATGGAATTTTGGATGTTACGGCATGTATTTGGGCGATCTTACAAAACTAACTACCAACTCAAAGATAATCCCCATCCCCTACATCTCTTACACTCAGTACATGAATTAGATCATTTGATGATCTTCATCTCATTTAATAGATAACCTGCGCCTGCGTATTTATCCACTATCCAAAGGGTAAAACGAACATCTAAAACAATATTTCGGCAACGATTCACGTCGTACATAACATCACTCATCGTTCCTTCCCAGTTACGATCGTAATTTGTTCCAATCAGTTCGCCTTTTGCGTTTAAAACAGGACTGCCGCTATTCCCACCTGTTGTATGATTACTCGCGATAAAGGAAACTCGTAGTTTTCCGTTTTTGTCGGCATACATTCCGTAATCTTTTTTATTATACAACTCTATCAAACGCGGCATTACTTCGTAATCAGGATTTCCTGTACTATTCTTGTCAACCATTCCATCAATAGTTGTATAATGTAAATATGTTACTCCATCTTTTGGTTTATAATCATCAACTTTTCCATAGGCTACGCGTAGAGTTCCGTTGGCATCCGGATAGAATTTTTTGGTCTTTACATTATCCTTTTGCATTTGCATATACTCTTTTTGTAATTCCAATAGTTGCAACTCATCATAATTGTACTGAGGAAAAACGCCTTTTTGATAATAGGTATTAATTGCCAAAGCAAGTTTATAAAAAGGGTCGCGCTCGTAAAGCGAATAACTTTTTTCGAAATCACTTAGCATTGCTGCCGCTTTTGTATTATCAATAAAACTTGAGTTGTTGTATAAGAACTCTGTTATTTTTTCAGTATCGTTATTATAAGCCATATACAACGAATCTAAATAAACCGGCCTGCTTTCCTTATCAATATTGAGCGCGTATTCCTTTAACATGGCAATACACAATTTTTTATCTGTGTCTTTATTGAAATTTCTGAATGGGATTGTTTTTTTAAGATCGGCATACATCTGATCGAATTTATTTTCCTTGCCCGCTTGCTTCTTCTTTAGCTCTGCAAATAATGCATGGTAATTCGTAATGTAACGAATGGCATCTATTCCCATTAAACATTCGCTATAATAATCTACTTGCTTACTTAATGGGGCATACTCCACATAAACTTTCTTAAAATCCGCTAGTATTTGCTTGCATTTATTTTGTTTAGTGGCATCAGCATTCAACGATTGTATAAGATCTATCTCAAATTTCTTCTTTTTATTGATAGCGTCGTTGATCACCAAACCTTGCATCTCGCCCGACCATTTTTTATACGCATTCGCAATTCCCGCATATCTATCCGCATACATTAAACGAAGTGTATCGTTCTTCTTCATATCCTTTTCGTAAATAGCCAAACGCTTTTCGCGCAACGAAACACGACGAGGATCTTGCTCATTGATCAATAATTCAACGGCAAACGACGTAAGATATTCTTGTGTTCTTCCGGGAAAACCATATACCATTGTAAAATCGCCTTTTTCGTATCCCTTTAATGAAATTGGAAATGAATACAAAGGCTTGTACGGAACATTATCGGCATTATAATCCGCCGGTTTATTCTCTTTGTTGGCATAAATTCTAAACATACTAAAATCAGGATTATGACGAGGCCATACCCAATTATCGGTTTCGCCACCAAATTTTCCAATGTTCTCGGGAGGAACACCAACCAAACGTACATCTTTAAAAACTTCGGTAACAAATAAATAATATTCGTTGCCGTAATAAAACGGACGAACAAAAGCCGAGTAATGTGTTTTTTCAACAGCCTTTTTTTCTATTTGCTGCATTGTAGCGCGAATAGCCGAATCTTTTTGAAATTCTGAATACGATGGCTTGATAACGGCCAGCACTTGCTTTGTAACATCTTCAATTTTTTTAATGAATGTGACCGTTAATCCTTTGCACCACAACTCTTCGTTCGCGTTCTTAGCCCAATAACCATTCTTTAAATAATCTTTATCAACCGAACTTAATCCTGCAACGGAACTATAACCACAATGATGATTAGTTAAGATCAATCCCTTATCCGAAATTGCTTCAGCAGTGCATCCTCCACCAAAAATAGCAACTGCATCCTTCATACTTGCTTTGTTGATGCAGTAAATTTGTTGTGCCGTTAATTTAAAGCCATTTTTTTTCATGTCCTTAAAATTCATCGCCTCGATCAACTGCGGCATCCACATACCTTCGTCGGCCTTTACTAAAAGCGACAAAAAGGTAAATCCAATTATTAGTTTCTTCATTTTCTTAATTTTATCATTCCCGCCATCTTCATTGCGTCCGCTCTAATAGCGCTGTCTAATGGAATTTGCTGGTCATTACTTTTTTGTGTTGCTTTTTTTAACAACAAAGGTGTTTCCCGAATTTGTTTTGCAAAATTTTGTATCTGATCTTGCTTTTCCTTTCTTGCATAATACGTTATTGGCGAAGTATACATCTCGTAAGCGTCGTTTATAAAACTATTTCCAAATGCCGATAAATTTCCATCCGAATACAACAACATTACTATTTGATTACTTTCAATACTTTGTTTCAGATCTAATTGCCATACTTCTACTTTTTCTCCAGGTATTGGCGACGGAATTACTTTGTTATAGTAATACCAAAACTGTCCGCCCGCAAAAGCGCCATTTAAAATGCCCATGTAAACCGGACCATACCAATAACTATCCGATAAAGTTAATACGCGAGTTGTATTCTTTAACGAATCATTTTCCCAACCAATTTGAGGATATGCCAACTTCATGTTTTGTTCCGGATTTCTATACAAATTCATTCCCTTCAACACATCGGCATCTCTGCTCCTTGCCGTATCTACCACTTCAATAGTTCCGATGCGAAGATCAGGCATATCGCATTGGTGTAATTTTTCCATGTATTTAATGATGGTGTCCATAGCCAAACATTCTCCATAGTAACTCCAATGGTGTCCAAATTTCGGGAATAAAGGATAAGGACTTACCGGTTTCAATTTATTGAACAGATCGTAAAGATCCAATTGATTAATGCCGTATTGCTTTCCGTATTTTGCATACAGATCGTGATTGGTTTGCTTAACAGGATGCTTGTATTTGTCTTCTATGAATTCATTGCAGTACTCACCTTTGCCGGGAGCGTAAACAAACATTAGGTCGATCCCCTTTTTCTTTAAAGTATCTTGTATCACTTTTGCTTTTTGCATGAGCGATAGTACCTTATTCTCGTTCACTTCATCATCACCGTAAGCCGAGAAAATATAATCTTCACTAAACACATAACCTTCCTTACCACTCACAAAACCTTTTACGCGTAATTGATTAAAACAAGAGTAATATAATTGATTATTCAAACGAACAGAAATTTCTTTGAATGCCCAATGATCATTGTTATAATCATCCATTACCTCCTGATAACCTCCATCGAACCAACTTGTAGATGTGAATTTTGGTTTTTCATCAGAGATCACTAAGCCTGCAAGATTTGGCTTATTGTAAGTTAGATCCTCATCGGGCGAGATCCTGGTTGCTTGTTTGTAAAAAGAAGCCAACATTGGTATGAATAGCGCGAATAAGATCACTACCCCATGTACCGAATATGTTTTTTTCTTACTCACTAAAATCTGAAATAAATAAACGGGTTAAAATTCAAAGCAGATATATAACTCAACGATACATAGAACAACACTATACTCGAAAGCACTAGCATCCATTTACCGTTGTTGCTGAATTTTTCTCCGTAAAGACTTTGTTGCATGGCCAATGTTTTATTGGTGATAGCAAACCACGAAATAAGTAAGGCAATAACTGCCATAGCCATAAAATCATTGTTCATGGCGAATTTACCATCCACAAAATTGAAACTATACATTTGCTTCATTACTGAAAATGCGTATGAAAGATCATCATTGCGGAATAAAACCCAACCTGTAACAACAATAATGAACGTAATTGGTATTGAAATGAATTTACCCAACTTCTCAAATACATTTCCGAGGAACAAACGTTCTAATACAAGAAACAATCCATGATAAGCGCCCCACAACACAAAATTCCAACTGGCGCCATGCCATAAACCGGAAAGTAAAAAAACAATGAAGAGATTGCGATACAATTTTGTGTTACTTCCTTTATTTCCTCCAAGTGGGATGTATAAATAATTTTTCATCCATGCGCCCAAAGTAATATGCCAGCGACGCCAAAAATCGGTAATGCTTGTGGAGATATATGGATTATTAAAATTCTCAGGAATTCTAAAGCCCATTATTTTACACAAACCAATAGCCATATCGCTATAACCACTAAAATCAAAATAAATTTGAAAGGTGTAAGCAATAGCTCCTACCCAAGCGGCGGCAGTATCTAATTGCGCAACGGGCAAATTAAAAACAGCATCGGCTTGCATGCCTAATGTATTGGCGATGATCACTTTTTTAGCGAGACCAATACTAAAGATCAAAAAACCGCTGAGTTTTGCTTCGGGCGTGTAATTTTTTTCGCGATTTGTGATTTGATCGGCA
>JAGPDW010000163.1:0-6728 GCA_018057345.1 Bacteroidia bacterium | reverse complement strand
TCCGCGTTTAACGCCCATAATTTGGTTAGCAGCACCAAACTGACTTTGGATACCACCACCCTTTGAATTTTGTATCAATACTACTAGGATAAGCAGTATACAAACTAATATTATTAAAATTGAGAAGATCATGACTTTTTGTTTTTATTTATCTTTCCTTAATTCTTCAATAAGGGATGCAAAGTAAGCACTTTTATTTGGATATTTCAAACTTAAAATCTGATAGGCACGGATAGCCTTATTAACATTTCCCTGAAGGGCATAGATCTTAGCCAAGGTCTCGGTTACAAGCTCCTCATTTTCAAGCAAACTCTCCTTAGCTTTTTGGTCGGCCACAAAGAATTTAGTGTCTTTATTTAACTTAATTGAGGTAGGATTTGTATCAATTATTTTATCAATTAGCTGCTTTTGCTTTGCCTTTTTTTGTTGGTCCTGAACGGTTATTTTCTTGTTTTCCTTCATTTCCTCTCCTACTTCAGTCTCATCAACATCGCCTTCATTTTTTTGCTTGATATATTTGATCCACTGAGCAAAATTAGCTCCCACAGGCATTGGAATATCCTTTTTATGCGCCGTATTTGTGTGTAGGATCTCTTTTTCTACAAATGCTTCTACAACATCTTTTTGAATTTCTCTTTCAACCTGTTCGTTGATATCGATCTTCTTTGTTTCAACTTTTTTCTCTTCAACAACCCTGATCTCCTTTATCTTTTTATCCTCAGGCAATTCTAAAATAACAACATCCGATTCAACTTTTACCGGCTTTCCTTCTTCCTTTATCTCAACGGGTTTGTTAGCATACAATAATTCGTACAAATGATTTCTGCTTACCGCAACAATGGCTGTTTTTTTAATGGAACGTTGAAAAGCCGATGCGTCATTTCGTTTTGAAGAGATGGCATACAACAAATGCGCTGTTTGGAAATATGGAAATTCTTGAGTGAGTTTTTCTAACTCAGGTAAATTCACATTTGCTAATTGCGAATGATCATTTAAGTATGAATATAATTTTCTTGAATTCAGGTTACCAGTTATTGAATGCTTTATTAAAAATATCTTCCGTTAATTGTCTATTTATTTCTTGCATCAACTCCGATTCCTTCGACGACAAACTCGCATCGCTTGGATAATCGGCAAAGCGCGAAAATGATTGATCGAAGTTCTTTGTCTCATCAAATTTATTAAAATACTTTACACTTACAACAATGGTTAAACGATTTGAACCGGCTTTATCACTTGCTTGAATAGCTACCGGCGCTACATTGTAATCAACAATGGATCCTTCAAACGAAAGATCGCCGTTTTGTTTCATCAATGCTAAATTGGTTTGCTGCGAAACAACATCGCGTAACTTTTCGGTGAAGATCTGTGATAAACTTGGCGGGGCCAAGGACGAATTATTTGTAAAAAAAGCCACCGAAATCGTTTTGGCCTCAGCAGGAATTGAAGCTCCACTTAACGAAATACGTGGCTTGCATGACGATAAAACAACAAGCGCTGCTATCATTAACACAGATACGGATCTCATTTTAAACGCGCTCATTTTTATTCTACGATATTGTATTCGTTTATTTTTCGGTACAAAGTTCTTTCGCTTATGCCTAATTCTTTTGCAGCGTACTTTCGTTTACCTTTGTGTTTACGCAATGCTTTCTTGATCATGTCTTTTTCCTTATCCATCAACGAAAGGGTTTCTTCCACCTCAATGGTTTGACCAGTATTTGCATTTTGAACTACCGGTTTGTGAATAGTAATGGTTCCATTTGATCCGTTATGTTCGTCGTTATGAAATATAACGTCTTCTTTTGGGATCATATTAACAGTACCACCCGAGTTAACAATAATGTCATGTACAACCGTTTTAAGATCGTTCACTTCTTTTTTTAGATCAACAATAATTTTATAAAAAAGGTCACGCTCTTTAAAATCGCCATTTAATGCCGAACCACCGGACGTACTATCGTTACGCAAAAGTACCGGTACATTATTAGAACTATATTGTGGCAAATATTTTAAAAGGGTCTCTGCATTCACCTCTCTATTTTTTTCGATGATGCAAATTTGTTCTGTGATATTTTTTAACTGCCTGATATTTCCTGGCCAAAAATAATTGGTCAGTACTTGTTCGGCATCGCTGGTAAGTTTAACCACAGGCATGCGGTATTTTGTAGAACAGTCGTTCGAAAATTTCCTGAACAATAAATGAATATCTTCTTTACGCTCGCGTAATGGCGGTAAAAAAATTGGCAATGTATTCAAGCGATAATAAAGATCTACACGGAATTTTTCGCGCTCGATAGCCTGGTAAAAATTAATATTGGTGGCCGCTACAACACGAACATCTGTTTTTTGAACCTTACTGCTTCCTACTTTGATAAATTCGCCGGTTTCCAAAACACGCAACAAACGAGCTTGTGTTGAAAGTGGCAACTCTCCTACTTCATCTAAAAATATTGTTCCGCCATTAGCCACTTCAAAATATCCTTTTCGTGCTTCCAATGCTCCAGTAAATGCGCCTTTTTCGTGACCAAATAATTCGCTGTCTATTGTTCCTTCGGGTATGGCACCACAGTTAACTGCAATGTATGGTCCGTGTTTACGTGTGCTGAACTGATGAATTATTTGCGGGAAAACTTCCTTACCGGTTCCACTTTCACCGTTGATCAGAACATTAAGATCGGTTGGTGCTGCCTGCAAAGCAATTTCAATGGCTCTCTCTAAAAGCGTATTATGCCCAATGATCGAGAATTTGTTTTTTATGTCTGAAATATTCATCTTAAACTACCTTTCCTATTAGTGTACTGCTAGTGCATTGATCAACCAATACATTTACATACTCTCCTTTTTTATGATCCCCCCTTGGAAAAACAACCACTGAATTCTGAGAATTTCTTCCCATCAACATGTCTTCCGATTTTTTTGAGACCCCTTCAATTAATACTCTATAAATTTTATTTAGTCCTTGTTTTGTTCTAATACCGCTGTGTAAACGTTGCAGATCCACTATTTCGCTTAAGCGTTTTCTTTTTATTTCTTCAGGAACATCATCTGCATATTTGCGCTCGGCTAAAGTTTTCGGACGTTCACTGTACATGAACATAAATGCAAAATCGTATTGCACTTCTTCCATCAAACTCAAGGTTTCCTTATGTTCTTCTTCTGTTTCTGCGCAAAAACCCGAAATGATATCTGTACTAATTCCGCAATCCGGAATAATTTTTCTTATAGCGGCAATTCTTTCCTTGTACCATTCGCGAGTATAACCTCGGTTCATCATCTCCAATACTTTTGAGCTTCCGCTTTGCACAGGTAAATGAATATTATTACAAATATTCTCGTGTTTTGCCATCATATAAAGTACATCGTCCGTCATATCTTTTGGATGCGATGTTGAAAAACGCACTCGCAGATCAGGATCAACCAAGGCAACCTTCTCTAATAATTGTGCAAAGTTTACGGCATCGCCCATTTGCTCCACGGTTAAGATCTCCTTTTTCAATCCTCCACCGGCCCACAAATACGAATCAACATTTTGCCCTAATAAAGTAACTTCTCTATAACCGGCAGCAAAAGCTTCTTTAGCTTCCTTTACTATACTCTCTGGATCACGACTTCTTTCTCTACCTCTTGTAAAAGGTACCACACAAAAACTACACATGTTATCGCAACCGCGAGTAATGCTTATAAATGCCGAAACACCATTGCTGGTAAGCCGTACAGGAGTAAGATCAGCGTAAGTTTCTTCCTTGCTTAAAATAACATTTATGGCTTTTCGACCATCTTCTGCTTCTTCAATTAAACTAGGCAGATCACGATACGCATCAGGACCAACCACAATATCCACCAGTTTTTCTTCCTCTAAAAATTGCGTTTTTAAACGCTCGGCCATACATCCCAAAACACCAACTAAGGCTTTTGGATTTTTCAACTTCACTCTTTTAAAATCATTCAAACGATTACGCACACGGGCTTCAGCGGCATCGCGAATAGCACACGTATTCACAAAAATAAGATCAGCCTCTTCAAAATCCTTGGTAGTAGTATATCCTTTATCCATTAATATAGAAGCAACAATTTCGCTGTCGGCAAAGTTCATCTGGCAACCGTAGCTCTCTAAAAACAGCTTTTTGCCGTTTGAAACCGTTGGTTTTTTAACCAAAAGTGCCTCACCTTGCTTCGATTCGTCAATTATCTTGTTTTCTAGTTCCATTAAAAATTATTCGGGGCCACAAATCTACTCAATTTAATGACAAAATGACAGAATTTAACTCTTTTTTGGGCTTTTTATGCCTTGATTTCAACGATTGACCTAAAATTTTGGATATTGTCTTTTAAATTTTATTCCTTTGCGAAAATTTTTTTTACAGCACTATTAATCAAATGAGTAAAAATTTAGTTATCGTTGAGTCACCCGCAAAAGCTAAAACTATAGAGGGATTTTTAGGGAAAGATTACACGGTTAGGTCGAGTTTTGGGCACGTGAGAGACCTTGTAAAAAAGGGCTACGGAGTTGATATAGAGAACAATTTTGAACCTACCTACGAAGTACAACCGGAGAAAGAAAAGGTAATTGCCGAATTAAGAAAACTGAGTAAAAGTGCCGATATGGTTTGGCTCGCATCCGATGAGGATCGCGAAGGAGAAGCTATTAGCTGGCATTTATTTGAATCGTTAGGATTAGATAAAAAGAAAACAAAGCGTATTGTTTTTCACGAGATCACTAAACCAGCAATTGAACAAGCAATAAAAAACCCACGTGAAATTGATGTGAATTTAGTGAATGCTCAACAGGCCCGTAGAATTTTAGATAGGCTTGTTGGTTTTGAATTATCACCTATATTATGGCGTAAAGTTCGTCCGAGTTTATCGGCCGGGCGTGTTCAATCTGTTGCAGTTCGTTTAATTGTAGAACGCGAAAGAGAAGTTCAGAATTTTAAAAGCACAAATCACTTTAAAGTTACAGCGCAATTTCAGGTAGATAAATCTATTTTAAAGGCCGATCTTGATCAGCAATTTAAAACAGAAGCAGAAGCGCAAGCATTTTTAGAGAAATGTAAAAATGCGATCTACAACATTAATTCGTTAGAAACAAAACCTGCAAAACGTACACCGTCTGCACCATTTACAACATCTACTTTACAACAAGAAGCTGCTCGTAAATTAGGATTTAGTGTTTCGCAAACCATGGTTGTAGCACAGCGTTTATACGAAGCCGGAAAAATAACCTATATGCGTACTGATAGTGTGAATTTATCGGAAACCGCATTAACACAAGCTCGCGAAGCGATCACAAAAAATTGGGGAGCTAAATATCATTTCCAACGTACATATAAAACAAAATCAAAAGGCGCGCAAGAAGCTCACGAAGCTATTCGTCCTACTTATATTAATGTAAGCGAAATTGAAGGCGAACGCAATGAGCAACGCTTGTACGAACTAATTTGGAAACGCACCATTGCCAGTCAAATGGCGGATGCAGAATTAGAAAGAACAACTGCAAAAATTGGCATCAATACCACAACAGAACAATTTACTGCAAAAGGTGAAGTATTGAAATTTGATGGTTTTTTGAAAGTATATATTGAAAGTTCGGACGATGAAGATGAAGAAGAAAATTCATCAATGTTACCTCCGATCAAACAAGGCGATAAATTAAATCTATCTGAGATCATAGCGATGGAACGTTTTACACATCATCCACCTCGTTATACAGAAGCAAGTTTAGTAAAAAAATTAGAAGAGTTAGGGATTGGAAGACCGAGTACTTACGCGCCAACCATTAGTACAGTTCAAAAGCGTAATTATGTTGAGAAAGCCGATCTGCAAGGGCAATTACGTAGTTATACGGTATTGAATTTTAAATCCAATACCATTAAAAAAGAAACAAAAACAGAAACTACAGGCGCAGATAAAAGTAAATTATTACCAACCGATATTGGAATGGTAGTAAACGATTTTTTATTGCAACATTTCCCTGAAATTTTAGATTTTCATTTTACAGCCAAAGTTGAAGAAGAGTTTGACGAAATTGCAGAAGGAAAAATAAGCTGGCAAAAAATGTTGAAGGATTTTTACAAACCTTTTCATAAAACTGTTGAAAGTACAATTGATAGCAGCGAACGCGCAAGTGGTGAAAGGGAATTAGGAAAAGATCCCGTGAGTGGTAAAAAACTAATTGTACGTATTGGACGTTTTGGTCCTTTAGCTCAAATTGGCGAAACCAATGAAGCTACAGGGGAAAAAGCAAAGTTTGCAGCGCTTCGCAAAGATCAACGCATGGAGACCATCACATTAGATGATGCTTTATTATTATTTAAAATGCCTCGCATAGTTGGTGAGTACGAAGGCAAAGAAATGAAAGTTGGTATTGGAAGATTTGGTCCTTACGTTGTGCACGATAATGCATTTACTTCTTTAGGAAAAGATAATGATCCATACACAGTTGAAGCAGATAAATTAATTGAATTAATTACAGCAAAACGTGAAAAGGATGCTGCTAAAATAATTCGCACCTATCCTGAAAACGCAGCCTTAAAAGTTTTACACGGCCGTTGGGGACCATGTATTGTTTTAGGAAAAGAATTCTTTAAAATTCCGAAAGATAAAGAACCTGCTAAATTAACTTTTGATGATATTGTAACTATTATTGGCGGACAAGAAGCTTACGAAGAAGCAGTAATTAATGCTTCGAAGAAGTTTGGAAGTAAGCCAACTAAAAAAGGAAAAGG
>JAGPDW010000162.1:0-6730 GCA_018057345.1 Bacteroidia bacterium | reverse complement strand
GATCTGCACATTGTAAACAGGATATGTTGCGTAATTTTTGACGACAAAACTTAACTCCACATAGTAATCAATAAAATTATCGTTCTTGGTTACGGTTGCTTTTTTAGCCAATCCAATTGGAACAATCACCGAACAATTATTTACTGTAAGTAAAACTGTTGCAGATCCGGGGCAACCAAAAATATTTGTACTGATCACAGTGTAAACCGTTGTGGTTGTTGCAAAAAAGCTTACTGTATTTCCCGGCATTGCGCCAGGATTCCAAATATAAGTTGTGCCGCCTGTTGCTGTTAACGTAACGTTATCGCCAGCGCAACAAATAGAAGGAGTGATGGATGCAATAATTGTTGGATTAGGATTTACCTGTAAATAAACCACAGCTGAATCAATACAACCAATATTATCGGTTGCTACAACAGTGTAAAAACCGGAAGCCGTTGGCGTGACGACGATCACCGCGCCGTTTTGATTTCCGGGGTGCCACGTATAAGTAACCCCACCTCCGGCTATTAATGAGCTGGAATTACCTGCGCAAATAACAGAAGGAACTGCAATAGCAGAAATATCAGGTCCAACAATAACCGTTACAACTGTCCAATTATTACAACCAAATGTATTTGTTCCAACAACCGTGTATTGAGTTGTTACGGTAGGAGAAACCACCATAACTGATCCCGTAAATCCAGTGAACGGCGGGAACCATGTATATGTAAGCGCACCATATGCCGTAAGCGTACTTGTACCTCCTCTACAAATTTGCATTGGATTTGGAATTGCTGTTAAGGTTGGAATTGGATCAACAATAACCTGCACAGTAGTTGTATCGGCACAACCATTTATGTTATAACCAATAACTGTATACGTTGTAGTTACTGTTGGAGTAACCAGAACGGGATTATTAGACGTGTTTAAAGGAGGCAACCAATAATAAGAAAGAGCGCCCCATGCTTGCAACCAACTTGATCCTCCCAAACAAATACGTGTTGGGCTCGCAGTTGCCTGCACTGTTGGAATTGGCCAAACAATTACGGTTACAAATGTACCAGAAATACAACCTGTTGAATGAGTACCCATCACTTGATATCCGGTTGAAACTGTTGGGCAGACGACAATTGTGGGGCTAACAATGTTTTGCGGGATCCATGTATAGGATACACCACCATACGCTGTTAAAGTACTACATTCACCAATACATATTTGCGAAGGAAACGCTGTAATTGTTGGAATAAAAACAGGAAGGTCAACAACAGTATAATTCGTACAACCATTCGCATCTGATCCAACCACTGTGTATTGTTGCGGAAAAGTTCCGATAACCGTTTGTGTTTGTCCCACTAATGGTCCAGGATACCAAGTATACGTTAGAGCGCCGCTTGCATTTAATGTTCCCGTTCCGCCCGGGCAAATTAATGTTGGTGCAGCCGTTGCATTTAATGTTGGAATTGGATTTACAACTAATAACACAGTTGTACTTCCAACACATACTGTGATATTTCCTACTACTGTGTAAATTGTTGTTACAGGTGGAGAAACCGTAGTTGTTTGCGCCGGAATATTTCCGGGAAACCAAGTGTAGGTATTTGCCCCATTCGCACTTAATGTAGCAATAGATCCTAAACAAATAGCTGTTGGAATTGCAACAGCCGTCATTACTACTTCAATAACTGTAAATGAAGGCGCGGCGGTAAAATTATTTATGGTATAACATTCAGGTGATGATGACGAAACTGTTCCACTAAAAACACCAATAGTAGTTGCAGTAATTACGCCGGTTAAAATAATTGACACGGGCGAATTTGGCGCCAAACTCGAGATAGACCAATTTGGCGCAGAATATGTTCCGGTACTCACGCTTGATGAAGTAAAAGTTACACCAGATGGTTGAGGCAAATTAACCACAACATTACTTGCAGAGTTACATGCTAAATTATTTATTGTTACTGTGTAAGATTTTTGTTGACCCAAACATAACGGTGGTCCGTTACCTGTAATTGAAATGGATAGATTTACAGGAGCAGAATACGGAACGAATGGTAAATTATTAATGATCGTTCCTACATCACCTTTTGTTGCACCATTTGGAGTGAATTCGGCGAGTCCACTTGATGTTGTAGTTCCGTTTGATCCTCCCAACACGGTAGTTAATACACTTGTATTTGTAGTTTGAATATAACCGCCACCACCACCGCCACCTGGTCCTTCAGCTTCATTAGTTGTAATTAATTGATCGCCGCCGTTTCCTCCATTAGCAGAAACCGTTATTGTAGTTATTGTTCCATTTGAAAATAATGTGATAGCGCCTCCACCGCCTCCACCGCCTGGTGCGTCTGCATGAATAGAAATGGTGGGATTGGCATCATTTCCTTCTGCAGTTATTAAACCAGTTCCGCTAATATTTCCATCGCTGATCAAATAAATTATTCCGCCGCCTCTTGCACCGCCAACATTGTCGCCATTATCGCCATGACCTGCACCGCCTCCGCCACCCATAAATAATCGGGTGTTTGAATTGTAATCTAATGGTCGTCCACCAAAACCCCCAATGTTATTTCGATTATCTCCAGCCCATGCGGCATCACCTGGAGCATTTACTATTGCGTTTCCATCATTAAATGATTGTGAATATCCGCCTCGTCCACCACCGGGTGAAGTACTAGTTGCAAAGCTTGCAGCTTCTAAATTCCAAGCGGTGGTCCATGTAGCAAATGCATTATCAGGAATTCCTGTTCCGCTGTATCCAACCAAATTTCCTGCATTTGATCCACCACCACCACCGGCGTTATCAGAATTTCCACCACCTCCGCCATTGGCAGGTGCACCGCGCGAATATCTTCCTGAAAGAAAATCATAATCGGTTTGCATACCGGCAATACCTTCGCCTTTTTCTCCTCCTGAACTGTTAAGGGTTGAAACATAATTTGTAATGTTTGCTCCGGCCGACGCTAAAACCGCAGCTCCTCCTCTAAATCCTTGTCCTTGCGTTGTAATAGTTCCGTTAATGATAACTGCTCCCGAAGTTTCAATAGCAACTACACCACCGGTTCCTGCAACTTGCGCCCATGGCCTTGATGTAAGCGAGCCTCCATTATTTATAGTTAAGGTAGTGAAGCGTGGAATACGAATAACCTGAACGCGTTGCGTTGAAGAAATAAAATAATTCTTATTTAGCTTACAGCCTCCTGCTAAAGTGATGGTATTATTGTTGATAGTTCCAAGTTCAAACAATTCATAATCACCAACGCCATTGTAACCAGTTACTGTTCCGTAGGCAGCTGAATTGCCGGTATTCATAGAAGAACCTTGCATTTTTATGATCATTAAAAGATCGCATGACTCTAAACTATTAGCACCATAACAATCGTTAATAGCGCCAGGAATGGCAGGAGCCTCCAAGTCAGTTATATTTCCAACAACCACAAAACTAGATCCGGCAAAAGCACTTTGGGCTAAAGGTGTATAACGGTTGTAAATTGCGCCATTACCGGTAATAAGCGCCGGACCATGTTTTCCTTTTTGAGAAAATAAAGTAAAAGAAAAAGCAAGCTGAAGAATTACAATTAATATTTGCTTTTTCTTGATGTTCATTAACAAGTTAAAATCACTTATAAGTAAATCTAATTTAGCTTATTTATGCTTCTGATTCAAGAAATTTACAAGAGATATTCAACTTTAACAATTGAATTGAGGTGTTAACAACTAAAATGAAATGGAAAAACGATCAATCGTTGGATAAGGGTGTATAAGTTAATTTGAACACCGGTTTATACAATGTGCTTGCAGACCCACCAATAACAATGCGTTCTGATCTATCATCGCGTCTAACGGCGTAAGCTCTATCGCCATCTGCTACTACAAGGTAAAAACCCCAGTTCTTCTTAGAGCCATTCATAATGGCCTGTATATCTCGTGAAATATTGAAAACGTACTCTTTACTTTCATAATCATACGATCCGCCATAGTATCTCATAAAATCACTACTGCTTATTTGATCGTAAGTAAAGATCTCGCGACTTGCTGAATCCATAGCAAGAACAGCCAATTTTAAAGGCGCGCCATATTTTCCATCCGAACCGCTTATTCCCTGATCAACTTTAAAACGGATCTGCGCTTGATTAACGGAAATTTTATGTTGCGAGGTAAAATTAGTTAAGAATGGGATCTTGAATTTTACTTTTGCACCACCTAATCCTTGTAAAAAAAGTCCTTGCGAACCTTTTGCTGAATCGCCTTGTAATTGTTGCGTTAATAAATTATGAGCTCCACTTGTAGCATCGTGCTTAAATTCATTGAATCTTACAACATCCGTTCCGCTAAATGGGAATTTAAAAACTTTTGTTTGTTTACTCGCCGAGATCTCTCCTTCTTGATAATTCAAATAAAACCCACTCAGTGCATTATCAAGATCAAGCTTAGCAATTACACCTTGTGCACCAACAGGATTTAAATTTGTTGATCTACATGTGATATAAAAACCTTTGTAGGTGTTTTGCAAAGTAGTGTTATCTAAAAGGTATTGCGGATTGTTAAGGATGGCTGAAGCGTAAGTATTATTTACCGGAATGCGAACTACAAAAAGACCATTGATCACATCAAAGGAGCAAGTTCTGCTTGCTAATAAATTACCGGAGTTATACCAGCTTTTTGGTTTTGAAAAATACGATTGCGTTGTAGGAATATTTTGATTCATTTCAAATACCTCATAAGTTAATGGGCATTGATAATCTCCAACAAAATCCAAACTTTTCACAGCGATCACAATTTCAGAAGACACCAAGTTTGCATCAGGAAAAGAAACACCAACCAAATTGTTTGGAATAGAGAATTTAGTATACAAACTCACATCAGTTCTTCCAAAAACAGGATCTTGATTTGATCCTAAAAATTTAATAGCATCGTTAAACGACACAACGCTATCTACGTTAATTGTGTGAGCAACCAATGTTGCAGTATCAGAATAAAATCCATTCAACACATCCTCCTGGTCTTGCGCACTCGCGTTCAAAATATCGGTATCTTTTTTACAAGAAACAGAGAATAATGATATCACAAAAATGGATATCTCAAATGGAAATAAAAACGTATGTATTCTGTTCTTCATTAATTTCTAATCTAATAAGCGTCTGCTAGAAAACGTCAAGTTCAATCCCGATAGCTATCGGGATGCGAAGGCTAAAAAATTAGAAGTTTACTAAAGTAAATGACTAATTTTTTAGACAAGCGTAACGCTGAAATTGGCGTTTTCTAGCAAACGCTAAATATCTGATTTTTTCTCAAATAAAAAGCCCCGCAATTGCGGAGCTTTCATAAAAAATTATAAAACCTCTGATTTAGCTTAATACATCAGCTTCTTCTAATATAAGGTCGTAAAACTCATTGAATGAATCCATATATTCCAATTCGTTTTTATAACCAAGGAATTGCTTGCCTGATTTTTTCACGAACTTCTCAATTTCGGGGTTAATTGTCTCCGAAGCTTGAATAACGCCATCAGCAAACTCAATCGATTGCTTAATCATATTCATGTGACTTGAATCTTCGGCTATATGTTTGATGTCTTTTTTATTGAAACCATCAAATGCTAACTTCTCCGTGAACTTTTTGTTCAATGCTTTTGGATAAGCGTCATCGTACAATGAAACAATTATTTTAGACTCTGCGAAGATAGGATCCTCAGAGTAGTATTTTTTTACATACAACGGCATTAATGATGCGAACCATCCATGGCAATGGATGATATCCGGCTGCCAACCCAATTTTTTTACTGTTTCGGCAACACCGCGAACAAAGAACATAGCTCTTTCATCGTTGTCATCAAAGCTTTTGCCTGATGTTTTATCGGCAAGAGTAGCTTTTCGGCTGAAAAACTCTTCGTTATCAATAAAATACACTTGCATACGGGCACTTGGAATACTCGCTACCTTGATAATTAACGGATGATCAACATCGTTAATAACAAGATTCATACCTGAAAGACGAATTACTTCATGTAATTGATGTCTTCTTTCGTTAATACAGCCGTATTTTGGCATGAACGTGCGGATCTCTTTGCCGCGTTCTTGAATGCCTTGGGGTAATTTTCTAGAGATCTTACCGATGTGTGTTTCATCCAGATATGGAGTAATGTCTTGGGAAACAAATAGAACGCGTGATTTCTTCATACAGCTAAATCCCTTTATAAATGGTATTACAAAAGTAAGAAAAAAAAAGCCTAATTTCAAAGTAAATTATAGCTTTGCGGGGCCATTATATGTTAATTTTCGAGAGAAATAGTGAATTAAAAATCCATTTGGATAGAATAAGAGCAGAAAGCAGACAAATTGGCTTTGTTCCTACTATGGGAGCACTTCATGCAGGGCACATCTCATTGATCAACGAAAGCAAAAAGCAAGGACTATTTACGGTGTGCAGTATTTTTGTAAATCCAACACAATTCAACGATAAAAAAGATCTGGAGAATTATCCGCGCACGCCGCAAGCCGATATTGAAATGCTAAGGCAAAGCGGCTGTGATGCCCTGTTCATGCCAACTACCGAGGAGGTCTATCCTAAGGAAGATGTGCGTATTTTTAATTTTGGAGAGCTGGAAACCGTATTAGAAGGCGCTCATAGACCCGGCCATTTTAACGGGGTTCCAAAGGAGGGGGGAATATTGTTGGTTAAGGAAAATCCGAATCGGGCTTTTTTGGGAGGTAAGGTTTATAAGCAGGTGATGATAGTGAAGGCCGTGGTG
>JAGPDW010000161.1:0-6751 GCA_018057345.1 Bacteroidia bacterium | reverse complement strand
AAAATATTATCTCAATTTTTGTTACGATTTCAATTGGTTAAATAATTCGTTGACCAGACATTACAAAGAACACTTTGAAGATCATAAGAGTAAATTGAAAGTGCGTTTTACTAATTGGATGCAAGATCTGATCGAAAGAACGGAGAAACTAAAAAACCAAGCAAGCAAATTTGCTTCTGAGTTAAATTCGATCATTGAATTATCTCAGCCGGGTTGGAAAGAAACGCTTATAAAGCGAACGAAGGATGCACAAGGGTATTTCACGCCAATTTTGAAAGAAATGTCGAGTTCTGTATTTGCAAATATTGAATTACTAAAAGATGAAAAGAAAGTAAAGCAATACATTGAAGAATTGGCAAAGTTGGAGATGATATTTTTTGAGCAAACAAAAAAAGTACAAAAAGCAGTTGGTTTATGCGAGGCTATTATAAATGGAGAAGAATATACAAAAGATAATATCCAACAGATCCTGAAAGATAATCCTCGCGACGAAAAAGTAGAATTGGTTGTTGAAGCTAAAAAACGACCCAAAAAAGGTAAAGGCGAAAAAAAGGAAAAGATCGACACCAAGCAATTGACATTTGATCTTTACAAAGAAGGAAAAACGGTTAAAGAAATTGCGGCACTCCGCAATTTCGCCGTTACTACTATAGAAGGACATTTGGCACATTTTGTAAAATTAAAGCAAATAGAAGCCACTGAATTTGTATCGGAAAAGAAGATAAAAAAGATCCTTGAAGTTGCCGCAGGTATAGATAAGCCTTTATTAGGGCAGTTAAAAACAGAATTAGGCGACGATTATTCTTATAATGAAATTCGTATGGCATTGGCAAGTACAGGCGAAAAACTAATTGCAAAAGCATAAATTTGCAGTATGAATTCCAATTCCCTAATAACGTTAAACAATGATCACCCCGAAGGATCTGAGAGTTCATTTTATGAATTAGGCGAGAGGCAAAACAAGTTCGCGAATAATTCGGTTGTTCTTATAAATTATGATCAAACACAAAATTTCTATCCCGTAAAAGCAAAGCGGCCATTTAGCGCAAGCGAAATAAAAGGAGAGAAAAGTAATGGGCCTTTAAAATTACACACACTCACTAATAAAGAGGAGTATATCAAACGGGTAAACGATCTAAAACATCACATTCACATTGGTGATATTTACGAAATTAATTTTTGCGTAGAATTTGAAGCAAAGGATGTAGACATAGATCCGGTTTCGGTGTTTTTAAAACTGAACCAATTAGCCAAAGCGCCATATGCGGCTCTTGCAAAACTGGATGATACGTATATCATAAGTGCTAGTCCCGAATTATTTTTAAAACGCAAAGGCGATGTACTCATTACCAAACCGATAAAAGGTACAGCTAAACGAAGTACAGATCCTCATGAGGATGAGAACCTCAAACAACAGTTGCATTTAAGTTTAAAAGAGCGCACCGAAAATGTAATGATCGTAGACGTATCGCGCAATGATCTTTCGATCTTGGCGCAGCGCGCTACAGTTACCGTTCCAAAATTATATACTATCGAAACGTATGAAACCGTTCATCAAATGGTAAGTACGGTGCAATGTAAATTAAAACCCGAGCAAACATTTGAAACTATTATTGCAGCCACATTTCCAATGCCGAGTATGACTGGTGCACCAAAAATTCGTGCTATGCAGTTAATTGAAGAGTTCGAGCAATTTAAACGCAAAGAATATTCGGGTGCAATGGGCTATGTGGATGAAAAGGGAGATTTTATATTATCAGTACTTATTCGCACGCTTGTTTACAATACAAAAACAAAACGTTTATCATTTGCCGTAGGAAGTGCCATCACACATTTGTGCGATGCAGAAAAAGAATACGAAGAGTGTTTACTAAAAGCAAAAGCCTTGCTTAAAGCCATTAACGGCGTTATACCAAATGTGCAGATAATTTAATCCAATCTGCTTGTTCTTTTCCATCAACACGTCTTCAAAAAATAGTTCCGTAGCCTATTGCTACGCAACGATTTTTGTTCATCGTTTTGATGAAAAATCACTTCGCATCTTAGCATTAAATTATCAGCACAATTGGTATTATTCAATGATCAGTTTTTTACTGGTAATAGTTTTTGCCCCACTTTTAATTTGGACCATATAAATACCTTTAGCAAAATTCTCTGTATTTATTTTTACTAATTTTTCTGAAACAAGAATAGAGCAAACTTCTTTCCCTTCGGCATTTACTATATCGATCCCGCTGTAAAATTCTTCTAGTTGAGATAGATCAATTGTAACGCTTCGCTTGGCAGGATTTGGGAACAAACTTACGCTTCCAATTTTCTTAGTTATTTCTTTCACACCAATGGCAAGCGTAGTATCGCCATGATTAGCAAATGTATATTCACCCATTTTTAAAGTATCAACTTCAAAAAAACCTGATTTTATTCCAGGAGCGGTTTTAACTGCATTTTTTACCATTCTCCAATCGTCGGTAGCATCTTTACGATAATACAAACGAATGCTATCACCGTTAACTCTGCACAACAGAGTATCTAAATAACCATACGTTGAGGTATAAAGCAAACCACCATCATAAGTAAAGCGCGCTTTGGTAACAAATCCGCTCGACCAAACACCTCCTACTTTCCAATAGTGTTGGTCGGAGATCAACGCGCCCTCAGGATTATTTTTAAAAGGATCTGGCTTAACAAAGTTATGCGCCATGTATACCATGTTAGAGTCGGCCCCCACATTAGTTACTGTAAGCCTCATGCGCGCTCTGTTAAACACCGCGTTGGCTGAAGCTGTTTTTGCAGTATAGGTTTCAGACGAAACCGCATCGCCAATTTTGCTATCGTAATTTAAAACACTGTAACCCGGAGCGTGTGGAATTACCATGGTAAAAGTTTGTGCGGCTCCGCTAAATGTTATTTTTCTTACAGTTCTACTCCAATCACTTTTCAAAAAACTGACCTCTAAAGGAACGTTAGAAAATAAGGAAGGAGCACCATATAATTTTTGTTTCACGGCAACTTCTACAGTATAACTTCCGGTAGTTTGTTGTAATACTTTTACAGAGTCGATGGCAAAGTGAGGCCAACCCCCATTGAAAACCCAGTTATTAAAAAAGTCGGTCAAACTTTTTCCACTGGATGTTTGCATCATATCACGCATTTGAATACTATTGATATGCTTCAATGTATTTTGCGTCATCAAATATTTACACGCATTAAAAAATAAGGTGTCTCCTAAATAACTACGCAAGGTATGCGCTACATCCGATCCTTTTAAATACACATGATCGCCGTAAGTTAAATTGTGAGGGATCCCTGAGATAGCCCTGAAACCCGTTTCTTTTTTGTGTAATTTTTTTAAGAGATCATCATGTTGCACACGGATCGAATTTAAATAAGCCGCTTTACCATATTTCCATTCGGTGAACATGAATGCACTGAACGATGCCATGCCTTCATTGATCCACATATCTTCTTGTGTTTCGCAGGTAATATTATCTCCCCACCAATGATGCGATAATTCGTGAGCCATTAAGGATGCTTCATAACCTAAATTTCCAAGCGTTGCTTTTGGATATGAGATATTTGTAGCATGCTCCATAGCCCCACTATTAAAAGGCACCGAACAATAACCAAAGCGATTCCAAATATAGGGACCAAAATAATTCTCAAAACCTGCAATGCAATTTGGCAAATTCACAAAGCCATTTTTCATTAATGTTGTATCGGCACCACGTGCTACAAGCGTAATTGGTTTATTACCACTCAACGTATTCACCGTCCAATTTACTTGTTTATAATTGGCCAAGGCTACACTTGATAAATACGTTGGGATCTGATCATTTAATACCCAAGTACGTGTACGATTGGGCAGTGATATAACATCGGATAATAAATAACCATTACAATAAGCACGTCGAGCTGTATCACTCGTAATCGAAAACTGATAACGACTGCGTTCTACAAAATTATCAAAGCACGGGAACCATACACGGCCATAGTTATGAGGATTGGCACCAAAACCAACGCCTAAATTATAGGCGTAATTAGCGCCATCAGAATTATCAAAATAAAAACCGCCCCAGCCGCTTGGATCGCCCTGTGGAATTCCATGGTAGAACACAGTGATATAGGAAGTATCATTGATATTTTTTGTAGCAGAAAAATTTACTTTTAAAATAGTATCGTTATACCCATAAGTTAAAACAGTACTTCCTTCTTTAACTGAATCGATCAATAATTTTAAAAGATCAAAACGAATGAATGTTTTATTGTTTTGCTTTGGTGCAAATTTAATGATGGTGTTGCCTTTAATGAATTTATTAGCAGCCGTACCAATTTCAAGATTTATAAAGTACTTGAAAACATCAAAAGTATCGCTCCGTAAGTTCTCGGCGCTGTAGTATGGAGGAGTGGCAGTTATTGCAGCCCGCTTGCCTAGTTGACACGAAAATTCTTGTGCCATTGAGCTCAAACTCAGAAAAATAGCAAATGTTAATGTCGTAAATCTACCTAATGTCATGTGAATGAAATGTAAAACTAAATGTAGCAAAAAAAATCCATTTTTGAGCCTTTGTACGTATATTTAACATTGGAACTAAAACGTGGTAGACCTGAACGATATATCCGACCTTATCCGTAGTCTTGGTAAAGCAGAGAAGCGTTTTTTTAAGATGATGATATCAACCGAGAATGTTGATGTGGATTTACTTGTTAAGCTATTTAACGAGATAGAAAAGGAAAGTGTAAGCATTGAAAAATTAGAACGTAGCGGCTATTATACCGAATATGATATCGATAAACTTTACAGCCTGATCTTAAAATCTCTTCGCGGATTTCATGCAGAGAGTTGCGCCGTCTTTCGTATTAAAGACGAGATCTTGAATTTGCGTTGTTTATTTGATAAAGCACAATACCGACAATGTAGAAAAATGTTAGCTTCGCTAAAGAGTGAGCTTTATGAGGACGAGCAGTTTGGTTTTTTATTGAAATTATTTGATGTAGAAAGGAGACTCATTGTGTTTGAAGAAGGAAAAGAGATTCAACCTAAACCCGGTATCATTGCTCAGGAAGAACAAAGCGTGATCCATAAGGAAGAAAAAATATTGCAGTATCAAAAGTTATTGGTGAGCATTACGGCTCGCGCTGAAGAAAAGGACGAAACCTTATCCGGAACTCTTAGCAATCCTTTACTCAACGATAACCTAGATACGTTAAGCAGAAAGGAGAGCGTGTTTGTTTTAAAATGTAAAGAGCGTATTTATTCGTTCTTGAATCAAAAAATAGAGTCAGAGCTGTGCTGTGCGCAAATAAAAGAGTTGTTTGCAAAACATAAATTTTTAAAGGAATATTTTTTAGAGATAGCATAAGTATAAAATGAAACCAAGTTTATTGTTGCACGAGATCATTAGATCATTGAGTCCTGAGGAAAAGGCAGCTTTTCTTCAGGGATCCTCCTTGCAGCAAGGCGAAAAGAACTATAAAAGACTTTTCGTTTATATGGATTCGGTTGAAGAGTATGTAGAAGAGAAGGCCAAAGAACATTTTAAGAACGAAACCTTTGCTAAACATTTGGCCTCCGAAAAGAATCAGTTATTTCATCATATTTTAAAAAGTTTAAGGCAGCAGCGGATCCACGATAAAAGTTCGGCAGCAACATTCGAAAAAATAAAGGATGTTCAGCTGCTTTACGATAAGAACCTTCCTAAAATGGCCAACAAAGAGGCCGAAAGGATCCGCTATAGAACCACCCAAGAGGAATTATTTTATTCTCATTTGGATCTTATTGAGATAGAGATCCAATACATGAAAGTGAATAGATATAGTAAGGAAGAAGCCGCTGTTAAAATGCAGCAGCTGTTCGATGAGAAGGAACTTATTCTCAAGAAAGTGACAACGCTGAATAAGTATCAGAAATTATTAAGGGAGATCGAGTATTATTTCAACCAGAATATTTTAGTGCACGATCGTTCAAAGAAACACTTACTCGAAAGTTTTTTGGGGAATCCATATATTGCCGACCTTACCTATGCAAATAGTAAAAAGGCACTATTGCTTGGAACATTTTGTAGGCTCATCTGTTATCGCATAATGCGCGAAAATGAGGTGCAAGGACGAGAGATCGACAATGCTGTTGAATTATTTAAAACTTATGGGTACTTAAAAGAAGAGTATCCAAAAATGTATATTAGCATCAATGGATTTTTAGCGCGTTACTTAGCTATTAATGCAAATCTTAAAAAAGCGAAAATTGCGATCGATCATTTGCGATCGATAAAGGATGATAAGTGCTTTCAAACGCAAGATCTTCAAAATACAATTTTTACTCGCTTAACGGTATACGATCTGATTTTTTACAATTACTCGGGCCAATATGAAAAAGCGGAAGAGTTTTTTCCGGAGATAGAAAAGAGTTTGGAAAAAAACAAGAATGATTATGAGGGACACGAGTTCACTACCATTAATTTTTTAATGTTTGTTACGTGTTTTGCAACGAAGAATTATAATAAGGCATTGAAATGCATCAACGAAATAAATAATTCTAATTTTGATGAGTCGCGACAAGATCTTTACAGATATGCTAAACTTTGTAGTCTCATCATTCATTACGAATTGAACAATACCGATTATCTGATCTACTCATATAAATCTACGCTGCGCTTCTTCAAGCAAATTGATTATCCGTTTGAATTTGAAACAACCTTTTTAAAGCATTTTAAAAGCATAGCCATTTCTAAAAAACGCTCGGCTAATAAAAAAA
>JAGPDW010000024.1:0-23550 GCA_018057345.1 Bacteroidia bacterium | reverse complement strand
CCTAATTAAGTGATTGAATTAGGTAATGTATAAAATTACTTAAATATTATACTTATTCAACCCAAAATGTTTAGAAATTATTGAACAAATGCATATAAAACAAATGGTTTTGAACCAATTTTGAGATATGATCTCACCCCTTGTCATCATAGGTTTTATTATTTGCTACTTTCTCATTTTGTTGGTAATGGGATATGTTACTTCTCGCAAGGCAAGTTCGAGTTCTTATTTCTTAGGTAATAAGTCTTCCCCGTGGATAATGGTAGCTTTAGGAATGATCGGCGATTCGTTAAGCGGTGTTACATATATTTCAGTACCCGGTAAAGTTGGCACTGCACATTTTTCTTATCTGCAAATCGTGCTAGGTTATTTTGTTGGATATTTTATCATCTCTCATATTTTACTTCCCCTTTATTATCGCCTTAACTTAACTTCTATCTATGAGTACTTACTTTCTCGCTTTGGAAAAGTAACGCAAAAAACAGGGAGTTTATTTTTTATTATTTCACGTTTGCTTGGAGCAGGAGGTAGGTTATATCTTGCTGCTAGCGTTATTCAATTCTTTGTATTCGACAACCTATTCGAACATCACGTGCCATTTGCACTCAGCGTTTCATTGATACTGTTCTTAATGCTCTTGTATACTTACAAAGGAGGAATTAAAACATTAGTTTATACCGATACGATCCAAAGTTTATTTTTAGTACTTGGTGTTGTTCTTTCCATTATAGCCATCACAAGCCAAATGGATATTTCATTATTTGAAGCAACCAAACGCGTTTGTAGTTCTGATATGTCCGAATCATTTTTCTTTGATTTTAAAAAATCGAATTTCTTTTTCAAGGATTTTATCGGCGGCATATTCACAGCGGTAGCCATGACGGGCCTTGATCAAAACATGATGCAAAAGAATTTGAGCTGTCGCTCACTGCCCGAGGCACAAAAGAATATTTTTTGGTTCAGCATTAGTATGGTAGTTGTTACTGTTTTCTTTTTGGCGCTTGGTGTTTTACTTTACATGTATTACGATTTTGCACATATTGCTTTGCCCATCAATGCCGAAACAGGGGCAGTTATAACCGACAGGGTGTTTCCTAATTTGGCATTAAATCACTTAGGGGCATTTTCGGGTTTGGTGTTTATTTTGGGATTAACAGCAGCCACATTTAGCAGTGCAGATAGTGTACTCACAACGCTCACGACTTCGGCGTATATTGATGTTTTAGGAATTGATCAGAATAATAAATTAACCGAAAAGAAAAAAACGCGATACAGAACCTTGATCCATGTTGGTTTTACCGTTGTGTTGTGGTTGATCATTCTTGTGTTCAAAGAATTGAATAAAAGTGCTCTTATTGATACGATATTAATTGTGGCAAGTTATACGTATGGACCGCTACTCGCATTATTTATGATAGGATTATTTACCAAAGTGAATTTGCGAGATAAATGGGTTCCTTTAGCCTGTGTAAGCGGACCAATTGTATGTTACCTCATGAGTTTAAATTCGAAAGCAATTTTTGGTGATTACCAAATAGGATTAGAATTGATCATTATGAATGCGGTGATTACAGGGGCGATTTTATTGTTGCTTAAAAAGCCTGCAATCAAGAAACTTGGTGTTTGATAAGAAACGTCAAGTTCAAGGCATGCGAAGTGTAATAAAATTAGAAGTTTACAATGGTAAATAATAATTTTTTAGACGAGCATAACGCAGAAATTGACGTTTTCTTGCAAACACGATTAGTCTACCTCAAAGGAAACGATGCAAATATCATCTGTTTGATTGGCATTAGCACGCCAGTTATTAATAGCGCTTTGAACTTTGCGCTTTCTTTCTTTTAGAGGTATCACCTCAAGTTCCAATAGAATTTCCTTGAAGCGTTTATTACCTAAACGTTTTTCTGTAATAGAACTGAATTGGTCAATAACACCATCTGATAGTAGATAGATCTTGTCGTTCAATTCTAGTTGAATGAACAAGGTGTCGTAGTTAGCTTTTAAATGTTTGTTCTCAACTCCAATTGGTTTTCTATTTGCTTTATGTTCAATGATCTCACCATTCCGATTAATATAAATGGTGTGCATGGCTCCCGAGAATAATAATGTTCTGTCGGCTTTGTTATAGGTACAAAAAGAAATATCCAAACCATCGTTCACATCGGCATCGGTATTTTTTTGGTGAAATGAATTGTAGATACTATTACTCAAAAGATCCATAATGATTCCCGGCTTAAAATTTTGCCATTTATCAATAATGGTATTTAAATAGGTAGTTGCTAAAATGGAAAGTAAAGCACCCGAAACACCATGCCCCGTGCAATCGCCAACGGCAAGCAACGAATAACTATTGAATTCTTTTACCCAATAAAAATCCCCGCCTAATGCATCACGTTGTAAAAGTAAAGCAAACGATTTTGGGAATACGCGCCTTAATGCATCTTCATTTGGCAAAAACGCATCTTGTATACGCTTAGCATAATTAATGTTTGCCGAAATATTCTTGTTCTTCTCGTTAATGATCTCCTTATTGATCAATTGGTCAATGATCAGTTGAGTAGAGGAAATGATCTGATTGACGGTGGCCTTTATCTCGTTAAAGTTGCCCGGAATGTTAGAGAATAGATTTATTGACGCATACAATTTGTTATTGATGTAAATTGGAAGCGCATAAGCCGATCGTATTCCGCTGTAATACCATTTCTTCTCATCTTCGATCATGTTCACTTTTAGGTCATAATCGGTAACATCGTAGATCCCCTCACTTAAAAAAGAAGTCAAAATGAAGATCTGATCGAATGGTAGATCTTTATAGCGCATTTCTCTTCGGTTCTGACTTATGTGATGCAATTGGCCGATCTTCTTGTCAAAATCAAATTTTAAGATCGATGCACGCTCAATATTATTAAGTTTATTGAATAAAAGATCTAATAGGTCTTCAAAAACATCTTCCACTTTAATGTTATTGATCAGTTTGTTCTGAGCCTCGTTTAAAATTGCCAAGTTCTTATTCTGAGCGGCGATCTCATCATTCTTCTGATCTATCAATTGTTTGTTCTCGAACTGATTAAGGGCTACTTGCAAAACATTTGCTATTTCTTGAACCGTGGTCAAGTCGTAATTAGAATAGATATTCTGCTTTAAAGAAAACACCCCAACGAAACCGCAATTAATTAGCTTTGGTTTTATGCAGGCTAATAGTGTGCACTTAATATTAGTTATTGGCTGCTGTAGTTCTTGAAGTACCTTATATATTTCAATATCCTCATCACGCCAGTCAAATAAAATGCCGCTTTGCCAGCTTTGGATCGTCTCAAGAAGCTGTGGAGTTAATTTTATAGTACGTTCAAAAGTGAATGTATTATTCTTATTGATGAAATACGATTTTAATTCTTTATTATCGAGGCTAATATAGTTGAATGAAAACGATTTAACATGCTCTGTGTCGAAGATCAGCTCTTTAAGAATATTATTATTTAAATCATCAAATGATGTGGATTGAATAATGAATTTTTGAAATTTATTCCTTGTTTCTAAGTTTTCATTAGCTATTTCAAGCTGTGTAGAGTACGCTTCGATCTCTTTGTTCTTGCGCTCAATGATCTTGTTTTTTTCAAACTCGATATAGTAGCTTTTTACGTAGTTAATAATGTCACTTATGTAATGTGTATCACTTGTAGAAAAATCAAAATGAAAGTCGGTATACAATCCTATAAAACCAATGATCTGGTCATTATCTCTGAATTCGTGTATCAATCCGCTTTTCGCAAATTTTGGTTGGTCGAGCATGTAGAGCAATAGAATATCTTCTTTAGTGGTGAAGTGATGATAGTCTTGTTTCGTTATCTTTTCAATTGTTTCTTTGATGCTGGCATTGAGAGGCTGAGTAGTATGTGTTATTTTTTTATTGATGGCGTCAATATAAAATATCTTCAAAAAATTATCTCCGGTAATAAAGTTAAGCGTAATGAATTGAGTTGATTTAGCAATGCGGATCAAATTATGGAGAACCGTTCCCGCAAGCGCCTCAATGGTTTTTGCACTTAAAATATCTTGTTTTAACTGGTAATTTGTTTTTAGATCGTCATAATAGCTATTCAATTTTATCTCTGCCTTTACCCTTTCCGAAATATCACGACAAATGGCCTGAGATCCTGAGAATTTCTTTGTGATAGGATCTACCTTAAAAATGATCTGTTGCCCTAGCCATAACTCATTACCATCTTTTGTTATGATAGGAAATTCAATGTAGGTTTCGTTGCTGTTACGTTTTAATTCCGCAACATTATGCTCTATAACTCTATTTATATGATCCTTGTGAATGAAGTCTTTAAAATTCTTTTTAAATAATTCCTCTTTCTTATACCCTGTAGCCATAATGGCAATTTCATTCACGTATGTAAATTGTCCCTGACTATTTGTTGTATAAATTATATCTTTTGCGTTCTCAACAATGTGTTTGAATTCTCTTTCTTTTTCTTGCTTTTCAGTGATGTCAGTTCCTATCGCAATGGTGGTTCCATTTGGTAAGCGATTATTATCCCACTGGATCCAGATCCTCCCTTTTGTTTTAGTTTCGAGCAAAACAGTAGAGGTTTTCTCAATTGTACCGGAAACAATCTTTTGTTTGATGTTGTTTTCCCCTTCAACTAACCGTCTCACTTTCCACCAACCATCTCCTAGCACTTCGCTATCTGTATAACCAAGCGATTCTTTAAATTTATTATTTACAAATATGATCTCTCCTTTGGCATTACTAACAATAACAATAGCCTTTGTAGTGTTTAAAATAGTTTCAGAAAAAGAAAAGCGCTGATTATTCTTAATGAATAATAATAGCGATACAAACAATAAACAGCAAACGGCAAATAAGAATAAGTAGGGATGCAAATGCGGTGTTTTAACCAATAAGGAGATGCTAAAATTAGCGGCGGTTATTAAAATAGAGAAGAAAAGGAAATTTCGTATAGAGTTTATGAATGATGTGCTTACTGATAAAATAATGATCGTTCCAATGGCATAATACCAAGATAGATCGGTGAGATACAAACAAAACAATATGCTTAAACATAAAAGTCCGTATGTAATTAATACAAGATTTTTAATGATATTTAATTTATTCTTTTGAATGAATGTGAAAATAAAAAGTGCAAAGGTTAACCCTCCATTAGCTGCCAATACCCAAAGATCATCTTTGTGTTGACCGGGCTCAATGAACATTCTAAAAAATGCAGATGCAGGCAAGCCTATGGATGCAAAAAATAAAGTAATCCTTATAAGATTGATATGTAAGAAAGGCTCGGTTTTATTGTAATCATCTAAACTTCCTTTTTCTTTAACTAAGAAATAGATAACAGTACCAAAAAAGAAAAGATAAAAAGCAATCAAGCCTGTTAAAAGCCAAATTTGGTTATGTAGGATAGTGTCCGGAACCATGGATATTCCTCTAATTTACCCTAAAAAATAAACAAATCAAGGTCTTTGGGTTATTAAAAGAGGGCTTTTAATATCTTTTTTTAATGCGCTGAACACTAAGGGTTTAATTTCCAATATTTAAACCAAATTTATGAGCACACCTATTAATGTTAAATTATTCCTAACGGGATTAATGCTAGTGTTCTTGCAATGCACTGTTTACGGGCAAAGCAAGGGTACAATGGTTGAAGATGCGCAGGCACTTTTTGAGGTTAAAGACTACCCAAAAGCGTATGAAGCTTACGATAAACTTAATGCCAAATATCCTAAAGATTTTGATTTTAAATTTAAACTTGGACTCTGTTGCTTAAATTTTACTGAGAAAAAGGCTCGAGCGGTAGAAGTATTTGAGGGAATAAAAATTGAGATAAAATCACCCGATGCAGCTTTTTATTTGGGTAAAGCTTATCATATGAATTATAAATTCGATAAAGCAATAGTTGAACTTGAAGAATTTAAAGCCACTAACAAAAATACTTCCAAAGAAGGGAAAGCAAATCTTGCCGAAGCCGACAATCTAATTAGAAATTGTAAAGCGGCAAAAAGTTTGATCGAAGGAAAGATAACTGCCGATTTCAAAAATTTAAGCTCCGTTAATACTGATGAAGATGAGTATGGCCCCGCCATAACTACAGATGAAGGTGTGATGGTATTTACATACAAGGGCAAGAGAAGTGTTGGAGGAAAAGTAAATATTCAACTTCAGCCCGATGAAGCGGAAGGAGAATATCACGAGGACGTTTACGTAACAGTGATGGGGCCCGATTCTACATGGGGAGTTCCTCAATCGGTTGCCGAGATAAATACAAACGGTCACGATGCCGCCATTTCAATTTCACCCGATGGACGCTATATTTTTATGTTTCAAAGTAGCGAAACAAATAATGGAGATATATATATGAGTGTTTTAACCGGCACAACTTTTTCTAAGCCTGAACCGCTCAACGAGAATGTAAACTCTCAAGCGTGGGAAGGTAGTTGTTCTATTTCATCAGATGGCCAAATATTATATTTCTCAAGCGAACGCCCAGGTGGTAAAGGCGGCCGAGATATTTGGGCAAGCGTAAAGATCAATGGCGATTGGGGTCCTGCTGTAAATTTAGGATCAACGATCAATACAGAGTTTGATGATGACGCTCCTTTTATTCACCCCGATGGCATTACTTTATTCTTTAGTTCTAAAGGTCATAATAGTATTGGTGGATATGATATCATGTTCTCTATTATGAAAGAAGATCTGTGGACTGAACCAAAAAGTATGGGTATGCCGCTCAACACTACTGAAGATGATCTTTATTATGTGATCAATTCAAAAGGAGATAAAGGATACTTTAGTAGTAATCGTCCTGCAAGTGAAGGCGGAAAGGGTGGAGAGGATATTTATACTGTGTCACCGGGTATATTGGGCGACAAACCTGTTTGTGCCATATTAAAAGGTGTAGTGTATGGAAATGATAAACCGGTAGAGGCAATTATTGAAGTAACAAAAAATAAAGATGGAAAATTAGTAGGTCCCTTTTATTCAAATAACGTAACCGGAAAGTATTTGTTCGCTATCAGCCCAGGGTCAACTTATCGTATCAAAGTATCTTGCGAAGGTTTTGCTCCTTTATTAGAAGACGTTGACATTACATCCTTAGATAAGTTCATGGAAGTGAAAAAGGATTTCTATTTATATTACCCAAAGAACGATACAGCCAAGGCTGTTGTAACTACTACAACAGTGCCTCCTACAAACTCGGTTGTTACAAAATTAACTAACCAGACACCAACTTTAGCCGTAACACCAACCGTTGCTGTTGCAAATGAGCCATGTTCAGTAAGTAATCTCCCTGATCTTAATCCTATAAAAGGTAAGTCACTAAACGATCCCGCTGTCTATAGCCAAATGCTCCAGTTAGCAGGAGAGTATTGTGCAAGCGGTTTAGTATTTAAAGTGCAGATAGGCGCTTACCGTAAACCACAGAATTTTAAATACAAAAATTTAAAGGAGTTTGGTAATGCAGAATCCCCTGATTACCCGGATGGCATTACGCGCTTTACTCAACAACAATTCACTACCATTAACAAAGCAGAAGGATTGCGTAAAAAAATTATTGGTAAAGGACAGAAAGACGCTTGGATCGTTGCTTTTGTAAATGGTAAGCGTTATACCCTTGAGGAATTGATCAATCTCGACTTCCTTAGCAAGGCTATCAATTAAAGATACTTCTTTAAAATTTCATCAGCTTTTTTAGAAACTGCTGCATCAACAATTAATTCAGGTGCATGATGAGGTTTTTTCCGCGCGTCAATAATCATGGCACCATGACAACCCCAATGTTTATTCTCCACAAATTCATCCACGCCGTATACATCGTGCGATGGATTAGAACGCGTATAAGTGATCCAAAGATAGTCTTTGATAATATCCTTCCCGAATTCAAACGCATCGTGTAAAACAATTTGAGCTACGCCATTCAATTCACTTGTGCGTTTGATCTCGTTACAAAATTCAGCGATCTCTTTTTTTGCCAGTGCATGATCTTTAAACGCTGAAAAAGTTAACATCACTACGCCGGGCATGATCAACTTTCCTTGGCTAAATTTTTCAGGAAGCACTGTAGCTAAGGTGCGCAATTTATCACCATATGCCGCCACAACCAATTTACTTCCTTCGTTGATATTATCACCGCTGTAATCTAAAGTATCAATACTTGTTTTGGTATAAAAATGCAAGTCCCTGCGCGGATCCATGCGTTCAAACATATGCGTCATGAATTTTTCAATGTGATGACAATCTAAATTATCTCCTGCACTGATAAATAAATATTTTGCTAAACTTAATTGCCCTGTTCCTAAAATTCGGTTGGCTTGCGTTAAAAGTTCGGCAGGACGTTTAGTTTGCAAATACGGTGTATAACGCTCGCTTCCTACCGCTAATAATAAAGGATGAACGCCTGCTGCATCCACCGCGTGAACTTCTTTTACGCCCGGAATTTCTTTCGGAATGGCACTTCCACTTAATTCATGTATCAATGCACCAAAGGCTGTATCTTCTTGCGGCGGTCTTCCAACAACCGTAAAAGGCCAAATAGCATTTTGTTTAGCATACACTTTGTGAATACGCATCACTGGAAAATCGTGTGTTAAACTGTAATATCCTAAATGATCTCCAAACGGACCCTCGGGTTTATTTTCATTTGGATGAACTTCTCCTGTTATTACAAAATCAGCATCCAAAGAAATACAAAATCCATCTTCATATGCGTAACGGAATTTTCTCCCACCTAATGCGCCTGCAAAAGTTAATTCACTTATTCCTTCAGGTAAAGGCATTACCGCTGCTAAACTATGCGCAGGCGGACCGCCAACAAAAATACTCACCTTTAAAGGCTTACCTGTTTTATTACTTTTTGTTTGATGCACACCAATTCCCCTGTGTAATTGATAATGCAAACCAACTTCTCTATTTAATTCGTAATTATTTCCGCTCAACTGAATGCGATACATTCCTAAATTGGAATCCATCACACCCGGCTTATCAATATCTTCACTGTACACTTGTGGAAGTGTTACAAACGCACCACCATCTTTTGGCCAGTGTTTTATTAAAGGAAGATCCTCAATTTTTATTTCTTTAAATCCCGCAGAAGAGAAAGATGTTTTTTTTGGTAAAGCTTTTAATCCTGCAATTCCTGTAGACAAATATTTGAACGGACTTTTTAACGCCTTCATTGGGTCATTGCGCAACTTCACCAATTCCTGCATCACTTCAAATCTATCTCTAAACATAAATTTGCTACGCTCCAATGTTCCAAACAAATTACTTACCGCTTGGTATTTACTGCCTTTTACTTTTTCAAATAACACAGCTTTTCCCTTGGCTTCAAACACTTTTAAATGAATGGTAGCCATTTCTAAATTCGGATCTACTTCTTCTTTAATGCGAATTAAATGCCCGTGTTTTTCAAGATCAGTAATGCATTCTAATAAAGAGGAGTATCCCATAGAGCAAAGGTAGGTTTTATTTTTAGAATTTTGTCTAGCAAAAAAAATGCAAAAACCGATATGTCGCCCCTAAAGGGGCTTAGCTGTTATGTTGTGTGTTTGTTTTACACATATTTCGTCCCTACGGGACTATTTCAAACATCAACTTTTTTCAAACACGAAATAAAACAAATTCATTTCCTAGCTCCGTAGGAGCGACATATCGGTAGCCCCCGAAGGGGGCGAAATAAACAATGACGAATAGAACCCCTTTAGGGGTGACATATTGGTTAATCTATTAGCAATCGAAATGGCTCCCGCAACGCGCCCTAAAAAAACCTATCTTTGCCAAATGGATCGCTACTTCATCATCTACAAACCCTATAAAATGGTTTCGCAATTTATCAGTCCCGATAATGTGAATTTATTAGGCGATCTAGATTTTGATTTTCCTGAGGGCACTCATGCCATAGGACGCTTAGACAACAACTCCGAAGGTCTTTTGATATTAACCACCAATAAAAAAGTAACACGTTTATTGTTTCAATCCGAAGTTCCACATTTAAGAACGTATTTAGTGCAAGTAGAAAAAGTTGTTTCACCCGAAGCACTTTATAAATTACGAAACGGAATTTCTATTCGGATCACAGGCGACGAATATTATACAACTGCCAATTGCGAAATTGAAATTGTTCCAAGGCCCGATAATATACCGCCGCGCGAACACGAATTTAGAGCCGATCTTCCGCAAACCTGGTTAAGTATGACACTCACCGAAGGTAAATTCCATCAAATACGTAAAATGGTTTCTTCCGTATATCACGATTGCAAGCGCTTGATCCGTATTTCTATTGAAGGACTCGAACTTGGCGATATGCAACCCGGCCAAGTGCGCGAGATAGAGGAGGAGGAATTCTTCAGGCTTCTCAAAATTGATTACATAACCGAGTAAAGTATCTCCCGAAGATTTCGCTGATCATTGCAGATTTGCGCTGGTCAGTTCTCGATACGATTTTTGCAAGAGTCAGGCAAAAATCACTCGAACTGACAAACCCTGTCATTTCGAGTGAAAAAATGCGCCTCTTTTCATTTTTTTGTATCGAGAAATGACCTGCAGAGATCAGCGTGATCAGCGGGAAACAAACATTTACAACTTTACCCATAAATATCTGCGCAAATCTGCGCAATCTGCGGGAAACAAAAACCAACAAATCCTAACATTGTTCGCTTCTCGCCATTTCTGTTGATAAATCAGGTTTTTAGGCCACTTAGGGGGAATTATATTTGAGGATTCAATTGGTGAATTACTGAGTTTGTGAATTAGCGAATTAGATCGCGATTCAACTCACTAACTCACCAATTAACTAAATCACTAACTGCCCAATGAGCGACGTAAAACTATTTTTTAAAATTGCAGATGAATTAAACATCACTACGCAACAAGTAAAATCAACTGTTCAATTATTAGATGAAGGAGGAACTGTTCCTTTTATTTCGCGTTATCGAAAAGAGATGACCGGAAGTTTAGATGAGGTTCAGATCTTAAGTATAAAAACCGAGATAGAACGCTTGCGCCAATTAGAAGTAAGACGCGAAAGCATTTTAAAATCTATTGAATCACAAGGCAAATTAACCGAAGAGTTAAAAGAAAAAATTTTGGAAGCCGAAACACTTTCAAAATTGGAAGACCTGTATTTGCCTTACAAACCAAAGCGCAGAACAAAAGCAACCATTGCCAAAGAAAAAGGTTTAGAGCCTTTAGCGCTTTTTATTTTAGAGCAAAAAAACCAAAACGCATTTGAAGAAGCTTTAAAATTTGTGAATGCAGAAAAGGAAGTAGAAAATCCCGAAGAAGCATTGCAAGGCGCTCGCGATATTATTTCGGAGATCATGAGTGAAGATGCAGTAATTCGTGATGCCATTCGTGAGCAATTTAAAAAAACAGCGAGGATCAAAAGTAAAGTTATAAAGGGTAAAGAAGAAGCCGCGCAAAAGTTTGAAGATTATTTTGAATGGGAAGAACCTTTGGCAAATTGCCCAAGCCATAGAATGCTAGCTATGCGCCGTGGAGAGAAAGAAGATTTTTTAATTATTGATATTACCATCGATGAAGAAAATGCGCTAAATACCATCGAGAAAAAAATGATCACGTCTCGTGGCGAATGCGCCGAGCAAATTAAAGAAGCCATTGTTGATGGCTACAAACGTTTATTAGCGCCAAGCATTGAGGCCGAAACACGTTTGTTCACCAAACAACAAGCCGATGAAAAAGCTATTCAGGTTTTTGCCGATAATTTACGTGAGTTATTATTATCATCGCCTCTTGGGCAAAAAGCTATTTTAGCACTCGACCCCGGTTTTAGAAGCGGATGCAAAATGGTTGCACTAAACGCGCAAGGAAAATTATTAGAAGAAACTGTAATTTATCCGCACGAGCCCCAACGCAAAGTTACAGAGGCGGAAAATTTGGTATTGGCTTTTTGCGCCAAACATAATTTAGAAGCCGTTGCCATTGGTAACGGAACTGCAGGTCGCGAAACCGAACAATTTATTCGCAATATTGATGTACTTCCAAAAACGATTCCTGTGATTATGGTAAATGAAGCAGGGGCTTCTGTTTACTCTGCATCGGATGTGGCACGCGAGGAATTTCCAAATCATGATCTCACGGTGCGTGGCGCTGTTTCTATTGGAAGACGATTAACAGATCCATTAGCGGAATTAGTAAAAATAGATCCTAAAGCCATTGGCGTTGGGCAATACCAACATGATGTAGATCAAAATTTACTAAAAGATAAATTGGATGATGTGGTTGGAAGTTGTGTGAATGGAGTAGGCGTGGAGTTGAATACAGCTTCTAAACAATTGTTGGCTTACGTTTCAGGAATTGGTCCTACACTGGCGCAAAATATTGTAGAGTATCGCAACGAGCATGGCGCATTTAAATCGCGCAAAGAAATAATGAAAGTACCTCGCATGGGAGATAAAGTATTTGAACTCTGCGCAGGATTTTTACGTATTCGCGATGGCGTTCATCCACTGGATAAAAGTTCGGTGCATCCCGAGAGTTATCATATTGTAGAAAAAATGGCCAGCGACTTGAATTGCGGCATTGATGATCTGATAAAGGAAAAAGACCTTCGCAAAAAAATTCAACTTACTGCTTACGTTACCGAAACTGTTGGTTTACCAACGCTAAAAGATATTGTAAATGAATTAGAAAAACCGGGACGAGATCCTCGTAAAAGTTTCGAGATCTTTAGTTTTGATGAAAGCGTTCATGAAATTGATGACCTGCGCGAAGGCATGCGTTTACCGGGCATTGTAACCAACGTAACAAACTTTGGCGCTTTTGTGGATGTAGGAGTTCATCAAGATGGTTTAGTTCACATTTCGCAATTGAGCGATACCTTTGTGGATGATCCAAACAAAATTGTAAAGGTAGGACAAAAAGTTTGGGTAAATGTTTCCGAAGTGGATGTAAAACGCAAACGCATTGCACTCTCTATGAAAGGCGAAGGAAATGTAACAGCAGTTAAAGCCAAAGAAGTAAAAAAGGAAGAAGCAAGTTACGATCCTAACGATATGAAATCGGCATTAGCAGCATTAAAAGGGAAGTTTGGGAAGTAAATGGGTGTCACCCTGAGCGAAGTCGAAGGACGACTGTATTTGGAATAAAAATTATTTGGGCGTGCCGGCGAGGCTCATCTCAAAATAAGCTGGAAGTTCGCTCGCCGTCGCGCTTTTCGCTTTTCCCGATAATTATCGGGACGCTCACGCGGCAGTACGGTAAAAAAACAGTCCGTAGGGACGACATATCTTAGAAGCCATCATTCCATTATACAAAAGTTCCGTAGGGACGATATGTTGGTTTTATTATTTTTCATTAAACCAATATGTCACCCCTAAAGGGGTTCTGATCACCATTGTGTATTTCGCCCCCTTCGGGGGCTACCGATATGTCGCTCCTACGGAGCTAGGAAATTATATGAAATTCATTTCGTTGTTTTGAAACAGTCCCGTAGGGACGGCATATCGGTAAACAATAATACAACACAGCAGCAAAGCCCCTTTAGGGGCGACATATTAGTTCGCGCCCTTACGCTACAAAAATTCCGTATATTAGTTGTACCAAAATCTACTAAGCCCAATGGCAGAATACGGCCTCATAGGAAAAAACCTTTCACATTCGTTTTCGAAAGCTTATTTCGAAAAAAAATTCAAGGAATTGGGTTTAGATTATTTGGAGTACGCCAATTTTGAATTAGAGAACATTGAAGACATTAAACAAGTATTAACGCGCAACCCTGAGCTCCGTGGTTTTAATGTTACCATTCCGTACAAAGAAAGTATCATTCCGTTTTTAGATGAGTTAAGTCCTGAAGCCAGGGGAATTGCCGCGGTAAATTGTGTAAAAATTACCAACGGAAAATTAATAGGACATAATACCGATGCCTACGGTTTTGCAAGCAGCATAAAACCATTTTTAGAACCGCAACACAGCCGCGCATTAATTTTAGGAACAGGAGGTGCTTCTAAAGCTGTAGTGTTTGTATTGCGCCGTTTGAACGTAGAAGTTTTTTTTGCAAGCACCAGCAAAAAACGCCAGGGCACATTTCCTTACGAAGCTTTGAACGAACGTTTATTTAACGCGTGTAAATTTATTATTAATACAACACCTGTTGGCACATTCCCCAATGTGAATGAGTGCCCAAATATTCCTTACGAATGTATTTCCTCACAACATTTGGTTTACGATCTTATTTATAACCCCGAAGAAACTTTATTTTTGCAAAAAGCAAAAGCTCAAGGCGCAACTACCATTAATGGTTTAAGCATGCTGCAATTGCAAGCTGAGAAAAGTTGGGAGATCTGGAATTTTTAGGGAGTGAGACAAAAATCGACGCGTGCCGTTGCTTCCGATAGTATTCTAAGGACACTGTTTATTAAAAGCGAACGCCAATAATACAAACGTCATCTATTTGCTCTCTACGCCCCTTCCATTCTTCGAATGCGTTATTAAATAGAATTTTTTGCTCCGATAATTCTTTGTAATAAAATTCGTTCACAAGATCAGTAAATCTCTTTTGCTTCATTTTTTTATCATTTTTTCCACCGAATTGATCAATATAACCATCTGTGTATAGATAAATTAAATCACCTTTTTGTATTTCTGTATTCATAGTAATGAACGGTTTAGGGTTTGGGTATTTACCTATTGGTTGCTTAGTTGGAAGCAGTTTTTTGATACCGCTTGAATTGCGTATCAGTAACGGACTGTTTGCGCCCGACCACTTTAATAAGTTGTCTTTCAGGTTATACACGCAAAGAGAAATATCCATTCCATCATTAATATTTTCCTCACTTTTTTCAAATTGTTCAATAACAATTTCTCTAGTTTTATTAAGTATTTGCCCTGGGTCTAAAAGATTATATTCTTTCACAGCCCTGTTTAAAGCATTGTGGCAAACAACACTGATCATTGCTCCAGGAACACCATGTCCTGTACAATCTGCAACGGCAAATAGAATATTTTCACCGCTTGCTTCCATCCAATAAAAGTCACCTGCAACAATGTCTTTTGGTTTATAAAGAACAAATGAATTAACCAAATATTTTTCCACCAATTTTGGTGAAGGCAGAATGGCAGATTGTAGCCTTCTTGCATATTTAATACTGTCTAAAATTTCAGTGTTTTTCTCTTCCAATTTCAAAAAAAGCGTTTCGATCTGAGAGTTTTTTAAATACAATGCAATGTAATCAGAAATGGATTGTACATATAATAGATCTTCTTGATTCCATTCTCTGATTTCGTTTTTATTCTCGCAGCATACAATACCAACAACTTCTGTGTTTAGTTTTATTGGGCAATCAAGCATGGAATATATGTTTAATGGCTTCAAATATACTTCATTGAATTCCTTAGTGCACTGATGAGTTGCTGCTTCATTTGCCAGTATATAAGGCATTTTTAAAACACCAGAAAAGTAATTTGGAAAATCTTTCTCGTGTAACTTCATTATAGTTGTATCAAATTTATCGTCATCAATTAAAACTTTTTTAACAATACTTTTTTTGTCATCTGAAAAAAGCCAAATACTCGCCCGGCTAATGTTCAGTGTTTTTGAAATTGTTTTTACAATATGATTGTATGTTGTAGTTTCATTAATTTTATTTTCAGATTTCTCGTTTTTTATATTTGATAGGTCCACAATTGACTTAGAATATAACTCCAATCTGTTACTTTTTATAATACTATCTGCGTGTAATTTCTCGTTTAAATTATTCGATAGTGATAATTCATGTAAGTAGCTATCCAAACTTTTTACTGTATTAGACATTACCCAGCAAAACCCTAGTGTTGCCAAATAGTATATGGGAAGACTGTTTTGCATAAATTTGTTGTCAGAGACGATAAACACAAAGGTCATATATAGGATTGCGAGCGAGCCTTGAATCCATATATGTCTTCTGCCGGCAATTAACCCTACAAAGCCAATATAAGCATATAAAAACAACATATTTCGCATAAAAAACAGATCTCTACTTGTGTTGATATTGATATAAAATTCCGGGAAAAGTAGAAACGAAAAAACGATACTACAAATTGTGAAATAGGATAATATTAAGAAATTCATTTTATAGAATTTGTTCTTATTGGTTAACAATACAACAAAAGATATTAATATGATTGCCAAAATTGAAGCTTGCATGAATTTTTGAGGCAATGGATAAAGCATGAACACTTTTGAATATTCAAGCAACATCCCTATAATTTGCAGTACACTTATTATTAATGAAAGTTGAATCATCCGATTCTTATGTTTTTCGGATAGTGAATTGGTTTTATTATTTTTTGGACTCATCTATTTATTAGAATATGATCTTACTGTTTTACTTAGTCTATTAATCAAGTGAGGTTACTGTTAACTTTTTTATTCCCCACTCTATTTGACCTATCCCAAATAAAATCAATAACAATTTATCGGCCAACTGTACTCCTAATTAATGATAAAGCCATTTTCATTACCCCTGCTCGCGCGGATTTTTAATCCGTTCCTGATTATATTTTACATTAATCATAGCAAGGTTAATTAAAATTACGCGTGAGCGGATGAATAAAATAAGAGTTATTTAATTTTCCTTGCAGCATTGTGAATTCTTAAAATGGTTATCTTTCCTTTACCTAGTCGATAAAAAATTCGATAATTACCTTCTATTAATTCTCTAATTTCAGTTAAGTTTTTTCCGGTACCATGCGTCCGGATTCGGGAAAGTCGATCAATTGGTCAACTCTTTGGATAAGCTTATTAATAAATCTAGCGGCATAGAAAGTTGAGTCAAGCGAAATATAATCGTTAATTGCCCGTAAGTCTTTCAGCGATTTTTGGTCCAACTTATTTGTGCCATTTAGGTACCATTTTTTTCACCTTGTGGTGGCTAATGGTTTTACCGGCTTTAGCCTCTTCAATTCCTTCGTCAATTTTTTCAATCACAATGAGGCGTTCAAGAAATTCGTCAAGATTGAATTTTTTAGGGAACTCGTTTAGTGCATCTATGATGGTTGATTTTTGCATGATTTAAATTTACGAAAATAACAGAATTAATCAAAATGTCTTCTGTTCCATCGGCCAACGGGTCGGCCAAACGTACTCACAATTTATTCTATTACCAAGTAGAAAACAATTACGCTCGGCTTTTTAGCTTTCTTTTTGGATCACGATTGGCGTGAAAAAAGGAATGAATGATCACTGAGCTATCCATAATTTCATAAACTATATAATAAGGAAAGCGCTTAAATAACGCTTCTCTATAATGTTTGTATTTGCGTTGAAACAGATATGGATTTACCTTGAGTTTATCCATTAAAAGCTCAGTTTCTTTTTCGAATTTATCTCCTAGCCCTGAGAGTTGTTGTTCGTAATAATGAAAAGCAGAAGAATACTCTTCTTCCGCAAGGGTAGTTATTTCTATTTTAAAAGACATTGAAAATTAAGCGGCTCGGGTGCGTTTTTTTACGTCAACCCATGAGGATGTTTTGAGCTTACCTTGCTTGTATAAAGCAGATCGTTTTTCGATCTCAGATTTTTGTTGTGTCGTCATTAAACTTTTGCCATCACCATCTTCATATATTTTAAGCATTTTATATACAGCTTCAATTACATTGTCTTCGGCATGGTTGATGTATTCAATAACTTTTTTCTTTAAGGTCTTTGATGTCATGGTGGTGAATGTTTGCTCTAATTTAGTGAAATTAAATCGTTCGTCAAAATGGCGGCCAAACGTACTCACAATTTATTCTAAAGGCATTTACATTCACAAAATTCTTACGATATTTGCTGTATCATGCGCGACGTTATTTGGACCATAATCATCATCTGGGTTGTTTACAAAATTGTAAGCATGTTTAGAGGCGCGAGCGTAAAAAAAACGGTGATCTATAACAAGTACGAAACGCATAATCATAGCCAATCTACCAGGCCTGAGGGTAGTGTTACAGTGGAATCCGATCCAAAGCAAAATAAGTCTCCAAAGGCAAATTCTACGGATGGCGACTATATTGATTTTGAAGAAATAAAGTAAACTTGTAAATCTTTTCCCTGAATCTGCCTGCCTCTTTTACCGTACTGCCACGCCCGGGACAGAGGCGATAGCCCAACGAAGTAAAGCATTAATGCCGCAACGTGGCACGGCAAAAGTCCAGTGGACTTTTGAGCGAGCTCGTGAGTAAGCTTGCCCATAAGGCAAAAGACCACGCACACGTTTGCGTGGCAATGTGCGGTGGCACGGCATTTATGCTTTACAAGTTGGCTAAAGCCGATGGCCCGATAAGGCGCATAATAATAATAAAGACCTAATTAAAAATACTTTTTGAAGGGAAACTGAACGAAGCTACCGGAGCCCTACAAACACTGCAAAATTTAAGCCGGCTTGGAGAGAAAGCGCGATAAGGCGCCCAAATAATAATAATTTAAGATCAATATTTGGGGCATCTAAATAGTGTTTAAATTCTTTTATTCCCATTCCTTTTCCGTAAATTTGTAAAAATTAAATTTATATGGCTAGCGATAATTTTCAGGCACACGACTATTACTTAATGGACGAACTATTAAGCGATGAACATAAATTGATCCGTGAAACCGCCCGCGCTTGGGTAAAAAAGGAAGTAACTCCAATTGTAGAAGAGGCATGTCAAAACGCAAAATTCCCAAAGCAATGGATCAAAGGTTTGGCAGAAATTGGCGCGTTTGGTCCGTATATTCCTTCTGAGTATGGTGGTCCGGGTTTAGATCAAATTTCATATGGTTTGATCATGCAAGAATTAGAAAGAGGCGATAGTGGTTTGCGTTCTACAGCATCGGTACAAAGTAGTTTAGTGATGTATCCAATTTATGCGTACGGTAGCGAAGAGCAAAAAAAGAAATACCTTCCAAAATTAGCAGCCGGAGATATAATGGGTTGCTTTGGATTAACAGAGCCCGATCATGGAAGTAATCCAAGTGGCATGATCACTAACATTAAAGATAAAGGCACACATTATTTATTGAATGGTGCAAAAATGTGGATCAGTAATTCACCCTTTGCAGATATAGCCGTTGTGTGGGCAAAAGATGAAGCGGGCGATATTCGTGGAATGATAGTTGAGCGTGGCATGGAAGGATTTACAACACCTGAAACACATGGTAAATGGAGTTTACGCGCAAGCTCTACCGGAGAATTAGTGTTTGATAATGTAAAAATTCCGAAAGAAAATATTTTCCCAAATGTAAAAGGAATAAAAGGTCCTTTAGGTTGTTTGAACAGCGCACGCTTTGGAATTGCATGGGGAGTGATTGGTGCAGCGATGGATTGTTACGATAGCGCATTGCGTTACAGCAAAGAGCGTATTCAATTTGGAAAACCAATTGGCGCGTTTCAATTAACACAAAAAAAATTAGCAGAGATGATCACCGAGATCACCAAAGCACAAATGCTTACATGGCGTTTAGGAGTTTTAAAAAATGAGAACCGCGCAACGCCTGCGCAAATTAGTATGGCCAAACGTAATAATGTAAATATGGCTTTACAAATTGCACGCGAGGCTCGTCAAATTCATGGCGGTATGGGAATTACAGGCGAATATCCAATTATGCGTCACATGATGAATTTAGAAAGTGTAATTACTTACGAAGGAACACATGATATTCATTTACTGATAACAGGAATGGATGTTACTGGGTTTAATGCGTTTGGATAACAGTCATTTAACCACAGAGCGCTGCGCTACACAGAGGTCTCACAGAGGTCACGGAGAAACAAAAAAAGCTCAGCAATTGCTGAGCTTTTTTTGTTTAGTATATCTCTGTGTCCTCTGTGAAAACTCTGTGAAGCGTTAGCGCTCTGTGGTTAAAAAAAGTGGGTTACTCCAAAATAAACTTCCCTGATCTTTCTTTATTCCCTGATCTAATTGTATAAACATACATCCCCTCACTCAAATTCGAAAGATCTAATTCCTTGCTTGAGTTTGAATCTAAACGCGTGGATACTAATTTTGTTCCGAGGATATTGTAAATAGTTACTTCCGAATGTTCTGGAAGGTCCGTGCTTAATACTACATTCTTTTTATTTAAAAATACTTTTGTGGTAGCGCTTCCGCTTTGCGATTCTTTGATTCCGCTTGCAAGAATATAATGAATAGTAATAGTTGCACCATTTGTAAAACCAAATTTAACGCCTTGGTTAGCTGAATATAATTTGAAATTAAATCCAAAACCCGGATTATTTATATCGGGAGCGCCTAACCATACGCCCCATAAATTAGTTGGATCGCCAAAGGTGATGTTTCCATTGCCAACGTAATTAGGAGTTAGTAATTCTTGAGAGATCCCTGCAATGTTATTAGCGTTCAATAAATACACCATCGAATCTCTTACGATGTGATTAGTTATGTTGCTGGTATACGAAAAACTTACTTCGTATCCTGTTACAGTACATGAGGCAGGAATATTGAAATTATAATTGGTGAACAAAATGCGATGCGTTACCCCGGTTTGCGTAAATGTAACATTTGGTTTAAATGGTATTGAAAGATCCCACATATTACCTGTGCAAAGACAATTAGAAACGGATGAAGTATTGGCACTCATAGATTGTTGTGCAAATGCTTGCGAAGCGAAAATCACTAAAAGGATGAGAAGAATTTTTTTCATTGGTATACTAAGTTACAATTTTTGATGCAAGAATGATGCCGTTTAACAAAAAGGGTCATTCTGTTATTTATGGGTTGCCATTTTTTACCAAGGAGCCCGGGGGATTATCCTCCTTTGAAAAAGGAGGTGTCGCGGAGCGACGGAGGATTCTATCAGGAGGATGAAATACTCCTCCGTCACTTCGTGACACCTCCTCTAAAGAGGAGGATAAGCCCCCGCTCCGCCCCACAAAAAAAACCCCTCTCGGTTTTCGAGAAGGGCTCTTTAAAAATTTATTTTATGGATTAATTGTAACCAATTACTTTTTTCTTGGTCTTGTTCTTGTGTTTCCACTCAACTTTCCATCCGTAAGCGCAAGTGTTTGCTGCAACTGAAACTGGTGTTCCGCCCGAGTCAACCGCAAAAGTTACGTTCAACGAAAATTCTTTGCTATCAACTTTTACTTCAACAGCGCCTTGAGTTGGAGCCCACCATCCGCAAGTCCAGTTCCAAACAATTGGAGTTGTTACTTGGCTAGTGAAAACATCACCATCACGAGTTGTACCATAATTTTCTAAGCTGTTCAATGATTCAGATGAACCAATTCCTTCGCCTGTGCAAGTTAAGATACCACCCGGTAATGTATAAGTGAATTTACGATTGATATTATACACAGCAGTTTTGCCATCATCAAATGTTACATTTAAACCACCAACACTTGTAACTGAGCTAGCTAAACTTGTTTGTGTTTTGATGATCAATAATTCCCACCAAGTTCCACCGGAAATATTAGTAAGATTTTGTTTACCATTTAATTTAATGAACTTACCATCCGATGCACGTGTGATCTTGTAGTCCATATATTCAACTTGTACTATACAACCTGCTTGTTTCCAACGTTTACCATTTGTAAAATCAAGGATAGTTAATTTGATACTGCCTTCACGTTTACGGTTGTTCACCACAGTTCCGTTATACGTAATGGTAATACTTCCATTAGCTGTATCGGCTAAGTTAACGGTATAACCTGTTGCAGTAATTCCTAATGCATTATGAATAGCATTAATGCCGTTTGCCGATTCACCTCTTCCGTGCATATTAGCAACGTTACCAACCTCGGTATTGATCTCGTTAACGGCTGCATCATTTTCTGTTTGCACGTTACGGTTATCTTCCGACGATTGTCCATTCTCTTCTTTAAATGCTTGTTTCTTTTTACAAGATGTGAAAGCCATTGAGCCTACCATTAATAGTGCTGCAGTAGCTAAAATAAATTTGGTTGTTTTCATGTTGTTTTTTGCTTTATACGAGGTTTGACGGTATTACTTATAAAAGGTTTAATTTTTTGATAGACGAATATACAATTTTTTTGTCCAAAACCCAAATTAAGGTCTGGTTATCAGTAGTTTAACAAATGAAATATTTTAAACATTTAGCCGCAAAACTTCCACATTACCATTACTTTAGGAGAATATTGTAACTTTGTAGCATATTATGTCACACCTTATAGCCCCTTCCATTTTATCGGCCGATTTTGCAAACATCCAGCGCGATTGCGAAATGATCAATAACTCTAAAGCCGATTGGTTTCATATAGATATTATGGATGGCGTATTTGTTCCAAATATCTCTTTTGGCTTTCCGGTTTTAAAAGCAATACAAAGGCATGCTAAAAAACCTTTGGATGTACATTTAATGATCGTTGATCCGGATAGATACGCGCAAGCGTTTAAAGATGCCGGAGCAGAAGTATTAACTGTGCATTATGAAGCGTGTACGCATTTACATCGCAGCATTCAAAATATAAAAAGTTTGGGAATGAAAGCGGGTGTGGCCATTAATCCGCATACCTCTGCGCATTTGTTGGAAGATATAATTAAAGACATAGATCTTATTTGTGTGATGAGCGTGAACCCCGGTTTTGGCGGACAAAAATTTATTGAGAATACTTATAACAAGGTAAAGCAATTGGCAGAACTTAAAAAGAAACATAATTCAAACGCGCTTATTGAAATTGATGGGGGAGTAGACCTCAACAATTACAAAAAATTAGTAGATGCCGGAGCCAACGTTTTAGTTGCAGGAAATACAGTTTTTGGTTCTAAAGATCCTGTTTCTACTATCCAACAACTTAAGAGTTTATAGTGGCAGGCAATTACATCAGCAAAACAGCCTTCTTAAAATTTGAGCAGTGCCGTAAAGCTTTCTTTTTTTACAAGAATCATTATTATTTACGAGATAAACCTAGCGTTGATAAACAACTCACGTTCAAACGCGGACATGATATTGGCGCTTTAGCTCAGCAATTATTTCCGGGAGGAATAAATGTTGTTGAAACCGATCAAAACAAAGGTAGAGCTATAGAATACACCAAAGAGTTGATCGAAAAACGCACGCCTGTTATTTACGAAGCAACCATAGTATATAATGGCGTGATGGTAATGGTTGATATTTTGGTATTAACCAATGAAGGGTATTTTGCTTACGAAGTAAAAAGTTCGGTAAAAATTTCTGAGATCTATATTAAAGATGCTTGCTTGCAATATTATGTTGTGAAGAATACGTTGCCTGAGTTAAAAGATTTTTTTATTGTCACTATTAATGATGGCTATGTGTTTGACGGGATATTAGATGTAAAGAATTTATTTAAACGCCGAAGCATAATAAAAGATGCGTTGAAAAATTACGAATACATTCAAGCCCGATTAACAGAAGCCAACGAAGTGATCGAGCAAAATGTTATTCCAAATGTAGATATTGGTAAACATTGCTTCTCGCCATACGAGTGTGATTTTTTTGGAACTTGTTGGAAAGGTGTTTCCTCCGAAGAAAGTATATTCACTTTAGGAAAGGTAAATAAGGACCATGTATTTACTTGGTATAATAGCGGCATAAAGAACATTAGCGATATTCCTGTAACGAACGTTCTCTCTAAAAG
>JAGPDW010000160.1:0-6852 GCA_018057345.1 Bacteroidia bacterium | reverse complement strand
ATCTTTATAAACAACCGTTGTTTGTTTTTTTGAAACATAACCAATGCTTAAATTCTTTATGTTTAGTGTCACTTCCACTACCAATTACGTGTTTTAAATAGTAAATAAATAATGAATGGTGAACCAAATAACGTTGTGATCACATTAATAGGAATTACTCGGTCCGGCAAAATTGTATAACATAAGGTATCGCATACTAACATGGTGATTCCTCCTAACAATAAACACGCGGTTAATTGAAACTTCTGATCGGAGGTCTTATAAATTAACCTTGTCATAATAGGAATAGAAAGTCCAACAAAAGCAATTGGGCCACAAAACGCTGTTGCCAAAGCCGTAAGTAAAGATGAGATCACAATAAAATAGATCCTATATCTTGCAAAATCAATTCCTAAAGCATTGGCATAATTTTGCCCCATTAAAAAAACCTGGAATGGTTTGGTGAGCATAAAAAGTGTAGCAATTAAAATAACTCCGATCGATGAAAAAATGGTTATGTCGGTGTAAGTTGAATTACCCAACGAACCAAAACTCCACATCACAAATTCGCGCAAACCTTTGTCGGTAGAAAAATATTCCACGAAAGATTCGAGGGCCCCAAAAATTTGCCCAAGCATTAAACCGATCAATAATAAGAACACATTGCTACTTACTTTTTTAGCGACGAATAAAATTATAAAGGTGCATAATAAACTCCCGGCAAATGCCGCAATAATAATAGCCGTTTTTGAAAAGAACACATATCCCATCACTCCAAATGCATTTAAGGCCATTATGGCTATGCCTACCGCTAAACTGGACGCCGAACTTATTCCCAAAACATAAGGTCCCGCTAATGGATTTCTAAATAAGACCTGTAGAATTTGTCCTGCAATTGGCAAACTTATTCCGCATAATAAAGCGGTTAATGCTTTTGATAAACGAATATTCCTAAATATATAATCGTCGAAATTGAGTTCAGAAAATTTTAAAACAGAGGAACCTGCCAAAAGTATGTTCGCTACAAAAGCGATAATCAAAACGCCAACTAATAGTAAAATATGTTTAAAGCCGCCTTTCAATTTACTTGCTTATAATAATAAAACGGGCGATCTAAGCTATCCTTTGCTTGTTTATGGAACATTTGGATCATATCACTTAAAATCCTATTTGGATAGATCATGCCTGTTTCCCAATATGTGGAGTACTTCAATTTATTGCAATATAAATTATTATTGTAAATACTATTCTTTTTATAGGCTTCAAAATCGGCATAGCGTTTGTCTTGCGCAATTACTTGCTGCTTTGTAGTACACATTGAAACATTTAACCAAAGATCGGCCTTTTGCGCTTTTTTAAATACCGCCTCAAAGCTTAAAGGCAAACTTCCGCTTGCGGTATCATTGCTCCAAAAATAATTTCCATTAGCATCATTTATTAATTGTGCCATGTAACTTTTTCCTCCGGGAACGTACCAAGTATCTCCAAATTTCAATTCGGTTAATACATTTGGTCTATCCGTATAGTTCCTTGCCAAAGCTTTCAGCTCATCGTAATCTTTTTCCACTTCTGTAAAAATAATATTTGCTTCATTCGATCTATTTACAAAGGCGGCGAAGAATTTGATCCACTCCGCCCTTGCCAAAGGCGAACGCTCTAAATGGTCTAAACTAATTACTGCCGGAATTCCACTCTCTACGATCTTGGCATCAAAATCACCGGAAGAGCCACCCATGCCAAAAGCAAAAATAACATCAGGTTTTAATTTTAAAACAGCTTCCTTATCTATCTCGGGGTTTCTTTGAACCTGAAAGATCCTGCCGGCTTCAACCGCCTTTGTTATTCCGCTGTTATTATAGTAGTCTACATTTTCAATCGCTATAATACTCTTTAAACCTCCTACTTCCGCAATCATATTTGCATAAATACTACTTAATGCAATGATACGCGTGCAAGGTGTTTTTATAAAGTGTGAATTTTTGTAATGCAATTGCGGCCTAACGGAATCGTACAAAATAAATGTGGCACTAGTATCACTTGTTTCTCTGTTGGCCAAAATATGGATCACTTTAAAACCTTTGCCATGATCAATTAAAAATCTACGCGCATATTTTATGGTAGTGTCTTTATAAAGATCTATAACCTCAACACCTTCTTTATCTGGATGAGAAGAGTTGCACGAACTCAAAGTTAGAATTGCAACAAAAATGATTATGAATTTAATAAATTTCAATTCAAATGAATTTCAAATACAGAGCCATTTGGGGAATTATCTTTTACAGCAATAGTTCCTCCATGCTTCTCAATTAAGTATTTTACGATGAACAATCCTAAGCCCGTGCCTTTTGTCTTTCGGGTTTCTTCGCTTCCGCTCCTGTAAAACTGATCGAAGATCCTATTCTTCTCACTGTCTTTTATCCCCATGCCTCTATCACTCACTTCCAAAACAATTCCACTCGATTTCTTTTTTAATTTAATTTCAACATTCATCAACTCGCCCGAATACTTAAACGCATTATCCACTAAATTTGTAAGGATGGAAGGAAAAGCGAGTTTGTCCACTTCGCACAAAACTGATGGTTCTATGATCAACTTTAAATTTCCCGATTCCAACGAACTCCTATAACTTGCTGTTGCAATTTTTGTAATAAGATCACTCAGATCAACTCGCTCCTTTGCCATGTGATACTCGTTCTCTTGCATACGAGTTGCCAATAAAACATTATCTATCAAAGAATTCAAGCGTTCGTTTTCGTTGATGGCTATTTCGATGAGTTCTTGTTGTTTTTCATGTGCTAATTGATGCTTTTTTAATGTTTGCAATTGCAATTTTGTTGTTGCCAAAGGTGTTTTTAATTCGTGTGTGATGCTTAATAAGAAATTATTTTTTTGATCGAGTAACTCATGTTCTTTTCTGTTTGCTTTACGTATCAAATTGATCCCATATAATAAAAGCAATAAAAAAATAGTTCCTTCGCCCACCACCATGTATGTTTTTTGGATCTTACTTTCTTGAAGCTTATCAATTTCTGCTTGCAACCGTTCTGTATCAGAAATAGTAAGCTCTAATACTTTTTGCTTTTCTTCTAACAAAGCATTGTTTTGCCTTACCATTAATATCTCCCACCACAAGAATTGCGCAATAATATACACAAAGAGTATATAAATGATCCCTTTTGAATTCGATCGTATCTTATTCAGCCAATTGCTCATTTTTTTCTAATAAGGCGGTAATACTTTTTAAGATCTCATCTGCTCTATTTATCGAAGTTACATCTTCTATGGTTAAAAGCAATTTATTATTTTGCTCCTTAAGTGTACAAAGCGATGGGAATTTTTGAACGTAAGCCAGCACAGTTTTAAAATTTTCGGAAGCAAAGTAATCGCTGTTCTTATTACTTACAAAATATGCCAGCATTTTGCCATTCTTTAAGGTCATTTTTTCGAAGCCAATTTTCATGGCCCTCCAACGCATGCGCACTAAATTGATCAATTCGATAGCTTGTGTTGGAACAGGACCAAATCTATCCTTTAAATTCTCTTCATACTTCACAAGATCTTCCTCGTTCACAATATTGTCTAATTCCCTGTAAAGAACCAAGCGCTCGGTTAAACTATTAACGTATTCATCGGGGATCAATAATTCAAGATCCGAATCAATAATAGTTTCTTTTACAAACTGGCGTGAGAAAACTGAGGCATTTGTTGTTCCATCTTCGCCAACCGTTTCTTTATACCAAGCCTCTTCTTTTAATTCATTCACAGCTTCGTTCAATATTTTCATATAGGTGTCAAAACCCATATCATTTATAAAGCCACTTTGTTCGGCGCCCAGTAAATTTCCTGCGCCGCGAATATCCAGATCTCGCATGGCAATTTGAAAACCACTTCCAAGTTCATTGAACTCTACCAGAGCTCTTAAACGTTTTTGTGCTTCGGAAGTTAAAACACTTTGTGGTGGAGCTAATAAATAACAAAACGCTTTTTTATTGCTTCGCCCTACCCTTCCTCGCATTTGATGCAGATCGCTCAACCCAAAATTTTGCGCATCGTTAATTATTATAGTATTTGCGTTCGTAATATCAATTCCACTTTCGATGATGGTTGTTGCTACTAAAACATCAAATTCTCCTTCAATAAATGCCAACATCACTTCTTCCAATTTATCACCGTCAAGTTGCCCGTGCCCAATAGCAATTCGTGCATCAGGAACTAAACGCTGAATGGTTCCGGCTATTTCTTGAATGTTATTTACTTTATTATGTACAAAAAATACCTGTCCCCCTCTTTGCAATTCAAAACTAATAGCATCGCGGATCAGTTCTTCATCAAACAAATGCAATTCGGTTTGCACCGGAAAGCGATTTGGCGGCGGTGTAGAAATTACTGAAAGATCGCGAGCGCCCATTAAACTAAATTGAAGTGTGCGTGGAATTGGTGTAGCTGTTAATGTAAGCGTATCAATATTTTCTTTGAACACTTTTAATTTATCTTTTACGCCCACGCCAAATTTTTGCTCTTCGTCAATTATTAATAAACCAAGATCTTTGAATTTTACATCTTTACCAATGATCTTATGAGTGCCGATAACAATATCAATTTTTCCTTGCTCCAATTTTTGAAGTACCTCCTTTTGTTCTTTGGCCGAACGAAAACGATTGATATAATCTACATTACATGGCAAGCCTCTTAACCTGTCTTTAAAGGTTTTGTAATGTTGATATGCCAAAATTGTTGTAGGAACTAAAATAGCAACTTGTTTACTATCGCACACAGCTTTAAATGCCGCACGAACGGCAATTTCTGTTTTACCAAAGCCAACATCACCACATATCAAACGATCCATTGGTTGAGATCGTTCCATATCGCGTTTTACATCTGCTGTAACTTTTACCTGATCGGGTGTGTCTTCGTAAATAAACGACGCTTCTAATTCATGTTGTAGATAATTGTCTTTTAAGAATGCATGCCCTTTATTTGCTTTTCGTTTGGCGTATAATTTAATTAGGTCGAAGGCGACTTCTTTTACTTTGCGTTTTGTTTTTAACTTGAGGGTGCTCCAATGTGTGCTACCTAATTTATCTAAACGCGGCACATTACTCTCTTTGCCACTAAATTTACTAATGCGGTGTAAGTTGTGAATGCTAACAAATAAAATATCGTTATCCTTATATAATAAGCGTACTGCTTCTTGCTCCTTTCCCCTAACATTAAGTTTTTGCAATCCACCGAAGCGTCCAATTCCGTGATCGATGTGGGTTACATAATCGCCCGGATTAAGCATCAAAATATCTTTTAATGTAAGGGCCTCACTCGTTTTGTTCCTTACTTCCTTTAATTTATAGCGATGATGTCTTTCAAAGATCTGATGATCGGTATAAACCGCAATTTTTAGATCATGATCCACAAAACCCTCATGGATATTTAATGGCAAATAATCAATGAGTGTTTCGTATGTACGATGCTCTTTGGCGAGCATATCATTAAATATGGTGATCAAACGATCGGCTTGTTTTCTATTCTCCGTTAAAAAAAAATTTTGATAGCCTTTTGTTTTATTTTCCTTTAGATTGGAGATGAGCAGATCAAAATTCTTATTAAAGATCGGTTGCGGTGCTTGGTTGAATTCCTTTACTGTATGAGTCAAAATATTTTGTAATCCAAATTCAAGGATGGAATACGATGAAAGTGCGTTTTTGAATTCATCGGCATTTCCATACAACATTTGAGGTTCAATTTGTTTGATCTCGCCTTGGTAATGTTCAAACGCATGCAACGCTTTTGAATACATTTTATCAAAAATAGAAAATATACGCTCCGCACTTTCGATGGCAATAACAGTATGCTCTAATGAAAAATAATTGAGTAAGAATCCTCTTTCTTCCTTTAGAATGGATGTATTAATATTTGGAATGATGGTAACAAAATCAAAATTCTTTAGCGACAATTGATTAGCAGGATCAAAAGTTTTGATAGCTTCCACTTCATTGCCAAATAATTCTAAACGATAAGGGAATTCGTTGGCGAACGAATAAATATCAATAATACCTCCGCGAATAGAGAATTGGCCGGGCTCATATACAAAATCGCTTTGCAAAAAATTATAAGAATATAAGAATTCGCTGATGAATTCAACCGACAATTTCTCACCCTTCCTTATTTGAAGAATATTTTGTTGAAGTTCTTTTTTAAGCGTTACTTTTTCGCACAGTGCTTCGGGGTATGTTACAACTATACCATTATACTTTTCGCTACTTAATAAACTTAATACCTCAGCGCGTTCTTGAATATTAGCATTCGCGGTTTTTTCGGGTTCGTAAGGTTGTTTGTATGATTGCGGGAAGAATTGAACATTTTTTTCTCCAAGAATTTGTTGCAGATCGTTGAACGCATAGGCCGCTTCTTCGCGATCGTTCTTAATTAAGATCAAATTCCTTTTTTGATCATCAAAAATGTTGGCTAAAACAAAGTGAATTCCTGATCCTGCTAAACCTTTGACAAAGAAATCCCTCCCGGAATTAGAAATTTCCAGTTTTGAAAAAACCTCAGGCAGGAACCTATTTAACATGAACATGCAAAAATACTAAATTGCATCGTGTATAGTAATAAACATTTGCCACTTGCATTGATAGCAAATAAGACTTTGGCCTCTAAATACTTATAATTTAATAAAGAAATGAATTCGATAAAATAAAGCGCATTAATATTATGACCTAGCTCATATTGCAACTGAAATGGAAATTTTATACCTTTGGTTTGGCCTTTTATAAATCGTTTTAATAATTTACACCTAAACAAACAATACATGAAAAAACAACTACTTGCATTAGCACTATTGGGTATGGGAATAGCCAATGCGCAAACATGGAGTGA
>JAGPDW010000159.1:0-6883 GCA_018057345.1 Bacteroidia bacterium | reverse complement strand
ATACTTTTCGATCTCTTCATCTTTTACCTCAACATCATGCAATTTCTTCACTAAGTGAAATAATTGTTTTTCTGTTACTTGGAAACCATCAGGTAAAACACCACGCTCAAACTTTTTGTTAATGATGCGCTCAATGTCTTTAATTCTTCCCGAATCTCTTCCTGTAATAATAGCAATTGCCATACCCGATTTTCCTGCACGAGCAGTTCTTCCGGTACGGTGCGTATAACTTTCAATATCCTCAGGTAAATTATAATTAATTACGTGTGTAACCGAATCCACATCAATACCGCGCGCTGCAACGTCGGTAGCAACCAACATTTGCAAAGTACGGTTACGGAAACGTTTCATTACTAAGTCGCGTTGACCTTGCGAAAGATCACCGTGTAGAGCATCAGCACTGTACCCATCTTTTATCAAAGCATCTGCCACTTCTTGTGTTTCTGCTTTTGTACGGCAAAATACAATACCAAATATCTCAGGATAAAAATCGGCAATACGTTTTAATGCTAAATAACGATCGCGAGAATTTACTTGGTAATAAACGTGACTGATATTTGCAGCACCTTCATTACGTTTACCAGAACTAACCTCAATCGGATTACTCATGTAATTCTTAGAAATACGCTCTACTTCACGCGGCATGGTTGCACTAAACAACCAAGTGCTTTTTCCTTCCGGAGTTTGTTCTAAAATTACATCTAAGCTATCTTTAAAGCCCATGTTCAACATTTCATCGGCCTCATCTAATACAACCGTTTTAATGGTTTGTAATTTTACGGCTCTGCGCTCAATAAGATCAACCAAACGACCCGGAGTTGCAACAATAATTTGCGTTCCTTGCTTAATATCGCGCATTTGATTTACAATACTTGCACCACCATAAACAGTAGCAACGCTTAAGCCTTTCATATACTTTGCATATTTCTTAATATCATTTGAAATTTGCACGCATAATTCACGGGTAGGCGCTAATACTAAAGCCTGCGTATCGCGACTTGTAGTGTCAATTGTGTTTAAAATAGGTAATCCAAAAGCGGCCGTTTTACCGGTACCGGTTTGGGCAAGGGCAACCACATCGGTTTGCTTACCTGTTAATAATGGAATGGTTTGTAGCTGAATTGGGGTTGGATTTTCAAATCCAAGATCCTCAATAGCTTTCATTAGGGCATCATTGAGCCCAAGCTCTTTAAATGTCATTTTACTGATTTTTTATTTATAATTAACTGCTTACCAAAAAATTTACCGCAGTTAACGCACAATGGCCGACTAGAACTCGCCGATAAACTTTTATTGAACAGGCCACAAATGTACGTAATTAACTTTAATATAACTAATTTACTACTACTTATCCACAATTTTCGTACTTTTACGGTCCCTAAATGAGCAATAATTACGCTATAATCATGGCCGGCGGTGTTGGCACCCGTTTTTGGCCAATGAGCACCACTCAGCATCCTAAACAGTTTTTAGACGTATTAGGAAGCGGACAAACATTGATCCAACAAACCTTTAATAGGCTTTTAAAGATCTGTCCACCGGAAAACATATTTGTAGTAACCAGCATCTCGTACGAGAAACTTGTTAAAGAACAATTGCCAAAGCTCCCCAAAGCAAACGTATTGTGCGAGCCTGCTCGTAAAAACACAGCGCCTTGTATCGTTTATGCTTCTTATAAGATCCATAAGTTAAATCCTAATGCTGTAACAATTGTTGCTCCCAGCGATCATCTTATTAAAAAAGAAGAAACGTATGTAAAAGCCATGAAAGCTTGCATCAAAAAAGCTTCAGAAGAGGATTGCTTGGTAACCTTAGGCATTAAACCTACTAGGCCTGATACCGGTTACGGCTATATTCAATTTAAAGAAAGCGATAAAGAGGAAAAGGATAAACGTATTTATAAAGTAAAAACGTTTACCGAAAAGCCCGATCATGATATGGCTAAATTTTTTGTAGAAAGTGGCGACTTTTTATGGAATTCGGGCATTTTTATATGGAGCACTAAAAGCATTTTAAAAGCCGTTGAAACGCATGATCCTGAATTGGCCAATGTGTTCAAAGAAGGCAATAACGTTTACAATACGCCCAAAGAAAAAGAATTCATTACCCGCGCTTATAATACCTGTAAAAATATTTCAATTGATTACAGTGTGATGGAAAAAGCCAGCAATGTTTATGTGCGTTCGAGCATTATTGGATGGAGCGACCTGGGAACTTGGGGCAGTATTTACGGACACATTACTAAAGACAAAAAACAGAACGCCGTTATTGGAAAGAATGTAATGGTGTATGATAGCAAAAATTGCATTGTACATGTTCCAAAAGATAAACTGGTTGTACTACAAGGGCTGGAAGACTACATAGTAGTGGAAAGCGACAATATCCTCATGATCTGTAAAAAAGCAGACGAACAACAAATTCGCAACTTTGTTAACGACGTAAAAGTTAATAAAGGCGAAAAATTTGTATAATTACTGGAATCCCAACCCATTTTCTGAAACTTTTTAGGCGATTGTTCGTTATACTAATAGCATTGGTCTAATTTAGATTATGCCAAGTTATTTTTTTTATTAATTTTGTTTTTTAACACAACCCACCTCCGTTATTCGCCTCCGTTTAAACTACGGCGAACGAAGAGCTTCGGTGGATAAACAACACAACCGTAAGAATGAGACAACTCAAAATTACCAAATCGATCACTAACCGTGAAAGTGCCTCTTTAGACAAATACCTTCAGGAAATTGGCCGTGAAGAATTGATCACCGCCGAAGAAGAAGTAATTTTAGCAAAAAAGATCAAAGATGGTGACCAACGAGCGTTAGAAAAATTAACCCGTGCTAATCTTCGTTTCGTAGTATCGGTAGCAAAGCAATATCAAAATCAAGGTTTAAGCCTTCCTGATTTGATCAACGAAGGAAATTTAGGTTTAATTAAAGCGGCAAAACGTTTCGACGAGACCCGCGGTTTCAAATTCATTTCATATGCAGTTTGGTGGATCCGTCAAAGCATTTTACAAGCTTTGGCCGAGCAAAGCCGTATTGTACGTTTACCTTTGAACCAAGTAGGTTCATTAAATAAGATCAACAAAGCATACAGCAAATTAGAGCAGCAGTTTGAGCGTGAGCCAAGCGCTGAAGAATTAGCAGATATGCTTGACTTACCAATTGACAAAGTAAGCGATACCATGAAAGTAAGCGGACGCCATGTAAGTATGGATGCGCCTTTTGCTAATGGTGAAGAAAGCAGCTTATTAGATGTATTGATCAATCACGATTCGCCAAAAGCAGATATTGGTTTGATGAACGAATCGTTAAGCAAAGAAATTGATAGAGCATTAAGTACTTTAACTGAAAGAGAAAGAGACGTGGTAAAATTATTCTTCGGAATTGGTTTGAACCATGGATTAACTTTGGAAGAAATTGGAGATAAATTTGACCTTACCCGCGAACGTGTTCGCCAAATAAAGGAAAAAGCTATTCGCCGATTAAGACATAGTAGCAGAAGCAAATTACTGCAACAATATTTAGGATAAAAATGAAACCCCGGCCGAAAGCGTCGGGGTTTTTTTATAATTAATTTTTGCGATCTCAATCATGTATTATACTGAGCTTCGTCATCTTTTTCCCTTATCAAATCACTACTTTTACTACGCAATGAAAAAACTATTTATCATCCCTTTTCTCTTCCTTTTTGCCTGCAAAGACAAAGTAGAAAGAACCAAACCAACGGAAGAATCAATTTCTGAATCCATTTACGCATCGGGCATTGCCAAAAGTAAAAATCAATACCAGGCATTTGCTATCGTTAACGGCATCATTGAAAATATTTTTGTTACGGAAGGTGATAGTGTAAAAAAGGGCGACCCTATTCTATCCATCTCAAATGAAACACAAAAACTAAATAAAGAAAACGCTGAATTGGCAGCGCAATTTGCCGATGTAAATGCCAATCAAGGGAAATTGAATGAAGTAAAACAATTGATCGACCTGTCAAGAAATAAAATGAAGAACGATTCGGCGCTTTACTTTCGTCAGAAAAACTTATGGCAAGATCAAATTGGAACTAAAGTGGAATTAGAAAATCGCGAACTGGCATATCAAAATTCTAAAAACGCTTATTATTCTTCTTTAGTAAGACATGACGATCTTAAACGCCAACTTGATTTTAATTCACAACAATCAAAAAAGAACTTAATGATCTCCTCAAAACTTGAGGGTGATTTTACTTTGCGTAGTGAAATTGATGGGATAATTTATAGTTTACCAAAGTCGAAAGGCGAAATTGTTGGATTGCAAACACCGCTTGCTGTAATTGGTGATGCAAGTAATTTTGTACTAGAAATGCAAGTTGACGAATTTGACATTCTTAAAATAAAAAAAGGCTTACCTGTACTAATTACGCTTGATAGTTACAAAGGAAGAGTATTTGAGGCGAAAGTTACTAAGATCGATCCACTAATGAATGAGCGCAGCAAAACTTTTTTGGTGGAGGCCGAATTTATACAAAAACCCGAGGTGCTTTATCCAAACATTACTTTTGAAGCCAATATTGTTTTGCAAACAAAAGAAAAGGCACTGCTTGTGCCACGAAACTATTTGATAGGCGATTCGATAATCATAAAAGCAAATGGCGATAAAGTTGCTGTTAAAACCGGATTAAAGGATTACAAAAAAATTGAGATCCTTTCAGGTTTATCAGCCAATGATGAGATAATTAAACCTACTGAATGAGATACAAATTAATAGCAGATGTATCACGCTCATTGTTACTGGCACGATGGAGACAAACGCTTATTGCTGCCATTGGCGTAACGTTTAGTATTACCATGTTCATTGCCTTGCTCAGTTTTATGTCGGGTTTGAACTTCATGCTCGATAGCCTTATTATTAACCGCACGCCACACATTCGTTTATACAACGAGATACTTCCTTCTAAGACCCTCCCTATCGATATTTCTAGTTCGTATGGTAAAGATCATAATTTTATAAGTTCAGTAAAACCAAAGAACGAACGTTTAGAAATTTATAATGTTGGTGCCGTAATGAATGCTCTTAAACATGATGAAAGAGTAAAAGGTGTTGCGCCTAAAGTTACGGCGCAAGTATTTTACAATGTTGGAGTGATAGACATGTTAGGATCCATTAGTGGTATTGATGTTGAGGCTGAAAATAAGTTATTTCTCTTTAAAGATTACGTAGTGGTGGGGAATTATTTAGATCTTAAAAATATACCAAACAGCATTATTTTAGGGAAAGCTGCTGCCGAAAAAATGCTGGCCAACGTAGGAGATATTATTCAGATAACTACAAGCAAAGGCGAACGTGTTCAATTAAAAGTTGTTGGTTTTTTTCAATCGGGCATACAAGACCTTGATAAAGTACAAAGCTATGCGTCGATGAATACAGTACAAAAATTATTAGGTGAAACCGGAACATACATAACCGATGTGCAAATAAAATTACATGATATGATGTTAGCGCCTGCAATAGCTAAAGAATACGCTCAAGTATTTGATCTGGAAGCCATAGATGTGCAAACCGCCAATTCGCAATTTGAAACCGGAAGTTTTGTACGATCACTTATTTCGTACGCAGTAGGTGTTACTCTTTTAATAGTGGCGGGATTTGGAATTTATAATATCTTAAACATGATGATCTACGAAAAAATGGATTCCATTGCCATTTTAAAAGCTACCGGCTTTTCGGGTAAAGATGTTAATCGTATTTTTATTGGAATAGCTTTGACTATTGGAATCTTTGGCGGTTTACTAGGTTTACTTTTTGGTTTTGGTTTATCAGCATTAATCGATCAAATACCTTTTAACACAGAAGCGCTTCCTACCATTAAAACTTATCCTATTGATTATAATCCAAAATTCTACGCCATTGCCACTGCGTTTTCAATTATCACCACTTACTTTGCGGGATATTTGCCTGCGCGTAAGGCCAGTAAAATTGATCCGGTAATTATTATTAGAGGAAAATAATATGAACGAAAAAATACTGGAAGCAAAACATATTTCGAAATACTTTCATGATCCAATTACGGTACAAGTATTGAACGAGGTTAGCTTTTCCATTAATAAAGGGGAATTTGTTTCTGTTATTGGAAAGTCGGGTTGTGGTAAATCTACCCTGCTCTATATACTTTCAACCATGGATACCGATTATGAGGGAGATCTGATCATCGATGGTGTGAGCATGCACAACAAAAAAGAAGAAGAATTAGCACTTGTAAGAAATGAGAAAATAGGTTTTGTGTTTCAGTTCCATTATTTACTCAATGAATTTTCTGTATTAAAAAACGTAATGCTTCCAGGCTTGAAACTAAATAAATATTCTAAGAAAGAAATAGAACACAGGGCCTATGAAAAACTTAAAATATTAGGAATAGAAAATGAAGCGCTCAAAAAACCAAATCAATTATCGGGTGGTCAAAAACAAAGAGTAGCCATTGCACGAGCACTCATCAACGACCCTTTAGTGATCATGGGCGATGAGCCCACAGGAAATCTGGATAAAAAAAATAGCGAGATCGTTTTTGAAATATTTCAAGAACTAGCACATAGCTTCAATCAATCATTACTTATAGTTACACACGATAACGAATTTGCACAACGCACTCACCGCATCATTGAAATGGAAGACGGGAAGATCATTAAGATGTGATCGTTATTCGATATTTTTTTAAATATGCCTCAACCGATTTTCAACAAAAAACTCATCATTCAAAAATATCCTGGTAAGGGCGGTTGGTGTTATGTGGTGGTTAGTGGTGTCCCCGCCAATAAAAAACGGAAGTTTGGTTTTGTAAGGGTAAGCGGAACTATTGATAATTACCAATTGGAAAAGTATAACCTCATGCCAATGAAAGCCGGCACCCT
>JAGPDW010000158.1:0-6921 GCA_018057345.1 Bacteroidia bacterium | reverse complement strand
TTAAGGAAGATTATTATAAATTATATGATTACGCTTTGAATATCACCCGAAATAATATTGGCGTTCTGGAGAATGCAAGTAATATTCAAAAGACAGAGATCGACGGGCTAACACAATTAGTTGTAGAATGGCATAAAAAGATAGTGGTTTGTTTTGCATGTATTATTTTATTCTTTATTGGCGCGCCCCTGGGAGCAATTATACGTAAAGGCGGTTTGGGTTTGCCGGTTGTAACAGCGGTATTTTTCTTTTTGGCTTATTTTGTGTTAACAGAAGCGTTTACCACTGTAGCTTTGGAAGGCAAATTACCTCCGTGGCAAGCGATGTGGATACCATTAGGTATTTTTTTACCAATAAGTATTTTTCTCACGTATAAAGCCGCAAAAGATTCGGCCTTGTTTGATGTTACCAGTTATCTTATTTTCTTTCAAAAACTATTTAAACGCGGCAGCTAATGCGCATACTGCAAATATGTAACAAAGCCCCTTATCCTGCTAATGATGGCAGCAGCATTGCTATTTACAATATGGCGCGTGGATTGTATGATAATAATGCGGAATTACATCTACTCACCATCAATACAAAAAAACATTTTAAAGAAGATAGTTCGGTACCACAAGAATTCAAAACCAAAACACATTATCGTTCTGTTTACAAGGATACGAGTCCCAGTGCCTTAGGCGCTTTCTTTAATCTCTTTAGCTCGAAGTCGTATTTCATAAGCAGATTTTATTTTAAAGAATTTGAGGATGCACTAATTGAAACTCTTAAAAAAAACACGTTTGACATTGTGCAATTGGAAGGGTTATTTATGGCGCCTTACATTGAAATCATTAAAAAATTCAGCAAGGCAAAGATCGCTTTAAGAGCGCATAATATTGAACATCTCATTTGGCAAAGACATATTGCAAATGAATCTAGCGGTTTAAAAAGATCCTATTTAAAAATTCAGAATTCTCGTTTAAAAACATATGAAGAAGAGATCTTTACAAAAGTAGATGTTATTGTAACTATAACCGATGCAGATAAAAATTACATTCATAAGCAATTTCCTAAACTAAATATAGTTACTTGTTTAACCGGAGTTGATCTTGCCGATTACGAACAAAACACTAATGTAAAAAAACAAGAGAATACGATCTTCTCATTTGGTTCGATGGATTGGATGCCGAATTTGGAATCTGTAGATTGGTTCTTGAACAATTGTTGGGGTAAAATCAATGCAAAACACCCGAGCTGCAAATTCATTATAGCAGGACGTCATATGCCGCAAAAGTTCAAAACTCTTCAATTACCCAATGTACAGATCGAAGAAAACGTAACTAATAATCGCGATTTTTACAGTAGTTACGACATAATGCTTGTTCCATTACTTTCGGGAAGTGGCTTAAGAATAAAACTAGTGGAAGGTTTGGCTTACGGAAAAGCTATTGTATCTACAAGTATTGGAGCCGAAGGTATTTCCATTACAAAAGGAAAGCATATGCTGATAGCTGATTCCGTAGATTATTTTATACATGCGGTAGATGGCTTATTGAGTTCGGTAACGGAAAAGAAAAAATTGGAACAAAACGCTAAACAATTTGCAAAAGAACATTTAGTTAATAGATCGATCACCAAAAAACTTTTAGACCATTACAAAAAATTGCATTGATCACTTATATCGCATATTCAATTTTAGGTATTTGCACATTAGGTGTTTTACATTCCTACGTTCTTTATCCCTTTACACTTTTGTTATTTGCCAATAAAAAAGCCAAAGAAGTTAAGGAGAATTCAACATTCAAAATCGGAATATTAGTTGCTGCTTATAACGAAGAAAAAGTGATCGCAGAAAAACTGTTTAGTGTTTTAAACAGCGATTACCCAATGAGTTTGGTGAATATCTATATTGGGTCGGATGCCTCAACCGATAAAACGAATTCCATTGTAGAACAATTGGCCAGAACGCACTCGAATATTCATCTCATCAATTTTCCGGGGCGCACAGGCAAAGCAGGTATCATTAATCAATTGGCAGAAAAATGTAAAGACGAGATCTTTATTTTAACCGATGCCAATGTGATATTTGACAAGAACACCATCAAAAACCTTGTGAAACATTTTTCTTATCCTGAAGTTCATCAAGTTTGCTCCAACATCATTAAAACTTCCAACACCGATGTTAGCATTCAACCTTTAGAAAAGAATTATCTTAATCTAGAGAATAAGATCAAAGCAGTGGAAAGTAATACCTGGCAATTAGTGATAGGTGCTGAAGGCGGTTGTTATGCCATCCGTGGTAACAAATACATTCCCGTTCCCAAAAATTATTTCATGGATGATTTTTATATTACCATGGGTGTGATCAACAACGGTGGAAAGGTATTATTTGAAAAAGAAGCCATTTGCTTTGAGGATCTGCCATCCGAATCATCTGAAGAATTCAAGCGAAAGGTGCGCATTTCTATTGGTAATTATCAAAACCTCAGCAGCTATAAACATTTACTTTGGCCTCCTTGGAAAGCAGTGGCCTATGCATTTTTTTCACATAAAGTATTACGCTGGATCACCCCATTTTTATTATTCATCATTTATGGCTGTTCACTCTATCTAGCACTTCACTCTAGGATCTTTTTAGGATTAAGCGTGCTTCAACTTTTTTTATTTATGCTGCCACTTTTTATAAATGTTTTAAATCCCATAAAACCTTTGCTATTTATTGCGCACTTTTACAACATGAATTATGCTTTATTAAAGGGTTTTATAATGTACAGTAAGGGCGTTAGATCAAGTGTTTGGGAACCAACAAAACGAAATGCGTAATAAGTTCACATATTTAATTTTTTTCATTCTGCTTAGCGGCTATGCGTTTTCACAAAAGAAAGCTTCAACTCCTAAAAAACAGGAAGACAAAAAATTCAAGACCATTACTGTAAAGAATGCCGATGATCTTTCGTTCGATAGATCCAAATCTGATGCTCAGGTCCTTAAAGGAAATGTGATCTGCGAACATGAAGGCGCTTTATTATATTGCGATAGCGCCCTACTTTTCTCAAGTAAACGTATGGAGGCAGGCGGACACATTCGCATTGTAAAAGGAGATAGCATTACGGTTACCGGTGATAAATTACTGTATGATGCAAGCACAAAAATGGCTATTCTTGATGGTAATGTGGTTTGCATTGAAAAAGATATGACGCTCACTACAAACATCCTTACATTTGATGTGGCCAACTCCATTGCCAATTATTACAACGGTGGAACTATTGTAAATAAAGAAAATACGTTGAAGAGTAAGAATGGACATTACTATTCTGCAACAAAAGACGTTGCATTTCATTACGATGTTGTGCTTACAAATCCTGATTACAAAATGAATAGCGATACGTTAAGATATAATACCATAAATAAAACAGCGTATTTTCTTGGCCCCAGTATCATTTTAAGTAAAGACGATTATATTTATTGTGAGAACGGTTTTTACGATACGCAAAATGAAAGGTCTGCCTTTAGCAAAAACGCTTTGTTAGTTACAAAACAACAACAATTAAGGGGGGATAGCTTGTTTTATGATCGTAACAAACAATTTGGCAGAGCATTTAAAAATGTAACATTGGTTGATACATCGCAAAAATCAATTCTCTATGGAGATTATATTGAATACAAACAAAAGAACTCAGAAGCTTTTGTAACCAAAAAAGCAATTTATGCTCGCATTGTTGATAAAGATACCTTGTTCCTTCATGCGGATACTTTGTATCATAGGGATCTTGATTCGGTGAATAATTTTTTAACTGCATACCACCATGTTCGTCTTTACAAAAAAGATCTTCAAGCTTTATGTGATTCTGCAAGTTATAACAGTATGGATTCGTTGATGCAATTATACGATGATCCTATTTTATGGTCGAACCGATCACAAGCCACAGGTGAAAAAATAATGATCAAATTAAATAACCAGACCATCAAAGGATTTATTTTAGAGAACAATGCTTTCATGATCAATCAAGTTGATTCTTCCGATAAATTCAACCAACTCTCGTGTAAGAACATTGAAGCCTTTTTTGAAAAAGACACGGTACGCAAAGCCGTTTTAACCGACAATGTAGAAGCTTTATATTACGCCAAAGACAAAAGCAAGATCATAGGCTTAAATAGAACCATCTGCAGCTTTATGAATATTTGGTTCAAAAACGAAGAAATTGATAGGGCAACCATGAATACCAAACCTCAAGGAACCATTACGCCAATGAAAGATGTAACTGAAGCTGATTCCAAATTAAAAGGCTATAGCTGGCAGTATGATAGAAGACCTAAGTCAAAACAAGATCTGTTGAATGAACCAAAGGAGCCTGCAAAATAATTACTTCATTCTTGTTTTTCTCTTTCCTTTCTTTATTACATCGCAAGTAATTAATATTGAGAGCAAACGATTTTTAAACGACACCAACGGATTTGTAGGAAGAAGTGATCTTAATTTTAATGTTACTCAAAACACACAGCAGGTAATTTCTCTTGGTATAAATGTTCACATGCAATACCAACACAACAAACATCGCTTTTTGGCCATTAGTGATCTTGCATTTATTAAAGCGGCGCAAACCGATTTTGTGAATAATGGTTATCAGCATATAAGATATAGCTACAAGATCAGCAACCACGTTACATGGGAAAACTTCACTCAGGCACAATATAATCTCGTTTTAAAATTAGATAGAAGATATTTAGCAGGTGCGGGACCACGTTTAAAGGTCCTCAAAAAAAAGAATTTTAGATTGTATATAGCCGCTTTATACATGCACGAATATCAAGTGCAGGATAATGAAACTATCATTCAATACAACCATCGCATAAGTAGTTATGTAACATTCAATATTGGATTTAATAAATTAGATTTTTCAAACACTACGTTTTATCAACCCTTATTGAATGATTTTAGCAATTACCGTATTGCCAGCGATTCTAATTTAGACATTGTTCTTACCGGTCATTTTAATTTTAGAGTTGGTTTTAATTTGCTATACGATACTCATCAACCTCCGGGAATACCTGCACTGGTTTACACCTTAAAAAATGGTTTAAGCTTTAAGTTCTAAGCATAAAAAAAGCCCTAACAAACGCTAGGGCTTTCCTTTATCAAGAGGTTATATTATTGCTTTACAAGCTTAATAGTTTTAAGTGTTGCATTTCCTTGTTTAATTCGTAATAGATAAACGCCATTTGCTAATTGCGCTACATTTACTTTCTCTTCGTTTGAGTTAACTGATTGGCTTATAATTATTCTTCCTGCGGCATCAGAAATGGTCAATGAAGCATTATCGAACTTTGCATTTGTGATCGTTAATTGATCTTTTGCCGGATTTGGATAAACACTAACTGAACCAAGTTGATTGCTCAATTGGGTTAAACCGGTACAATCTGCAACAGTCATTACCAAACTATCTACACTACTACAGTTTGTAGTTGGATCGGTATAGTTGTAATAAATAGTAAACGAACCATTACCTGTAATTGATGGATTGAACATGTTCGATGTCATACCCGGCCCGCTAAACGTACCACCAACCGGTGTTGCATTGATCAATACTGGAGGAACACCAAGACATAAATTGGTTTGATTACCTGCAAAACTGATCGTTGGAGCAGGATTAATTGTTGCGGTAACTGCAACAGCAGGGCTCAAACAATCTGCTTTTCTTACTTTAATATTATAATACCAATAGTAAGAGCCCGGCCCTGCGCTTGAACCTGTTAAGTTTACACAGCCTCCAATATTATAAGGATAGCTTACAGCAGTATTTGTTCTGTAAAGAGCAGATGCTGAAGAAGCGTTCAACCCTAAACGGTAACCAGTTCCAATAGGTACACTGAAATTTAAGTTAACTGTATTAGCACCAACAATAGTTAAATTTACAACAGTAGAACTCAAGATCGCATTTGCTGAATTTCTTAATTCAAATGTTCTGTTGCCTGTATTTTGTGCATTTACAACCACAGATTCTATTGTGCTGTTTTGTACAACATCAAATGTCAAATAATGCGCTGGGTTGGTTAAATAACCTCCTCCTGAAGCGCTGTTTAAAAGGCCTCCAGTAACAGGTGAGTTAGTAACTGTATTTGCAACATAGTAAGTTGTAGTGGTAGTTAAATTTGGTGTAGTGTAAGCAGTTCCTGTATTAATAACAGTAGTTAAGGCAGGTGTTGCATACCAATTTAATAATGTTCCGCCGGCAGCACTTAATAATAAAGATCCATTATAACAAACTGCAGCACCAGTTGCCGTTGGTAATGCCGGAGAATTTACAGTAATATAAGCAGGTTGAACAATGCTTGCGGTATTACTCAAACAACCTGTTGCGGTTAACGTTACAGTGTAAGTTCCATTTGCTGTGTATGTATGCACTGCATTTGTGGCGGTTGATGTGCTGCTATTATCGCCAAAATCCCAAATATAACTAACTCCATTTGCTGTTGTATTATTAAAACTAACACTGGCAGGTAAATTACAATAGCTTGTGCTAGCCGAATTAAAATTAGGATTAATTGCCGCGGGCGCATATACCGCACCCACTCCAACAGCATGCCATGCATTTGTTGTTTGAATAACTTCGTTACTGCAAGCGCCAAATAGATCTTTAGCAGCCTGAATAGTTAATAATCGTGCATTTGCAAAATTAGTGCTTGGTACATAATAAATAGTTAGCGCACGGAACGCGATCTTAGCCGCATTCAACATACCAATAGCATTTACGGTGTAAGAACTTGCAATGTCATTTGTACCGGTTCCACCTGCAGTTAATAAATAGAACCAATAATTATAAACGCCACTATTAGTGTGAACACCTCCGTTATCTCCGGTACCGGTATACCAATAAGTTCCCAAATACGTATCAGGATCATTATAAGGAGCTATAGTTGGATTTTGCATACTGCGAATAC
>JAGPDW010000157.1:0-6921 GCA_018057345.1 Bacteroidia bacterium | reverse complement strand
ATACCATCCTGTATTCATTATGCCTTGCATGTCAACTGCGCCCGACGACTCTTCATCAATAGTTAAAAATTCTGTTCCACCTGTGATGAATTTGTTTGGTTCTTGATCAACTAAAGGAGTAATTACATCCGTTGCAGTATTGTATTGCCAGATCATTGCTGTATGATTTTGTCCACCCGGATCTTCTTGTAAAATAATATGTCCTGAATTATCAAACACCATATTGTCTAGCATTTTTTGCCCTTCAGTACCATCTAACACTGCGGTTATAACACCTCCGTTTTGCGGATTATTGATATCGTTAAAACGGAATCTCCACAAACGACTAGGGCTTGCAAATGAATTAGTTGTTACAAAGTAAAAATCGTTAGGATACATTGGATCCCAAGCACCATCTTCTGGACGAAGGAATGTTGTAACTCCCATATTATTACTCATTGTATTTAGAGAAGCACCGGTAATGGCTGAAACATCTCCTAAGTTAATTAATGAGAATGTTGTATTAGCCGGTGGAACACTAGCGCTAACTTCAGCTGCTAAAGCTGTAACCGCAACTCCGTATAAGTTACCATTAGTTAATCCCGCTTTATCCGCATCACTTCCGGTATTTGTTTTAGTGCCAATATAAAAGTACACTTGTCCCGGTGTTGCATCATCTAAGCCAACAACAATTGTTTTATCGCTTTTGTAAGGACTAGCAATTTGATTTTCCCAAGATGCTTTTCCTAAACGAGGTAATTCATAAGTTGTTCCTGAAGAAGCTCCTGAGGCAATATGTCCAAACGCTCTTCCTTCTGATCCATTCTCTTCTCCATTCATAAAAATGCGAGCTTGAGTTCCATTACCCGTTAAGTTATTATAGAACGCTGTTACTTTTGGAAGATCTGCCGCGCAAAAACGACCAAAGGCTGTTAATGTTGAAGGATTAGACGCATTATATAATGTATATCCTGTGCCATTCCAAATATTCACATTTTGAATTAGATCTGTTCCGCTTACAACAGCTAGAGTATTTTTATTTATGATCCATTTTGAAACATATGCACCAACTTGTCCGTGTGCATGTGTTGCACCAACAGTTGAACCCATTTCATGATTTAATAAAGCTGTAAAAGTTCCATTACCATTATCAAACACGCCCATGCCATCACCTAAACCACACATGGTATATCCACCAACTGCATCTCCTGAAGTTAATATGGAAGTTACCGAAACACCTGGTGCTGCAGGGATCATGTATGGTGTAACGGTAGTGCTTGGCCCTGTTACAACTGCATTTGCTGCCGCAGTGGAAGGATTAAAAAATGCTAATAGTTGTCCTCTTTCAACCATTGGAACAGGTAAACCAGAGTGCACTTGGTCATACATTAAAAACCAACCTGATTTCAGTATTCCTTGCATATCAATTGCACCTGACGATTCTTCATCGATAGTTAAAAAATTTGGACCAGCCGTAACAAAACGTACAGGATCTTGATCCACTAATAAAGTAAGAGCATCTGTTGAAACCTTATATTGCCAAACTTTTGCTGTATGCGTTTGTCCGCCCGGATCTTCTTGTAAAATAATATGTCCGTAATTATCAAACACCATATTATCTAACATTTTTTGTCCTTCTGTTCCATCTAGCACAGCGGTTATTGTCCCTCCGTTTTGTGGATTATTAATATCTGTAAAACGCAATCTCCATAAGCGACTAGGGCTACTGAATGAATTTGTTGTTGCAAAATAAAAATCACTAGGATTTTGTGGATCCCATGCGCCATCTTCGGGGCGTAAAAAAGTTGTAACACCCATGTTATTACTCATGGTGTTTAAAGAAGCGCCGGTAATTGCCGACACATCACCAAGATTGATCATCGAGAATGTAGTATTTGCTGCTGGAACACTCGCACTTACTTCAGTGGCTAAAGCTGTAACTGCAATACCATATAGATTACCGTTTGTTAAACCTGCTCTGTCTACTTCGGTTCCTGTATTAGTTTTTGTGCCAACATAAACATATACTTGTCCCGGAGTGGCGTCATCTAAACCAACCACAATAGTTGTATTACTTTTGTAAGGGCTTGCGATTTGATTTTCCCAAGAGGCTTTTCCTAAACGTGGTAGCTCATAAGAGGTGCCTGCGTTAACACCTGAACATATATGCGCAAATGCTCTACCTTCCGTTCCATTTTCTTCACCATTCATAAATAAACGTGCTGTTGTACCATTACCAGTTGTACCATGATAATAGGCTGTTATTTTAGGTAGGTCGCCTGCACAAAAACGTCCAAATGCAGTTAAAGCTGATGGATTTGAGGAGTTATATAATGTATAACCTGTGCCATTCCAAATATTCACATTTTGAATAAGATCTGTTCCACTGGTTACCGCTAATGTATTTTTATTTATCACCCATTTAGAAACGAAAGCTCCAGCTTGTCCATGCGAATGAACCGCTCCAGCCGTGGTGCCCATTTCGTGATTCATTAATAAGGTAAATGTTCCATCGCCATTATCAAAAGCACCCATGCCATCGCCTAATCCGCACATTGTATATCCACCAATGGCATCGCTTGAAGTTAAAATAGAAGTAACAGTTACATTTGAGGCTGCGGGTAGCATATAAGGTGTAACAGTTGTGCTTGGACCGGTAACAACTGCCGTTGCAGTTATTTGTGCCGACACCGTAGAAGCTAATTGGCACATTAGTAGTCCAAAAGCTAAGTGTAGAGTTTTTTTCATGGTTCGTTTGTTTTAGTTTGATACAAAATTACTACCACATTTATGGTACGGCGTTACTTACAAATTACTCTTATGTTATTTTAAGGCAGATAAATAATTTGTTTTCTTAACTTTTAATAGCGTATTAATATTAAACTTTCTTTTAGAAAACAATTTATTCACTTCGCAACGTGTATTATGTTTCTACCTCGATGAAACAGAGATATGTTTGAATGTAAATTTTCATGTACTAACGTAGTAAAGTAAATTAATTCACAGCTTCAGGTCGATATTGTTAACCTTCTAGTAATTTGAAATAGCAAATCCATCACTTTGAATTAAAGATTAACGAACGGTAGAATAATTAAAGTTCTGTTTGTTTGTGAAAAATATAAAATCATGAAAAAAATATTTATCACGCTTATCACACTTCTTTCTATCAAAGCTTATTCGCAAAATCCAGGTTTGGCAATTAGCGAGATTTTAGCTAATCCAAATGGAACAGATTCCTGTAAAGAATACGTTGAGCTTATTGCAACTAAGAACATAAATTTTTCACTAACTCCTTATAGCATTGTTGTTAGTAATAATGGTGTGGCAACTACCGCTGGGTGGATAGCGGGTGGAGGTTTAACTTATGGTTTTGAAGTAACAACGGGTTCGGTGAGTACCGGCGACGTTGTTTATGTAGGCGGAAGTTGTATGACCCCACCTGTTGGAAGTCAGATCCGAGTATTAAATGTAAAATATGTAAATGGGGATGGTGGCTTAGGAAATGCAGCAGCGTCTGGTGTTTTTGGAAATGGCGGAACAAACGCCGATGGTGTTGCAGTTTTTAGCGGTCTTATTTCTTCTATTGCAAATACTACTGTTCCAAAAGACGCTTTGTTTTTCGGTTTAGGAATTGGCACAGCATCAGTGAACGCAGGTATTGATGGTTATCAATTACCGGTAAATGATCTTTATACGGGAGGAAAGCTTAATAGCGCTTCATTCTTTACAACTGACCCGGGCGCTGATGTTATTATTACAGCTATTGGTTTATTTAATACAACAACTAATATATGGACAACCCCAAGAACTTTTTCAAGCTCTACAGCATATAGTGCGTTATCATCAGTTTCTTTAACTTCAAATTCTGCAGGGCCGGTTACACTTACGTTCTTAAGTAATGATTCTACTGCCGTTGAATCTTCTTCACTTGCTACAATGTATTTGCGTTTAACAGCAACCAGTACTTCTCCGGCAACAATTGAAGTTAACGCTTCTATTTTATCGAACGCTGTAGCGTCTGACTATACTTTAGCAACAACAATTGTTACAGTTGCTGCAAATACACCGTCAAACACAACTTTTCCGGTAAATATTTTAATAAATAATGATGTTACAATTGAGAGCTCGGAATATGTAGTGTTGCGATTATCTAATCCTGTTAACGCAGTGATTGGTGCTACAAGTCAATGCACTTTTTATATTAAGGATAATGATAAACCAATTCCTTCCCCAACAAACAGTATCACTTTAAATCTGTTGGCAAGTTTTTCTAATTCACTTACCGGCTTAAATTCAGCTGAGATCGTTGCCCATGACCCTACTACACAGCGATTATACATTGCAAACAGTATTGGTGCAAAATTGGATATCGTAAATTTTATAAATCCTTCTGCCCCAAGTTTACTTGCTTCAATTTCGGTTACCCCTTATGGAAATATAAATTCGGTAGCGGTAAGAAATGGAACTGTGGTATGTGCTATAGAAAATAGCACAAACCCACAAGATTCTGGAAAAATTGTTTTCTTCGACAAGAACGGTGTATTCTTAAAAGAAGTAAAAGCGGGTATGATGCCGGATATGATCACGTTCAATCAAGCAGGAACAAAAGTATTAACTGCTAATGAAGGAGAACCAAATCAGAATTATTCAGTTACTGCTACTAATGATCCCGATGGATCTGTTACAATAGTTGATATTTCAGGTGGAATACCTGCGTTAACACAAGCCAATGTAGCGCACGTTACATTTACGGTTTGCAATGGACAAGAAAATGTTTTGCGCGCGCAGGGTATTCGTATCTATGGGCCGCACAACATGACCTCAAAAGATTTTGAGCCGGAATATATAAGCGTTTCAAAGGATGATTCAAAGGCGTGGATCACTTTACAAGAGAATAATGCAATTGTAGAGATCAATATGTCAACTTACGCGATCAATTATATTAAAGCTTTAGGAACAAAGGATTACTCATTATTAAATAATGGCTTCGACGCTACTAATCAAACAAAAGCAATTAATATTAGCAATTTTCCAATTAAAGGTTTTTATCTGCCCGATGCCATTGCTTCTTACACAGTTGGTGGAATTAATTATTTGATAACAGCTAATGAAGGCGACTCTCGCGACTATACAACGTTTACTGAGGAGAAAAGAGTTAGTGCTTTAACACTCGACCCTACTATGTTCCCAAATGGAAGCGAATTAAAGAATAATTTTGTTGTTGGCCGATTGAATGCAACGAATAAGAATGGCGATATCGACAGTGATGGTGATATCGATACTATTTATTGCTATGGCTCACGCTCTTTTTCAATTTGGAATGCAAACACCGGAAATTTAGTTTACGATAGTAAGGATGATCTAGAACAAATAACATCTTCTAATTCGTTCTCGCTTATATTTAACGCCAGTAACACAACAGGAGTGCCTACTAAAAAAGACCGCAGTGATGATAAAGGTCCGGAGCCCGAAGGTGTAACAATTGGAACTATAGGTGTGAATACATATGCCTTCATTGCTCTTGAAAGAATTGGCGGGGTAATTGTATATGATGTTACAAATCCTAACGCGCCGGTATATGTTACGTATGTGAACAATCGTTCGCTTTCAGCAATTGGTCCTGATCTTGGATCAGAAGGATTAATTTTCATTCCACAATCTCAAAGTCCGAACGGACAGCATATTGTTATTGCCGCAAATGAGATCAGCAGTACTTTGAGCATTTGGGGAATTGCAGGTTGTATTAATCCGGTTTCAACAGTTGTTTCTATGAGTGGAAATTCGGTGTCATGTTCAAATCAACCTCCTATCATTTCAGTTCCTCCGGGTTCTGGAAATTACCAATGGTTCAATGGATCTACTCCTGTTTCGGGAGCTACAAGTAATACGTTTAGCCCTGCGTCAAGCGGTAACTTCTCGGTGCAAATAACAAACGGACCAAATTGTTTTGCTCAATCGTTTTCAAAAAGCATCACTATTAATGCAAGCCCTACTTTAAATATCAGTGGTTCTGCTTCGATTATTTGTGTAGGTGATGCTGCAACATTAACAGCTTCTGGTGCAAATGGAACTTACACATGGACCGGTGGTTCAAACAGTACAAGTATTGCTATTTCTCCAAGTGTAACTACAACCTACACTTTAATTGGACAAAATACAAATAGTTGTTCGTCAAGCGCAGCTTATACGCAAACGGTATCAACTTGTACTTCGCTAGATGAATTTACTACAGGTAATGGTTTTATACTTTACCCAAACCCAGCTCGATCGAGTATTATAATTAAAACAAATTCTGTTGAATTATTAGATGTAAAGATCTTTAATGCAATTGGCCAACTTGTTTTAACAGAGAACAATTATCGATCAGATAAGCTAATACAAATAAGTGATCTGACAAAAGGACTGTATTTTGTAAGTGTTAAGCAAGGCAATAACGATGTTAACATTCAAAAGTTAATAGTTTACTAAAAAATTAACGCACACCACCATCAGTTAACCTGCGCATCATATATGCGCAGGTTTTTTTAATTGTAATGTAATCTACACTTCACGTTGAAGTAAAGATAACTCAGCACATTTGTAAAACTTTTATAATGAAGACATTTTACAAAACAATTGTATTGAGCGATATACATCTTGGTATTAAAGCAAGTAAAGCCAAGGAAGTGGTTAACTTTTTAAAGAACCACAAGTGTGAGACCCTTATATTAAATGGAGATATTATTGATGGTTGGCAATTAAGAAAGAGTGGACAATGGAAAAAGCAGCACAGTAATTTCTTTAAATACGTAATTAATCTTGTTGCAAAAACAAAATGCGAAGAAATTATTTACATACGAGGTAACCACGACGATTTTCTAGACGAGATCTTGCCTTTTAGTCTTGGAAATTTTAAAATTAAACGTCATCATGTGCATTATGGTGTTCGCCGTAAATATTTTG
>JAGPDW010000156.1:0-6936 GCA_018057345.1 Bacteroidia bacterium | reverse complement strand
GCAAAAGATCTAAAGCTACAGTAATCGCCAATTGTAAAACCTACAATTCCTGACGCGCCTAAAAACACATAGTGGTATAATTGAGGGTCACTAAATTGTTGCGCAAAGGAAATGGAGTAGGCGAAAAATAAAATGCCACTCATAATTAACCAAGCTAATAGTAAACGGTATTGATTTACTGGTCCTGCACCAATTCGTTTAGAGGCAGCAGTAAATGGGAAGATCCCAAGACTCCAACAAACGGTTGTTACAAGTGCAATTAAAACTCCGCTCATTTGGTATAATTACGTTCACCAAAGATACTACTACCAACGCGGATCATAGTGCTGCCTTCTTCAATGGCAATGTTACGGTCGCTGCTCATGCCATAACTTAACACGGATAATTGAGGGTATTTAGTTGCGAATGTTTTAACTGATCTAAATTCCGAACGGATTTGATCCTCGTTATCGGTATTACTTGCCATGGCCATAAAGCCTTTGATGGAAATATTCTCTAAGGTTTTTAATTCTTCTCCTTTTAAGATATCATCAGCTTCTTCAAAGCTTAAGCCAAACTTAGTTTCTTCGTTAGTAATGAATAACTGTAACAAGCAATTAATAGTTCTGTTGTTCTTTTTAGCTGCTTTGTTTATCTCTTTTAAAAGTTTAAAGCTGTCAACCCCGTGGATCAAATAAACAAAAGGCGCAATATTTTTTACTTTATTGCTTTGTAAATGTCCAATAAAATGCCAGCGAATATCTTTGGGCAACTGTTCGTACTTATCACATAACTCCTGAACATAATTTTCGCCAAAGTCTTTCTGACCTGAAGCATACGCTTCTAGAATAAGTTCATTAGGTTTTGTTTTAGAAACAGCAATAAGCGTGACCTGTGTAGGCAATGTTGATCTTATTTGAAGAAGATTACCTACAATTGACATTTTACAGTATGTATTAAACTATTATTAGGATAATTTATGGATCACCAAGCCGCTTCGCAATTTTGGTTCGAACCAAGTGGTTTTTGGAGGCATGATATTTCCTGTATCAGCAATATCAAATAATTGTTGCATAGAAACTGGATAAAGTGCAAATGCCACTTTCATTTCGCCGGAATCTACGCGTTTTTTTAATTCCCCTAATCCTCTAATGCCTCCAACAAAATCAATGCGTTTGTCGGTTCTTAGATCTTTAATTCCGAGCAAGCTCTCCAAAATTAATTTCGAAAGAATAGTTACATCCAAAACTCCAATGGGATCGCTATCATTATAATTCCCTTTTTTAGCGGTCATCGAATACCATTTTCCTTCGAGGTACATGCTAAAATTATGAAGTTTGTTTGGTTTGTAAATTTCTGACCCTTTTTCTTCAATATCAAAAACCAGTTTTAGTTTATCGAGTAATTGTTCCGGATTTAAATTATTTAAGTCTTTAACCACGCGATTATAATCAATAATACTTAATTGATTTCCTGGAAAATGCACTGCTAAAAAATAATTATATTCTTCAGTTCCGTTATGTTTTGGATTATTTTTTTTCTTTTCATTTCCTACCAAAGCTGCTGCTGCTGTTCGGTGATGCCCATCGGCAACGTAGGTATATGGAACCTTTGCGAACAGATCGATAAGCGACTTAATAGTAGCATCATCTTTTATAGCCCAAAAATGATGACCAAATCCATCATCAGCTACAAAATCATAATCTGCTTTTTGTGTTTTTACAACGCGGGCAACTATTTCGTCAATTTCTTTAACCGCAGGATAAGTAAAAAATACCGGCTCTATGTTTGCATCCGATGCGCGCACATGTTTCATACGGTCTTCTTCTTTATCAGGGCGAGTTAATTCGTGTTTTTTAATGATGCCATTCATGTAATCATCAACACCTGCCGAACCAACCAAGCCGTATTGTGTTCTTCCATTCATGGTTTGGGCATAGATGTACAAGCATTCTTTTTCATCTTCAACCAACCAACCATTCTTTTGAAATTTTTCAAAATTTGATTTTGCTTTTGCATAAACCTGGTCATCGTGCTCATCCATACTCTCCGGTAGATCAATTTCAGGTTTAGTGATATGTAATAATGACATGTCGTTGCCTTGTGCCTCTACGCGAGCTTCTTTTGAATTAAGTACATCGTATGGACGAGATGCTAATGCTTTAACAATTTCTTGTGGTGGACGAATGCCTTTAAATGCTTTTAAAATTGCCATAATAATTAATTTTTTGTTCTGAAACTTTGGATGAATTTATTTTATTTATTGACTTGGAAAGTTTTTGTTCCATTTTTAATGAAGTCTACAATTTGATTTGCAGCCGCTAAACCTGCATTTATATTTGCTTCAGAAGTTTCGGCGCCTTGCTTTTTTGGAGTAGAATAATATCTGTTTCCAAACTGCAATAATTCGTTGTGACAATCAGGAGCTATATCAGAGATGTATTTGAAATCAGGTTTTGCAGCAAAAAACGCTTTCAATCCTTCTTCGTCAATAACTTCTTTTCTTGCTGTATTAATAACGGTTGCGCCTTTTGGCATTTTCGACAGAAGATCAAAGTTGATAGACTTTTTTGTTTTTTCGGTTGCCGGAATATTTAATGAGATGTAATCGCAAGTACTATATAATTCTTCAACCGACCCAACTACAGTAACGCCATCCTTATGTATAGTTTCTTTTGAAACAAAAGGATCAAATGCGAACACTTCCATATCAAATCCTTTTGCAATGCGAGCTACATTTTTCCCTACGTTTCCGTAGGCATGTATACCTATTTTTTTACCCTTTAATTCAGTTCCTGAACCGCCTTTAAAATTAGCACGTGCCATAAATACCAACATTCCAAATGTTAGTTCGGCAACTGCATTTGAATTTTGCCCGGGTGTATTCATTGCAACAATTCCTTTTTCGGTAGCTGCGGCAAGATCAATATTATCGTAACCTGCGCCGGCACGAACAATTATTTTAAGTGATTTACCTGCTTCAATAACCTGGCGATTTGCTTTGTCACTGCGAATTATTAACGCGTCAACGTTTGCTACAGCTTTTACCAGATCATTAGGATCGGTATAATTTTCAAGCATTATGGTTTCAAAACCCGCACCGGTAAATATCTTTTTTATTCCTTCAACCGCTTTAGCAGCAAAAGCTTTTTCGGTAGCAATTAGAACTTTTGTCATTGATCAGATAAGTTAAAATTAGGGTACAATTTTAAGGAATATTTCGAGCATTTCCCAGTTTAGTTTACGCGAAGTGAAGCCCCGGGTCTTAAATAATAGCACTTCAAACTACCATTAAGTTCTTTTAACTTACGGATAGGAACATTGTACTGTTGTGAGATCAACTTCCAGCTTTCGCCTTTTTTGATAGTATGCATTTCGGCGTTTGCAGGGTAGGCGATGATGTCTTTTTTTACAACCTTCACTTTAACGCTGTAATGGTAAAGCTTGTTCTCGTTGTATGAAATAAACAGAAGTGGATTCAAAGCATAACCTTTATAACGTGTTTCAAAATGTAAGTGTGAGCCGCGACTTTTGCCTGTATTGCCACCAAGCCCTATAACTTGCCCGCTTAAAACTACCTGACCTTGTTTTACCTTTATCTTAGAAAGATGAGCGTATACTGTTTCCAGTCCATTGGGATGCATAATGATCACTAAATTTCCAAAGCCGCCGTTATTACGTTTTGCAATCCTTACCTTACCATCAAAGGCTGCAACAACAGGTTGTCCTTTATTTAGATCAATATCGATGCCTTTATGCATCCGCTTATCTCTCCATCCATAATAGGAAGTAAGAACTCCATTAAAAGGATTTGAATAATTATGACTCTCAGGCTTTTCCAGAGTAATTGTAAACTCTTTCTCTAACTCATTAATTGGATAAAGTGGGAATAGTTTAGTCTCTTCGCTCTCCGAATAAAAATGAAGGTTATTAAGATCATCCACGTTAACGCCTTCGTTAACCGGTATTATAAACTTAAATTGTTCTGAAAGAATTTTCAGTTGATCAATTTCTTGCGGTGTTATGTTCTCTTTCTCTAATAATGAATCAATTAGATGAATAAATTCCGATCTTTTTTGAAATTTTAAAAGTCCGGCCAATAAATTCAACTCTTCAATTTCTTTTGGTGAGATATTGTCTTTTTCCAGCAATGAATCTATCATATGCACGAGTTGTGCTTTGCTGATATTCTTGTAAAGTGGAATAGTTTTAGTAGGATCTTTTGCCGGAAGATCGCCGTTACCTTTGCCTGATGTAAGTACTAAGGTGATAAGAGCTAATGTTATGTATTTCAGTGTCTTCAATAGGGTGCGAAGACGACGAAAATAACAAAAATAAAAGAGGAATCAATACAATTGCGGCAATTTCAGCTCAATTAGCGAATACGGTCGGCCTTTTTTAACAAATTGATGTCCTTTTTGATAAAAACTGAAGCAAGGGTCGCTGAAACTAAAGAAGCTGCAAGCATAATGTTTGTTGCCAACGGAACAACTTCAGTACTGCTATAACCAAGAACCGCATCGGTAAAATTTAAAAGGGCGATGAACATTGCCGAGATCGCTGCTAAAATATAGCAAAAACGAATTTGGAGATAGCGCTGTCTGTAACAAAAAATGGCGATCACTGCCGATGCGAGGGCCACAAAATTAAAACCACCAACAATTGAAAATGTAAAGTTGAAGGAGAATTTTGAAGTGAAACCTGAAAGGGCAGTTAACGAAACGGGATTGCCCTCAACGGTGATTTGTTTTAAAGGCATAAAACAAAAAAGAATAAAAACGATGGCGCAAATAGCTAAAAAAATGGTTTGTATACGTTGTATCATGATGTAATTATAAAATGCGTTTAATAACCCTTAAATTATGTGAGTACTTTTTTCTTTCAGAATGGAAAATGCCGTAATGATCAAATTTATCTATGCGCACTTGGCCGCTTGCATGGATGATGCTTAGATTATCTAATAAGATCCCAACATGAACAATTTTCCCCTCTTCATTATCAAAAAATGCAAGATCGCCGGCTTCGGCCTCTTCAACAAAACTTAAAGGACTTCCCAATTCAACTTGTTCAGAAGCATCGCGAGGAATTTTATGTCCGTTGAGTTTAAACAACAATTGCGTAAAGCCACTGCAATCAATTCCAAACGGATTTTTGCCTCCCCATAAGTAAGGTGAGTTTAAGAACAAATAAGCGGTTTGAACTATTTTTTGAGCATTGTTCTTTACGCTTGTGTCAACCGCTGTACCATCAAACGAAAAATGATGATCGTCAACTTGCATATCATGTTCTTTTAATAAAGGCAAGCTGGCTCCAATGGTGATAGGAATATTGGTGTTTAATTTTTTATTCTTGATGATCTGAACCAGATCGCCGTTACATTTTTGTTTCGACTTTTGGATCTTTTCAAAAGCGTTTTCGCTAAGGGGATTGTGTTGTTTTTTATTGAGCCAACAAACATAGTTATCGTAAGTGACCACAATTTTGAACCACTCTTCGGTTTCTTCAGCTATTTCATAGGTTTCGCCAAACAGCAATTGAGTAACCAATTCGCTGGTATTAGAGGCTTCTTTTCTGCACGAAACCACGCTTAATAAACAAATGCCGTAGGTCATTTACATGGTAAAATTACTAAAAAAAGCCACAAAACCTAAGTGAAAGTAGAGGAGATCTTTACAGCTATTTGATCATTTTCTCAAAATCCTCTTCGGAAATAATTGGAACCTTCAAATTCTCTGCCTTTTTTAATTTCTCAGGACCCATATTTTCGCCGGCTAAAACAAAACTTGTTTTTTTACTGATGGAACTTGAATTGGTTCCGCCGTTCAATTCAATAAGCTCTTTTATTTGATCGCGACTAAATTTGGTAAATACACCACTCACAACAATGGTCTTTCCTTCCAATTTATTACTTATAGCTTGTTGTTGCTCGGCACTAATTTCAAATTGGAGTCCTGCTTTTTTTAATCGCGTTATAATATTTCTATTTTCTTTATCAGCAAAAAATTCCATAATACTCTTGGCAATGGTTTCTCCAACTTCATCCAACAATACTAATTGTTCTGCATTCATTTCCATTAAAGCGTCAATGGTCTTTACTTTTTTGGCCACTTTTTTAGCAGTGGTTTCTCCTACGTGCCTAATACCAATAGCAAACAACACACGTTCAAACGGAACAGTACAACTATTTTTTAAGCCATCAATGATATTCTGTGCACTTTTTTCGGCCATGCGCTCTAAAGGCAAAAGCTGTTCTTTTTTAAGATCGTACAGATCGGCAATATTTTTTATGAGGCCTGCATTATAGAACTGATCGATAGTTTCAGCACCCAAACTATCAATATTCATAGCTTTACGGCTCACAAAATGTTCCATTTTACCTTTTACTTGCGGGGCGCAACCATTTTCGTTAGGGCAATAATGATTTGCTTCGCCTTCTATCCGCACTAAAGTTGTTCCGCATTCAGGGCACTTATCAATATATTTTGTTGGTTTTAAATTGGCAGGGCGCTTAGTTAGATCAACACCAATTATTTTTGGAATGATCTCGCCGCCTTTTTCTACAAATACTTGGTCGCCCACGCGCACATCTAATTTTTCGATAATGTCGGCGTTATGCAAACTCGCGCGTTTTACGGTTGTGCCAGCGAGCAAAACAGGTTTTAAATTCGCAACAGGAGTTATTGCACCGGTTCTTCCAACTTGGTAAGTAATACTTTGTAATTCGGTACTTACTTGCTCGGCTTTAAATTTATAAGCAATGGCCCAGCGGGGAGATTTTGCCGTAAAGCCCAATTGTAATTGTTGTTTATAGCTATTGATCTTAATTACAATGCCATCAATGTCAAACGGAAGTTTAAAGCGTTCTTTATCCCAATGATCAATAAATTTTTTTACTTCGCCAATGCCATTACAAAGTTTAGAATGTTTACTAATTCTAAATCCCCATGTGGCAGCGGC
>JAGPDW010000023.1:1624-24345 GCA_018057345.1 Bacteroidia bacterium | reverse complement strand
GCATTATGGTGTTCGCCGTAAATATTTTGTTACGCATGGTGATATTTTCGACACCGTAACAACTAATCTATCTTGGCTAGCAAAATTAGGTGATGTAGGTTATACATTTTTATTATGGCTGAACAGGCATTATAATAACTACCGACAGAGAAAAGGTTTACCTTATTATTCGCTTTCACAAGCTGTAAAAGCAAAAGTAAAATCGGCAGTATCGTTCATATCTGATTATGAGAAGGAATTAGCTAAGGTTGCAAAGTCTAGAAAATGCCATGGTGTTATTTGTGGGCACATTCATCAAGCTGCCATTAAAATGATTGATGGTATTGAATACATGAATTCAGGAGATTGGGTTGAAAGTTTAACTGCCTTGGTTGAAGATAAGGAAGGTAACTGGAAGATAGTAGAGTATCAACAATGGTTGAATACATTGGAAAAACCACGTGAGGGATGTAATAGAAATACCCACGAAGAACTTTTACGTAGAGCATAAATTTAGATCAATACTATGAAATCGAAGATTCACGAATGCCTTAATTCAAAATAGAAGCCATGACTAAAGCAAAAAAATACATACTCGCTGTTCAAGGCGAAGGAAGAGGGCATATGACCCAAGCTATAAGCATGTATGATATGTTAATTGAACAAGGCCACACCGTTTGCGCGGTAATTGTGGGAACAAGCGGAAGAAGAGAAATTCCGGCATTCTTTTTTGACAAGATCAAAACAAAGATCGTTCAACTACCGAGCCCGAATTTTATTACAGACAAAAAGAACAAGAGCATTAATATTACAAAAACCCTTCTGTACAATTTTAAAGAATTGGGAATTTATAAAGCCAGCTTAAAACGTATCGACATCTTAATGAAGGAACATCAGCCAGATGTAGTGATCAATTTCTTTGACCTACTCATTGGTTTATATTATCGTTACTATAAACCTAAGGCGAAACTTATCTGTATCGCTCACCAATACATTTATTTACATTCTGATTTTGAGTTCCCAAACGGTAGAATGCTTGATCGATGGGCTATTAAATTCTTTACACGAATTACCTCAAGTAGGGCAACTAAAAAACTGGCCTTGTCGTTTTATAATATTCATACACTTAACGATGAAGTGATCATTGTTCCTCCATTATTAAGGAAAGAGATCTTTGAACTTACCTCCAGACAAAGCGATTATTTTTTAGTGTATTTAGTAAATAATGGATATTATGAAGATATTATCGAGTGGCACAAAGCTAATCCGAGTATAGAAGTGCATTGTTTTACAGATCAGCCTGAAGTGCTTAGGTCAAATAATCCCTATGCTTCCGAAAAATTATTCTTGCATGCTCTTAACGACACTCTTTTTTTGGAGATGATGAGCAACGCCAAAGGACTTGCAAGTACTGCAGGATTTGAAAGTGTTTGTGAGGCTATGTATCTTGGAAAGCCTGTATTAATGGTGCCTGTGCAAGGTCACTACGAACAGTTTTGTAATTCTCGCGATGGGTATAAAGCAGGCGCAGGTATTTTCTCAGATAAATTTGATTTGAGTAAACTAGTAAATTTTAGTTCAACATTTAATACGGAAAATAAATTTTATAAGGATTGGGTTTTAAATGCAAAACACAAGATCTACAGAGAAATCAGTACTACGTAATTATGCGCAAACTCCTCTTTATTGTTAACCCTAACGCGGGCAAAAAAATATCAGATCAGTTGATCGATACTATTAGAAAAGAATTCCCGCAAAACATCTATTATCAAATTGTGATCTGGAAGGATAAGGATCACTTTAAGGAAGTTTTAGACATTCTTCATTCAAATGATTACACCGATGCGATTGCTGTTGGTGGAGATGGAACTGTTAATCGAGTTGCAAAAAGTATTATCGGAACCAATATTGCTTTGGGAATTGTGCCGGCCGGTTCGGGAAATGGATTGGCGCGAACGCTTGGTCTATCAATGAATGTAGAAGAGGTGATCAAGCAAATTGCTAATGGCACAAAAATAAAGATCGATCATGGAACGGTAAACGATATCCCTTTCTTTTGCACAAGTGGCATTGGTTTCGATGCTCATATTGGAAATTTATTCGCAACTTCAAAAAAGCGTGGTTTACAAAGTTATGTGAAGATCACAGTTCGCGAATTACTAAAATATCGCTCCAAAGAGTACCTGATAAAAATTAACGGAAAGGAATTAAAGAGAAAGGCTTATTTGATCACAGTTGCTAATGCAGGACAATATGGAAATGATTTTTATATTGCGCCGCAAGCTAAAGTAAACGATGGTAAATTTCACGTAGTTGTGTTAAAGCCTTTCAACTTCTTTAGTGTATTTGGAATTTTAATTAAGGTATTAACAGGAAAAGCTAATGAATCCAAGAATATTGAAACTTATGTTTCTGATCAGTTGATCATCGAGCGTCAATGGAAAGATTCGATACATTTTGACGGTGAACCGGAATTTGAAGGTGAAAAACTAAAATATATGTGTCACCCCCAACAATTAACCGTGATTATTGGCGAAAAATTTAAGGAAGCTTAATTCAACAGGTCTCTTTGATCTAAACTCAAATACACGTGTTTGTGTAATTCATCACGTAATTTTTGTAAATGCGATGGTTTTATTCCGCCCAACTTCATCTTTTCTACGTCTCCATCATTATAAATTATGTCAAAGGAGCCATTACTTACTTCGCTTACTCGCTCAATGTCGTTAAAATACCATATTTTACCACTGAATAAATGTTTTTTAAGCTCAAATTTATCTTTATAAACAAGAGCGTATGGGTTCAATATAAAAAGTAAGGTTTGAAAACCTGAGATCGTGGCAGGTGGCGTTAATACCAAAGCCCAGCCGTGCGCATAAAAATCTTTATACATAAACAAGTACAGAACAGCGCCAATTAAACCTGTGCTAAGTATCACAGAACCCGCTACAATCATAGGGTGGCGCTCAAAATAGCACTCAGGGGTCTCAATCTCATCTTTTATCTTCACATTACAAAGTTAAAAAATATAAGGCTCAATAGGTCTACTGAATGGCTTTTTTTATGACCTTGTAATTTGCTTATATAGAAATTTAGTATTAAATATGTAACTATTTTATTTATACAGCGTTAAATAAATCAGGAGATGAAAGTAAATAGTAAAATAAAGTTGGTTGGGCTCTTCCTGTCGGGGTTCTTATACCTTGGTGCTCAAACACAACCAATTGTAGTTGCCGATGATCCTATCGCTGCCTTGCTTGATAGTTTGGCGTCTCAAAAAATGTTCGACCTGGCCTTTTCTAAGCCGATCATCCCTAAAACTAATAAATTTCATTACACAGCCGATAGCGTTCCGCGTTTTGATGATTATACCTTTCAAACTCGAATTGCTAAGTTGGATGTAAATTCACCTTTTGATCTTGTATATAATGAGCATGTAAAAGGCTTTATTAATCTTTACACGGTTCGTAAACGCGAAAGTGTGAGCAGAATGATGGGAATTTCGCAATTGTACTACCCGATGTTCGAAGAAGTTTTTGATCGGTACAATATTCCTTTAGAATTGAAACATCTTGCCGTAATTGAGAGCGCACTAATTCCTTATGCTAAATCACGTGCCGGAGCTATGGGCTTATGGCAATTCATGTATCCAACAGGCAAAATGTATAATTTAAATGTATCGTCGTATATCGACGAACGTTGTGATCCATATAAAGCCACTGTTGCAGCTGCAGAATATTTAAAGAGTTTATACGGCATCTTCCATGATTGGCAAATGGTATTAGCCGCTTACAACGCAGGCCCCGGAACTATTAGCAAAGCTATTCGCCGCAGCGGTGGAAAAAAAACATATTGGGAAATTCGTCCCTTCTTGCCTTTAGAAACACAAGGATATGTTCCTGCATTTATTGCAGCAAATTATGTAATGAATTACGGAGCTGAGCATAATATTTATGCAGCTGTGCCTCGCAAAACTTATTTTGAAGTGGATACAGTTATTGTAAAAGAGCAAATGTCATTCGATCAAATTGGTCAGGCACTTGATATTTCAGCAGAAGAGATCCAGTATTTTAATCCACAATATCGCAAAAATGTAATTCCTTCAGGTGGTAACAGCATGTGCTTGCCTAAATCTAAGATTGGGATATTCTTAACCAACGAAAAAGACATTTACATCGCTATTCAAGCGCAACAAACTATGCAGGGGATGGTTCCCGTGGCATACAAAGAAATTAAAAAGACACATACAGTTAAGTCAGGAGAAAAGCTAAGTACTATTGCTCGTAAATATGGCGTAAGTGTAGCGGATATCAAATCGTGGAATTATATTGGAAGAAAAGGCGTTAGAGCCGGTAAAAAATTAACTATTTACGTTCCCGAAAAAATTGACAATGATCCAAAGCTTGTTGTGAAAAATGAAGCGTCTAATTCAGATACTAGCGCTTCTAAAGATAAAAAATTGGCAGAAGTAAAGAAGTCGGAATTCAGATGGCATAAAGTTAAAGCTGGCGAGTCGATGTACAGTATCTCTAAAAAGTATGGCGTTGAAGCACAAACCATAAAAGACCTGAATAAGATGAAGAACAATAACTTAAAACCCGGCCAGGTTATTAAGCTTCCAAAATAGTATGATCTTATCCGCAGTTGTAGTCACCGATCTTAATAATGCCATCGGTTGCAATAATAAATTACTTTGTCACTTGCCTGCCGATCTTAAATTTTTTAAGGCCGTTACAATGGGCTCTCCAATTATTATGGGTCGAAAAACCTACGAATCTATTGGTCGTTTATTACCGGGCAGAAGAAATGTGATCATAACACGCAACTCAAATTATAAAGTGGAAGGTGCTGATGTTTATGGAAGCATAAAGGAAGCTATTAATGAATGCAAGAACGAAGAGAAAGTATTTATTATTGGTGGAGCAGAGATCTATAAGCAAAGCATGGGGCATTTAAATGAGATCTACCGAACTTTGATTCAACATAAATTTGAAGCGGATACTTTTTTTGGACCAATTGATGAGGCCAAATTCAAAAAGACCTGGAGCGAGGATCATAAGGCCGATGAAAAAAATAAATTTGATTATACTTTCGAGAAATACGAAAGGATTTAGTTTCAGCCGCAGATTGCGCAGATTTTCACAGATTTTTTTCACGGATTATTTGCATGAGCTTTAAAAGGAAATCTGCGACCCTAATCTGTGTTAATTTGTGAAATCTGTGGCAAAAAAAGTGATGAAATTTGATGATCCAATACCATTAAACTTCCTTTAGAATAAAGTACTTCAATTCGTTACCTTCCGTTTGCTTTTTTATTTCAGCAATAAATCCTTTACCGTATTTAGCATGATACATGCTAAAATTATCATAACGCTCTTGTGGTATGTTGTCAGGAAATAATTTCGAACGAATATTTTTAATTTGATTTATTTCTGTTTCCGAACGTTGCTTTAACGACTTGTTAAGCTTTGCCTCAATAGCATTCATGCTATTCAATGTCTTTTGAAGCTCAGCTTTTACTAAGTTCTCAAGGGTTTTGTCAATTTCTGTTGTTTTTTTCTGAAGGTCGTTGAAGATAGCTTCCGCTTTCTTTTTTTCTTCCCCTAACTCAATACTTTCGCCTTTAGATTCAACAATGAAATTTACGAGCTCTTGTTCGCTTTTAAAAATATCAGCATTAGCAATTCCTAACTTATTTAATTTTTGATCTTGATTTTTGTCAATGATCATGATAGAAGCTCGCAGTTGAAGAATAGGGAAGAATACACCCAATGTTTCAAACATGGTTTTGTATTCTAACCAATAATTTAATTCTCCCGGCCCACCAACATAAGCAATGTTTGGCAAAATATGTTGCTGATACATTGGGCGCAATACTACATTAGGACTTATCTTCTCGGGACTTACATCAATTAGTTTTTCAAGTTCAGTTTTTGAAAATACTTTGTTTGTTCCTATAAGCGAATACGAATCACCGGTCTTTTCAATACGATGTCTTCCATTCTCATCCAAATAAAAGCAATTAACGTCACGCGGATTTACCTGTACGCTGTATTTTTTTGTTTGAAGATAAGCAATGGTCTCGTTTGCTTTTTTGGCAGGAATATTCTCAAAAATATCCTTCTTAATTAGAGCCTTAAGTTCTTGTTTCAACGTTTTATCATTGCCATCCGCTATTACTAATCCATATTGCCCAAATAATTCGTTCACAAGAAAACGAGTGCCTTTATCTAAGGAATCATGATTTAAATAAGCATTTTTAAATAGAGAAATGAGTTCTTTGCTGTTTTCACCGGGCCCCAAAACTGTTTCTAGTTCTGAAATGGCCAATTCAATACTTTTAGTTTTAAAATTTCCCACCGCGCCTTTTTCATCGCTTTTCCATTCTATTTTCTTTCCGTATGCAAACGCGTGATTCACTTCTTCAAAGTCGTGATCCTCGCTAGCCATCCAATACACAGGCACAAATTTCTTATCCGGAAAACTCTTGTTTAGCCATTCGCTTAAATTAATAGTAGAAATGATCTTATAAATAAAGTAGAGCGGTCCGGTAAATAAACACAATTGATGACCGGTTGTTACAGTAAAGCAATTTGTGTTTCCAAGTTGTGAAATATTTGCAAGACTTTCTTTACTTGTATTGGTAACCGCTTGCGCTTGTTGTAATAAACTTTGAACTAAAATTTTTCTATCTAAAGTAGCGTATAGCTTTGTATCACCAAGTATTTTTTTGTAGCCATCAATATCAGGAAAGGAAACATATAATTGTTCCGTGTCTTTTTTCTTTAAAAGATAATCTTGCACCAAAGCATTTAAAAGCCCTGTGTCTTCAAAAGAAAGAGTGTGTTTTTGAAACATATTATAATTTTATTCCGAAGGCAAGATCGCCCGCATCTCCTAGTCCTGGTACAATGTACGACTGAGCTGTTAATTCTTCATCAATATCACCGCACCAAATGGTGCACTCTTTTGGATTTAAGTTCTTTTTCAAATGAATTAATCCTTGCTGACTTGCAACTGCCGAAACTATATGAGTATGTCTTGGTTTACTGCGCGATATCAATGAATTGTAAGTAAGTAAAAGTGATGAGCCTGATGCTAACATAGGATCGCAAAGAATAAGTATTTTATTTTCAAGATCCGGCGATGCCAAATATTCTAAAGCAACATCAAAGGTATTGTCTTTATGATGCCTACGATAAGCGCCAATAAAAGCGTTCTCGGCTTTGTCAAACATATTCAATATACCAATATGCAAAGGTAATCCGGCGCGCAAAATGGTTGCAATTACGGGCTGTTCTTTTAGTACAGAGGTTTGTGCTGTGCCAAGCGGCGTTTCGGTTTCTACAGTTTGATATTCCAGTGTTTTACTTATTTCGTAAGCCATTATTTCGCCCATGCGTTCTAAATTTCTTCTAAAACGCATACTATCTTTTTGTTGATTAACATCGCGTATTTCAGCCAAAAAAATAGAGAATACCGAATTGTTCTTTGCAATATGATTAACGTGTACCATGGCTTTAGTTTTTAAGTTCGATGTAAATATTTATTTCGGGTTGATAAGAGATCTTGTCGAGAACTTCCAGCGGTTGTTTGTATTCCTTAAAATCAGGGGCTTCGCAAAGCAAAGTGTATTTACCCGGAGGTAAAATGATGATAAATCGTCCTGTTTGCGGATTTGGCACATAATTTCCAACGGTTTCACCGGAAGAGTTATTAGTGATAGTAAGATAGGTGCTTTTGTAATCTACTTTTTGCGCGCTATCTTTTGGAAATATATTCCCAATAAAAACACTGTTCTCTATTTCAATGGTATTGAAGGTTACTCGGTAAATGTCAAAATCTCCTAAGCCTTCTCCTCTTAAAGAGGCAACATAGCCATATCGTCCATTTTTTGAGATACGGAAATTAAGATCGTCATAGGATGAGTTAACCGGATAACCAATATTCAAAGGCTTACCAAACACTTTTGTTTCTTCATCAAAACTAGCTTTAAAAATATCATAGCCACCCATGCTACTGTGGCCTTTGCTGCTAAAATAAAATGTTTTTCCATCGGGCGAAAGATTTGGGAAATCCTCATCGTATTTTGTATTTATTTCCGGCCCCATGTTCATGGCTTTGCTCCATTTGCCGGTTGGAAGTTTGTTGCACGAATAAAGATCCGTTCCTCCAAGGCCATCGGTTTTATAACTCGCAAAATAAATGGTAGACGCATCATTGTTTATACAAGCGGAGATCACTTCACCTGTTTCGTTGATCACATCCGGCAAAGCTTCTAATTTACTATAGGTTCCTAAAGGAGTTGTTCTACTTAAATAGATCTTACCTTCGCCCTTTATGTTTGTTTTGTAAATTACTAAAATATCACCGGTAGCATTCATTCCTATCACTTCTTCGCCACTGTTTGGTTCACAAATGGGTTTACCTATTATCTCACCTTCTGCGTAATCACCTTTAACTACTTTAGAAATATAAATGGAGTTGCTATACTGCCCATTATAAAGTTTTTGCGCATTTGCTGTATATGGGCGTTTTGTATTATACACCATAAAACTTTCATTCTCGGTGATAAAGGGATAATAATCTGCATAGGCCGAATTGATATTCTTTCCGAGATTTTGAAACGAAACATCAATAGGATATTTGGTTATTTCTTTTCCATTAATGCTGTGTTGAATTTCCAATTCCACTTCTTTTAAAAGAGGATCGTCTTTTTTAGCTTTCGCCTTGTATTTTTCAAATTGATCAAGCGCATCGTCAAATCGGTTGGCGTATTGGTAGGCGCGACCCAATAAATATTCCGCTTTAGGATTGGGATTTTCTGATCTTACAACAATTTCAAGATAAGGAACAGCTTTTGATTTTACACCGTTAGAATTCAAGTAGCAAACGCCAAGGTTATAATTAAACTCCGGATTTTTTGGATCGTCGGTTACCAATTGAAGATAATCGTCTAAAGCCTCATCGTAATTCTCTACCTTAAATTTGGCCTCGGCTTTATTAGCAAGCGCTTTTCTGTCTTTCGACTGCGCGGTAATAGAGTTCAAACTCAATAAGCAAATAGAACTCAATAATAATAAACGCGTCATAATTGGGGTGTATAATCTAACATCGAATTTACAAAAACAATTGAGATCATGCCTTAAATTATTTGAATATTTAGTGTTTGCCCCGAAACTGAACTTAGGGGGCATACACTGCATTTCTCGTAGATGCTATTTATTAATATTAGGATAAAGCAAAAAAACGTACATTTAAGTGCTGACAGAAAAACGACATAATTCTACCTTCATTATCATTTTGAGCCTGGTAAATGCTATTATCATTACCATTGCCATCCTTATCATTTCTTACTTAAGGAGTTACCGAATTAGTGTTGACCTGGCCCTTTTAAGCCTCTTTGTTTCCTTTATTGGCAGCTTTATGGTGATCTACTTTTATTACTATATGATCATTAATAAACGCATCCACTCTTTATCTGAAAGGATCCGTGAAACCTTTTTAAGCAAGGAGCTTCCTTTAAAGCAAAATATGCTGGAGGAAGTGGATAGTATCACGCAGTTGCACGATAGAGTGAATATGCTTATTGAAAAGCGAGAGAAAGAAACTTCTCAATTTGAGAACTTAGATAGTTATCGTAAAGAATATTTAGGAAATGTTTCTCATGAATTGAAAACACCCATTTTTAATATCCAAGGCTATATAGATACGTTGATACATGGTGGTGTAAATGATCCGGAAATTAATATTGATTATTTAAAACGCGCAGAGAAAAGCGTAGATCGATTAATAAATATAATTGACGACCTTGAGACCATTACTCAGTTAGAAAGCGGCGATATGCATTTAGAGATGGAGAAATTTGACATTGCCGCTTTATGCAAGGATATTTATTTGCAATTAGAGCTCAATGCATCTAAAAGGAATATTTCAATGCTCTTGTCAAAAAAATATGATAAGCCAATTTTTGTTGTTGCAGATAAATTTAGGATCAGGCAAGTGTTGGTGAATTTGATCACCAATGGCATAAAATACGGTTTAGAAAATGGCATGATCAGCATCAATATAAGTAATTATGAAAATGATGTGATAGTGGAAATAACCGACGATGGAGTTGGCATAGAAGAAAAGCATTTGCCGCGTTTATTCGAACGTTTTTATAGAATTGACAAGGGGCGCAGTCGCGAACAAGGAGGAACCGGCCTTGGTTTAGCCATCGTAAAGCACATTTTAGAAGCGCATCATAAATCTATTGCTGTTGAAAGTCAATTAGGCAAGGGTACAAAATTCACCTTCTCGTTAAAGGCGGCTGAGTGATCTATATCTTGAAAAAACTCCTCACTAATTTTTCAATGGTGATATAAGTGTTTTTTAAAACAATACTTTTTATCTCATCAACACTTAACCATCTCACTTCTTCAATATTCTCTTCCGTTTGTGGTTTAAGTTCTTTGTTGCTGCTGGTTTCCATATGAAACCAATAAGAAACCTTTAAAGCATGGCCCGTTTTGTATTCGTAAATATGATAGGTATCGGGCAATTGCTTTAAAATAGTTAATCCTGTTACCGCGCATTCTTCTTCACATTCTCTTATGGCAGCTTGTTGAATAGTTTCGCCTTTGTCCAATTTTCCCTTGGGTAGATCCCATTTTCCTAAACGTTTAATAAAAAGATATTTATCCTTATTTTGGATCAAGCCACCTGCGGCTTCAATAAAGTAAAACCCTTTTTTTAGTTCTTCAAAAACGCTGCTTACACTATTTGTTTGAACAAACAAACTTTTTTTATTACCCTGCTTTAAAAAATCTTTTATCGCAACTTTTAACGTTTCTGAATTTCCATTTTCGTAATTCACAAGAACCTGATTTTGTGCAGTTTCCCCTGTGTCCGAACCAACAGAAATTTTTTTGTCATCGTAATATATATGTTTGTTCATAAGTTGATATTTTAAGTTTGGGCTATATATTTAAATTTGTTTTATGACCTCATTTGACGAAACATCTTATAAAGTTGCTGAATTTTTACTTCAAATAAAAGCAATAAAATTACAACCCGAAAATCCATTTACGTGGGCTAGCGGATGGAAATCACCAATATATTGCGATAACCGTAAAACCCTTTCGTATCCTGCTATTCGTACCTACATACGTCAAGAGTTTGTGAACGCCATCAATAGAGATTACGCCAAACCTGATGTAATAGCAGGCGTTGCCACCGGTGGAATTGCTCAAGGTGCTTTAATTGCGCAAGAAATGGGATTGCCCTTTGTTTATGTGCGCAGCGAAGCAAAAAAACACGGAATGACCAATTTAATTGAGGGAGATCTGCAAAAAGGACAAAGAGTTGTGGTTATTGAAGATCTTATTAGCACGGGCGGAAGCAGTTTAAAAGCAGTAGAAGCAATTCGTGAGGCTGGTTGTGTAGTAAGAGGAATGGCAGCTATTTTTACCTATGGTTTTGATGTGGCAGAAAAAGCATTTCAAAAAGCCGATTGCAAAGTGATCACATTAACCAATTACAATACGCTAATTAATGTTGCTCTTGATAAAGGGTATATAAACGAAAAAGACATTGAAAGTTTAACAGCTTGGAGAAGTGGTCCTGACACCTGGAAGCAATCATCTATTTTAAAATAAGGAACAATTTCCTTCATACGTAATGGCACATTTCTCAATTCCTAGTTCTGAAACAAAAACGGTTTCAACTAATAAAGAACTTTACGAATTTTTAGGCAACTTCGCCAATTTTAAAAGCATTTTACCTGAGGATAGAACTGAGAATTTTTCTCATGACGAGAATTCATGCTCTTTCAATATAAAAGGAATTGCCCCTTTAAAAATTGTTTTTGCTGAAAAAGTGCCTTACACAAAAATCAAATACAATAGCGAAGGATTAAAACGTTTTGATTTTTTTTTAGAAGTGAATTTTAAAGGAAGCGAAAATGAAGTAGGGGAGTGTAAGGTGGAATTATCAGGCGATATGAATCCTTTTATTTTAAAAATGGCCGAAGCTCCTTTAAAAGCCTTAGTAAATTCAATGAATCAAAAACTAAGCGAATTAAAACTTTAATATCATGCAAATAAACGTGGCTTTGCAATTATTACCTTTTGGCAACGATAAAGAAAAATATACCATTATAGATAATGCCATTTCTCTTATCCAAAAAAGTGGATTAAAGTATAAAGTTTGTCCTTTTGAAACGGTTGTTGAAGGACAGCCAAAAGATGTGTATGCTTTAATAGAACTTATTCGCGAAGAAAGTTTAAAGAATTGTACCGATCTTTTGTTGAATGTAAAGTTTCACGCCGCAAACCGCGACCTTAGTTTTGAAGAGAAGTTAGAGAAATACTAGTTTGATCTAGGGTTTACAACGCGGACATTTTTTACGCTTATACTTTCCAAGCTCCGCTGGCTTTTTAATGTTTTTGATAGTTTCCGAACATTTATTCATTCCCATACAACTGCTGCGTTTGTGGTAGTATTTATCTTTGCTGCTGGTGCACACGTAAACGTTTATCTCTTTAGGAAGCGCTTTTTTTACCGGAGCCTTTTTTACCGGAGCTTTAGTAGTTATTTTTGGCTTTGTTTGAGCCTGAACAGGATCGCTAAAAGCAAAAAGTGCTAATGCAACCAATGTTATGTTTAATATCGAACGCATACACTAAAGTTATGGAAAAAATATTTTAAATCAAATAGTTTACCAGCCGGTAACCAATAAATTTCTGGCGCCTTTTATCCCGCACTTATGCTTAGCTTGATAGGCTAAAGCTGCTCTATTTCTGCAGCTTTCGGCATTTTCGCCGTTAATATAACCTGTAAGGGCATCATGAACGGTATAGGCTTCAGGACACATTAATCCTGTGGTCCAAACCAAGGGATAAGCTTTGGTTTGCTCTAAATAAGGCGCAAAATAGTGTTTACTTACGCAAGCCAAAATAATACAATCTCTTTTTTTAGTGTCAACGTTTGGAAATGGGATCTTTAGGTCAAAATCCATCAATCCATCATGACCAATGTAGGAAACCAATTTGGAATGCCCTGCTATTCCAATGATCTTATTTTGGATGTGAATAGTGTCTTTTAATTTACCTGCACAGGCATTAAAAAAATCAATGGTACATTGCTTAATGAATTTTCCATTGTAAGCGTCTGCTACCAAATAGTAATTTTTGGTTGTATGTTTAAAAACAATACGTTCTAATTTTAAAGAATCGATTTTTTGAGTGCGAAGTAATTTCCATTCTTTGCTTTTTTTAAAATACGTGCGAATTCCATAACCGCATCCCCAGTATAAATTATTGTTTGGATCTTGCCCATTACCAATTTTTGGTGGAACGGGTACAATGCCTTGGTATTTGTTATCACATAGGGCAACAAAAATGTGAATGGTTTTGCTTGTGGTGTCAATTACTACTTTACTTTTTGAAACAAATTCAAATTTCTTATCGGGCTTGCTAACAAAAAGGTTAAAGCTTAAAAGAAAGAAGAATAATGGAGTGAGAGTATAGTGATTTTTATTCAATTGCCTTTATTTAAGTGAATAACGTGAGTGTAGAATTAAAGTTACAAAAAACGAACACAAAAGGACAGCTGTACTTTGTTAATTACTTATAAAGAAAAAAGGAGAAAATTGAAAGGAAGAGCCCGGTTAAGAGTAGTCGGATACAAATCCGATTGTATCTATCCTCAGGATCTAATTTTTTAGCGTAAAGCCAAAGCAAAAAACCTATTAAACCAAAAGGGTAGGCAATAATCAAATTGCCCAGATAGGTCCAAGCCCAACCAAAAGCTAAGAACCAAATGCCGCAGGCAAGCGAAATAATGTATAGAATACGAGCTTTTTTATTTTTTAAATCGCTCATCCGTTAAGGTCAACAAAAAATTCTCCAGATCTTTTTTCTCCTCTTGAGTTAAACCAAGTGGTTTATTCAACAATGAATCACGATTGATGCTATTCTTAACGAATTTATCAGGCTCGTTATAATATTCTATCACTTCCATAAGTGTTTTGTGCATTCCGTTGTGCATATACGGTGCTGTCATGGCAATGTTTCTTAAACCCGGAACTTTAAATCTACCAAGATCGCTTTCTTTGCCTGTAACATCAAAACGCCCTTTATCATTCAGATCCTTTCCGTTATATAAACCAATATTTCTAAATTGGTCATTCCCTGTAAAGTCAATACCAAAGTGGCAATCGAAACAATTTCCTTTTCCGTTAAACACATCTAAACCTCTTTTTGCACTCGCACTAATTGCAGTACTATCATCTTCTCTCATAAATTTATCAAAAGGTGATTTACTGGTTTCTAATGTTCTTTCAAATTCAGCAATCGCATTGGCAAGTAAATCTTTGTCAGGTTTAGCACCAAAAACATTAATAAATGAATTGTAATAATAAGGGTTTGCTCTTAATCGTTTTACAGCAACGCTTAAAGGAAGATCCATTTCTACCGGATTCTCAATTGGTCCCAAAGCTTGTTCTTCAAGAGTTTCGGCACGTCCATCCCAAAAGTAAAAATTACGGTTGGTCATGTTCATACACGATGGTGTATTTCGTCCACCCATACGATTAAAAACGCCCTTACTGGTTGGAGTAATGTCGGCAAACGCATGCTCCGGCCTATGGCAACTGGCACAGCTTATGGTGCTATCGCGCGATAAAATAGGGTCAAAAAATAGTTTCTCACCCAGCTGAGCCTTAGTAGCAGCAAGGTTTTCAGGAGTTTTTTGACAAGAAATAACAGCTAGCAAAATAATGCTAAAAGGTAAAAAGTGTTTAGTGATTGGCATGATTTTTTGAGTAAAAAATAGATATATTTATGCTTCGCAAATGTATGGAAAATAATAGTACTGAAGAAACTCAACAAAGCCCACCCGCAACTAAATTGCCTTTCAATAATTTGTTCTTAAATGCAGGTTTTGTTGACGGTCAAAATAAGTTTTGGATGTACATGATGGGTATTACTGCAACCATTATGGGTTATTTTTTGATGCAGTTCGTTACCATTCTTCCGCTGGTTGCACGAGCAACAGAAAAGGGAATTACTCCAACCGAATTAATGAACAACCAACATATCATTTTTGATTCAAACCGATTGGAGATCGACAAGAACTGGATCCTGTTAGCTCAGTTTGGTTTATTTGTTGGTGCTTTTGCCATGTTCTACATGGTAATAAAATACATTCATCGCAAGCAATTTTTATCTGTTATTACAGGTTATGATAAATTTAGATACAAGCATTTCTTTTTTGCTTTTGGTATTTGGGCGGCAATTTTGATAATTACTGTCCTTGTAACTTATTTTTCTTCTTCTACCAATGATCTTGTTCTACAATTTGATCTTCCGCGCTTTCTTGTGCTTTTTCTTATTTGTATCATTTTTTTACCGCTTCAAACCTTATGCGAAGAAGTCATATTTAGATCGTATTTAATTCAGGGATTCTCACAGGTTTTTAAAAATGGAATTATTCCGGTAGTTATCACTTCGGTAATGTTTGGTTTGGCTCATATGTCAAATCCCGAAACACGCGCTTTTGGAATGGGAATTATGCTTACGTATTATATTGTTTTTGCTTTCTTTTTGGGCGCTATTACTTTAATGGATGAAGGTTTAGAATTGGCGTTTGGAATTCACTTGGCAAATAATCTTATCTCCGCACTTTCGGTTACATCTCAAACCGCTGTGCTAAAGACCGACGCTATTTTTTACGCAAAATCGGAAGACGCCGGGGCCGAATTAGTTATGGCATTTTGTTCAATTATTGTAGTATTTGTTGTATTTTGGTTCAAATTCAAATGGAAGAACTTTTCACTCCTTATTAAATAAAGCTATGCTCCTTAAAAAATCATATCAATTTCTTTTTTGCACTTTTATTTTACTAACAGGTGCCTGCATAGCTCAAAACGACTATCTGTACAAGATCGACCTTAATAAAGTAGTAGACGATAAACTGTTGGTTGAACTTACACCTCCAAAAACAGATAAAGAGGAAGTTCGATTCTGCTTTCCTGCCATGGTTCCTGGCACTTACGAGGTTTATAATTTCGGACGATTTATTTCTGACCTAAAAGTAACAGGAAAGAATGGCGTAAAAATAAAAATAGAAAAGAAAAGCGATAATATATATGTGTTCAGTCCTGCAAAAGAAATTGAAACGATCACATACATGGTAGAAGATACCTGGGATACTAAAATAAAAGAGAAAGTTGTTTTTGAACCGGGTGGAACCAATATTGAAGAAGGAAAGAATTTTAGTATCAATACACATGGTTTCTTTGGATTTTATGAGGGTATGATGGATCGTAATTTTGTGTTGGAGTTTGCTAAGCCTTTAGGTTTTTATCCTGCAACAGGATTAAGCAATGTTACGGTAGGGAAAGAGAAAGATGTGATCTCTGTAATGGATTATCATGATCTGGTTGATTCGCCCATTATGTATTGTATTCCTGATACAACCATTATTACTGTGGCAAATACAAAAGTATTGGTGGCGCTTTATTCGCCCAATAAAAAAGTAAGCTCAGCATATATCGCAAAAACAATTCAAGAAATGCTGTATGCGCAACGTGATTATTTAGGTGGAGAATTACCGGTAGATAAATATGCTTTTCTTATTTATTTTATTGATCGTCCAACATTGTCGGGAGCGCATGGTGCTTTGGAACATTCCTACTCTTCATTTTATGTAATGCCCGAGATGGATAGTATATATTTGGATCAACAGATCCGTGATGTGGCCGCCCACGAATTTTTTCATATTGTAACACCTTTGAATATTCATGCAAACGAAATTGGGAATTTTGATTATATCAACCCAAAAATGAGTGAACATTTATGGTTGTACGAAGGAATGACAGAATACGCCGCGCATCATGCTCAAGTAAAAGCGGGATTGATCGATGTGGATGAATTTTTAAAGACCATGATGGGTAAGTACGAGAATAGTACAAACGATTTTAATGATACCATGAGTTTTACATTCATGAGCAAGAATGTTCTTAATGAAAAGATCCATCCGCAATACAATAATGTTTACGAAAAAGGCGCTTTGATAGGAATGTGTTTGGATATTTATTTACGTCATTATAGCGATGGTAAATACGGAACGCAGAATCTGATGAAAGATCTTGCGAAAAAATACGGGAAAAAGAAGTCTTTCAACGACGAAGATCTGTTTGCGGAAATAGAAAAACTAACCTATCCTGAAATTGGAACTTTTTTAAAAAAGCACGTGAGTGGAAAAGAACCTTTGCCAATTAAAGATGTATTTGACAAAGTAGGATTGGAATTTGAAAAGGAAAAAACATACCAGAATTTTTCGTTAGGAGGTTTTGATGTTGGATTTAATGATGAGACCAAGCGTTTGATCATTGTAGATATAGCTAATATGGATTCGTTTGGAAAAGCTATGAACTATAAAATTGGTGATGAGATCTTAAGTTTAAATGGAACTGTAATAAGTATAGAGAATATAAAATCAGTTTTTGGTCAATTTTTTGATACAGTTAAAGAAGGTGATCTTGTAAAATTGGAAGTGATGCGTCCTAAACGCAAGAAGAAATTCAAAAAGACCGAATTAAAAGCAACTGCACGCAAAGTGGAGCAAAAGGAGTATAATATCATCAACGTTAAAAAACCAATGTCGGATAAAGAAAAAGTAACTTTTAAGGGTTGGTTGGATTATAACTTTAAGTAGGCTTTATGGGTAGTTTTAAAAATATCTTCGCGATAGTTTTTGTTTTTTGTGGTTTGCTGGCTTTCTCTCAAGGCTCACTTCCTCCTGGTGAGTACACAACTAAAAGTAAAAGCGCCATCAAGCATTTTGAGGAGGGATTAAAATACTACCAAGCTCGTAATGTTCCTGAAGCAGAAAAGGAATTATTAAAGGCCATTAAGGACGATGATAATTTTATTGAAGCTCATGGCGCTTACGCTCAGTTAAAACGAGAAAAAATGGAGTTGGAGCAAGCCGAGATCCATTATAAAAAAGCAATAGACATCAATCCAAAATTTAAAGCGCGTACATTTTATGATTACGGAGAAGTTTTGTTTTTGGAAGCAAAGTACGATCAAGCCAAACTCAATTTAGAAACGTATTTGAAATTTGAACGCATTAACCCTAATACAAAAGAAGAGGCTGAATTTATTTTGATGCACGCTAAGTTTGCGGCTGAAGCCATTAAAAAACCAAAACCATTTACGCCCATTAATATTGGCCCGGGAATAAATACCGAGAATAACGAGTATTTCCCTGCAATTACAGGAGACGGTAAGCAATTTTTGTTCACGCGTGGAATTCCCGATCCACAACAACCGGGTTACGAGAATGAAGATTTTTATACGAGTACCTTTATAGAAAAAGCTTGGCAAACGGCTTATCCAATTGTAGCCATCAATAGTATAGGCAACGAAGGAGCTCCAACTTTATCGGCCGATGGAAATATCATGTTCTTTGCTTCTTGCAGTAATGAATACGGCGATTATGGTGCAGAAGGCCGAAAGGGTTTTGGAAGTTGCGATATTTTTTATGCTCAAAAAGTAAATGGCAAATGGACAAAGCCTCGCAATGCCGGTCCTGCCGTTAATACAGCCAATTGGGAAACACAACCAAGTTTTAGTAGCGATGGAAAGACATTGTATTTTGTACGCGGATTATTATCACGCGGAAATGTAAAACAACAAGATATTTATATGAGCGTGATAGGTGATGATGGAAAATTCAGTAATCCTGTGAAATTAAGCGACAATGTAAATACGCCTTACAAAGAAGAATCTGTTTTTATTCACCCCGATAATCAAACTTTATATTTTAGTAGCGAAGGTCACCCGGGTTTTGGACGATTGGATATTTTTATAAGTCGTCGTCAACCTGATGGGAGCTGGGGCCCTGCAGTTAATTTAGGTTATCCAATTAATTCTATTGAAGATGATAATAGTTTATTGGTTGGTCCTGATGGTAACATTGCGTATTTCTCAAGCGCGCGTAAAGGTGGGTTTGGAGGCTTAGACGTGTATCAATTTGAATTACCTAAGGATGTTAAGCCCGAGAAGATAACATTTACCAAGGGAAAAATTTACAACGCTAAAACCAAAGAAGCACTCGAAGCTAATTTTGAGTTGGTTGACTTGGCAAATGGAACAACCATCACACAATCATTTAGCGATGCAAACGGACAGTTTTTTGTAACTCTCACCGCCAACAAAAATTACATGGTAAATGTAAACAAGCCCGGCTTTTTATTTTATAGTGATAATTTTTCGCTCAAAGGAAAAGAAACAGATTTTACAAAACCCTATTTATTAGAAATTCCTTTAGAGCCAATTGATACCGGAAGAACAGTGGAGTTAAAGAATATTTTCTTTGACGTGAATAAATGGGATCTAAAACCTGAGAGTAAAGCAGAGTTGGAAAAATTAGCAGCCTTCCTTGCAAAAAATCCAACACTAAAAATTGAATTGGGCGGACACACCGATAACAGCGGAGATAAAAAATTCAACGAAATGCTTTCTACAAATCGCGCTAAGTCGGTTTATGATTATGTGATAGCAAATGGTAAAATTTCCGCCGCTCGTTTATCATACAAAGGCTATGCCGATAAACGCCCTAAAGTTCCTAACGATTCTCCTGAGAATAAAGCCAAGAACAGGAGAACAGAGTTTAAGGTTATCTCTAAGTGATCGTAGAACATTTACAAGCGCAATCCTAAAACGCAAACGTCATCGACTTGTTCTAGATCTTTTTTCCAATCATTAAAGCGTTGTTGAAGCATGCTTCCTTGCTCATTAAACGGTAATTGATGAATACTTAAAATATGATCGTTCAATTGCTTGTATTTATATTTTTTTCCCTTCTCACCTCCAAATTGATCTGCGTAGCCATCAGTATATAAATATATCGCATCGTTGGTACTTGTATCTAATGTGTACAAATTAAAACTATCAAGGTTTTCGGCAATACCAACCGGCATGCGGTCATATGCTAATTCAATTAAATTATTATTTTGTATCACCACCATTTGGTTATTGGCTGCAGCATATGATATTTTAGGGTTTGGCCCGGAACGATCTATGCAAATCAAAACGCCATCAAAGCCGTCCTTCTGACCTTCTTTGCTTATATTATCTATCAATCGCTTCCTTACAAAATTAAAAACTTCGTTTGGTTTCTCAATTCCTTTTTCGTTAATGGCTTCAGTTAAAAATCCAATATTGAGTAAGCTCATAAACGCACCCGGAACACCATGGCCTGTTGAATCGCAAACGGCAATATAGAATTTGTTCTCTTTTTTTGTAGCCCAATAAAAATCACCGCTCACTATATCTTTTGGGTTGAAATAAACAAAGTGCTGTTTCAGATTTTCTTTTAAAAGATCTTCGTGAGCTAAAAGTGTATACTGGATCCTCTTGGCGTAGTTAATTGAATCTACAATTTCTTTTTGCTTCTCTTCTACCAAATGTTTTTGTTCACTGATAATGTGTTTTTGTTTTTGGGTTATTTTAAATCGATTATACATAAAGCCTGCAAAAACTATTACAAGTGCTAATCCTCCAAATAAAGCGTATTGTTGATTACGCTTAGCCTCTATTTCGGTTTTTTGTTTTGCTAATTCAATATTTTTGATCTTCGATTCTTTTGCATACGCTACACTATCAGCGGCGGCGCGTTTTTCAAATTGATACTGAAGTTGAGATTTAACGGTTGCTCTCCGGGTATTTTCATTGTTTAAACTATCGCGCATTCGAATATACAATTGGTAATTCTCCAAAGACTCCTTATACTTACCCATCTCTTTATAAATCTGGCTTAATACCTTTGCAGAGTTTTGCACATTTATGGGATAACCAATTTCTACACTTATGGCTTTTCCTCTCTGGCTATATTTTAACGCGAGGGGATAGTCTTTTTTTCTAAGATATACCCATCCAAAATTAATTAGAGAATTTGCAATTGAGGACCTATCGTTTATTTCTTCAGAGAGCACGAGGCTTTCTTTGAAATCATCTAGTGCTTTTTCATTATCACCCAACGCTTGCCATGTGAGTCCTATATTGTATAATAAAATACCTTGTTGTCTTTTATTTTGTAGGCTTTTTTCAAGAACGAGACTTTGTGTGTAATAGTCAAGTGCTTTTTTGTAATTTTTCTGATTGTAATAGTTTAAGGCCAGCGCGTTAAGCGATGAAGCAATACCGGGTTGATCATTTATTTCTTTATAAAGCGCATGACTTTTTTCTTGATACTCTAAACTTTTTGCGTGATCTCCCTGTAGTTGATAAATGTGACCAAGGTTGTGAAAGGTAAGACCCAGATCTTTTTTTTCGTTAAGAGCCTCCTGTATTTTTAAACAACGTTTATAAACGTCAATGGCGCTAAGTATTTGCCCCAAGTTTGTATAGATGACTCCAAGATTATTTAATGAACTCGCAACGCCTTTTTTATCACCAATTGCTTCTTGGATCTCTAGACTTTTTTTAAAATACTCAACCGCCCTAGGTCCATTTTCTTGTTGCAAAGCCAAATACCCTATATTATTAAGTGTTGTAGCGTAATGCTTTTTAAAAACAACAACATCTGGGTGAGAACTATTGAGCTTAGCAAGATTTGCTTCGCATATTAATTTTAACTCTTCATTGTATTTTGGCCATAAAGCGTCGTCGGTTTCAAGCTCCGACAAAAGTGAAAGAATATTGCATTTTACAAGGTCGTGTTTAGCCTTTTGAAGGGCTTGTTTAAGCGAGTCAATATTTTGCGAATAACAAAACAGATCAACTAACAGAAGTACAAGTAAAAGGGCTTTTTTAGGTATTGAATTCATTTTGTGAGTATGAAGATACAGGGTTTATCTTATAGAATAACAGGTATATACTATGAATTTAAGTAAAAAGTGATATTTTTGATAGGGTAAAGCCTTTTTTACCCGACATATAGCAATAAACCCATTTTATGAAGAAAATACTCCTATTTGCCATTTTAACTTTCTCTTTAGCGTCTCAGGCTCAAAAGTCGTTTTATAAGGGCGCTATTGTAGTTGATGTTAGAACCGGTTTTGAGCTCTATAATACCACGTTAAAAAGCACTTCTACAAATGGAAGTACATCAAGAGATACAGTTGATACCGATAAAGCAGCCGATACACATTTTGGTTTTGGAGCTGAGTATGGCTTGCATAAATATTTAGGAGTGGGTTTTGCAATTAATAAGCATAAGTTTCTCAACGAGAAAGATTCAGCAACCGGACAAAAAGCCGACACACGCTCAACAGACATAAATTTAGCTGTGAATTTTCATGCTGTATCAAGCAAGAAGTTCGACCTTGTATTGGGAACTGATTTTGGAATTTCAAATTTTCACTTTGGCACTAACGATAAGGTAAATACCGTATTAACAGGAAAAGGCATGTATGCTTCTTTCTATGTTAATCCACGCATTTACTTTGGACCGGTAGGAATAAATTTTCGTTTGTTCACACCAATGTTCTCTTACAAGAATGTTACTACAAATAATGCTGACTTCAATAAAAATAATACCATTCATCAATTAAAAGGAGCCGCTGCTTGGGGTGTAAGTTTTGGAATTCAATACCGCTTTATGAAAGAGAGTGGAGGAACTTCATCGGGAGCTTCTCACTAGTATAAGAAGAAAGAATATAGTATAAGAATCGATCAGAATTTAACGCCTTCTTACTCCTTATACTACATTCTTTCTCCTTATACTACATTCTTTCTCCTTATACT
>JAGPDW010000023.1:0-1524 GCA_018057345.1 Bacteroidia bacterium | reverse complement strand
CTCCTTATACTACATTCTTTCTCCTTATACTACATTCTTTCTCCTTATACTTATTTCTTATACTTAAAATTACTCTCCAAAACTCACCGCAATGATCTGTATCTTCCGCTCACGCGCAGCAAACGGACTATAAACTGAATTCTTTTTGTCTTTTAAGTCGTCGCTTACTCTGCTAATTGGTAACTCACCTATCTCTACATCTTCGTAAGTAATTCTACCTTGAGTTGAATCGGGATTATCCACATACTTTACAAACATTCCGCCCTTGTATTCATTAAAATAATTGCGCAAGCTGCTGATGCGTCGTTTGGCTAAGTTCACGTTATAATCGGTGCTTGCAAGCGGACTGCAATAACCTTTCATGGTGATTTTTACTTTTTCATTCTTTGCTAGAACTTGTTCTAATAGCAAAGCAAATTTTTCAAGTTCATGCATGCCTACGTCAACACTGTCTGCAAAAAAATCTTCAATGCGTTCCTGTGCGCTCAGTTTTTCTTCTTTTTCAAGATTCGAGCCGTATTCTTTTAAGTAATCAGGTTTTAGCACAATATAATCTTCGTAGGCTTTTTTGTAATTCTTTTTGGTGGTAATGGCCTTTGTTTTAGCATCAGGTTCATCGTTATGAAAATACAAGGTAAGCGGAACCAAAACTTTTAATTGCCCTTGAATTAATTTTACGGTATCAACAACTTGTGGTTTGGCTTTTGGTTCTAATTGATAACGGTAAATATCGTTACAGCAATTTAATTTATGCTCAAAAAAAGAACCAACACGATTACTCGATAGGTAAGCAAACGTTCCTTCTTTGTTCACCGAATGGTAAATATCATTATAGCTGCTGTTGATAGGATAACCGGCGTTGCTGGGCTCACCAAATGTTCCTTTATCATAAGTGCTTCTAAAAATATCAAAACCACCTAAGCCCTTGTGATAAGTGCTGCTGAAATATAATAATTTTTGATCGTTCACATACCAAGGAGTAATATCATCATCGGGCGAATTTACTTTTGGCCCAGCGTTGCGAGGTTTATCAAAACTTCCGTCTGATTTTTTATACGCATACCAAATATCATAACCACCGCTTCCTCCGCCGCGTGTGCTTGTAAAAAATAAAAATGTGCTATCGTTTATGTTGGCATAACTTGGCATAGAGCTGCTTGTGCCTTTTAAATTGATAGGCTCGCCGAGTTTACTCATAGGTTGCCACTTTTTACTCACAAATTTACTTTCGTATAGGTCGCAGGTGTATTCGGTTGCGTTTTTATTTCTACAGCGCGAAATGATCATTTGCGTATAATCATCATTAAAACAAATATTAGCGTTATGAATATAGGTGGCGTTGATATTCGTATCTAATATTTTTACCCTTTGCCATTTTGCCATTTTAGTATCACTACTGTAAATTTTATTGAGTAAAGGTTTTTCCTCTTCATCGGCATATTTTTTTGGGATTACGCGAAGCGACGAAAAATATAACATGCTATCTTTTTCAAAAGCGGCATACTCACTTACTTTACTATTAAT
>JAGPDW010000155.1:0-7123 GCA_018057345.1 Bacteroidia bacterium | reverse complement strand
TTTATTATTAAATTTAGAGACCCGGAATACCGGGTCTTTTTTTTATAGGCAGAAACCGCAAAGGCATCATTGATGCTGCGGAAAGCGCGAAGCGCCTTTGCGAAATGCCGCAGGTATCTTTGCGGTTTCTGCCTCTAAATGTTTATCTTTATCGCATAAAAACCCATGCCACAATTCCCAGAAACAGAACTAATACTAACGCCGGAAGGACGCGTATACCATATTAATTTATTGGGAGAAGATATTGCCGATGATATAATTGTGGTTGGAGATCAAGGACGAGTTGCGCAGATCTCATCTTATTTTTCGAAAATAGATTTTAAGACCGAACATCGCGAATTTATAACGCATACCGGGTGGTATAATGGAAAACGAATTACCGTTTTAAGCACAGGTATAGGAACCGATAATATTGATATTGTATTAAACGAATTGGATGCAGCGGTAAATATTGATCCAAAAACTCGTACGCTGAATTCAAAATTACGTTCGCTAAATATCATTCGCTTAGGAACCAGCGGTGCATTGCAAAAAGGTATTCCTGTAAATGGATTGGTAGTAAGCACGCACGGCTTAGGCTTTGATGGCTTGCTAAATTATTATGCTAATTTTAAAACCATAAATGAAGATGGCATTAGCGAGGCCTTTATGAAGCATTCAAACTGGGATGCAAATCTTCCTTACCCTTATTGTATAAAGGCTTCCGATAAATTACTTGCTAAATTTAATGAGGGCTTTCATCGCGGAATTACGGCCACAGCTCCGGGTTTTTATGGTCCGCAAGGCCGCCAGATCCGTTTAAAGGCTGCAAAACCCAACCTCAACGAAATATTAACCGATTTTAATTATGATAACAAAAAGATCAGTAATTTCGAGATGGAAACATCGGCATTGTATGGCTTAGGAAAATTATTAGGGCACGAATGTTTAACGGTATGTGTGATCATTGCGAATCGTGTGCGAAAAGAATTCACTAACGATTACAAAAAGAGTGTGGAAGTATTAATTGAAAGTTGTTTGAACAAACTATAGAATGACAAAAAAAGAATTAATAGAGCAAATAAGAACTAAAAAAAGTTTTTTATGTGTTGGGCTTGATCCCGACACCGATAAAATGCCCTTGCACTTAAAAAATTCGGATGATCTTATATTTGAATTCAATAGAGCTATCATTGATGCTACTGCGCCTTATTGTGTATCGTTCAAACCAAATTCGGCCTTTTACGAGGCTTACGGATTAAAAGGGGTTGCTGCTTTAGAAAAAACAATACTTTATATTAAAACAAAATACCCTAAGCATTTTGTAATTGCCGATGCCAAACGTGGTGATATTGGAAATACCAGTGCCATGTACGCTAAAGCATTTTTGCAAACCATGAATGCAGATGCAATTACTGTTGCTCCATATATGGGAAAAGATTCAGTAGAACCATTTTTACAATATCCCGGCAAGTGGGCTATTGTTTTAGCGTTGACATCAAATCCCGGCTCTGCCGATTTTCAAATGCTCGACCCGGGATTTAAAGAATTATACAAACACGTGATCACAAGTTGTCGCTCGTGGGGCAGCAGCGAAAATATGATGTTTGTAGTTGGCGCAACAAGAGCCGAATGGTTAAAAGATATTAGAGCAATAGTTCCTGATTACTTTTTATTGGTGCCGGGTATTGGCGCGCAAGGAGGATCGTTAGAGGACGTTTGTAAATATGGCCTTACAAAAGACATTGGCTTACTTGTAAACAACAGTCGTGGTATTATTTATGCAAGCACAGGTACCGACTTTGCTACAATGGCTGCCAAAGAAGCTAAAAGAATACAACAAGAAATGAGTAATTATATTAAATAAAAGATACAATGGAAAACAAACAAAATAATAAGATAGACATTGAATTAACCGAAGAAATTGCAGAAGGGATCTATTCGAATTTAGCTATCATTACACACTCTCAATCAGAATTTGTAATTGATTTTATAAAGATGATGCCGGGTATCCCTAAGGCAAAAGTAAAATCACGAATAGTGCTTACACCTCAGCACACTAAGCGTTTGGTAAAGGCCTTAGCAGATAATATTGCAACCTTCGAACAAATGAATGGGAAAATAAAAGACATTGAAAGTCCATTTCCAATTGTGTTTGGCGGACCAACAGCGCAGGCTTAATTCACATCGTATCGCGCCTTATAGTTACGTGTAATTACACGATAAACAGCTTTAGGTGTAAGCGCTTTGAAATCATAACGCAATCCAAGGGAGTAGCATACATCCATGATGTTAACCTTACCAACAACATCCTGTACACCCACTCTCATTTTATATTGCAAAACAGCTTTTAATGGCCCAATTTGGTGTTCGTAACCTAAACCAAAATTCCCACCGATCCAAAATGAGCTCACTTCCGAATTAACCGGATATTTATCAGCCAGATTCTGAAAATCCTCTTTACCTGTGAAATAACCTTTAAAATGATTTACACTTATTCCTGTGATCGGATAAATAATAGAGTTTCCGTTTTTAAAACGCGCTAACAATTGAATATTTGCCTCATATGTTTTAGCATTGATGTTGTACCAAGTTGGCTCAATGTTTACAGGAGAATATTGATGAAGTTCTATGGCTAAACGCACTAATTTGTTTCCTCCGTAAACCAAACCAACATTAAAACCTGTGGCGTCGTTAAACTCTCTTACATTGCGACTTAAAAAGATCACGCTTCGAGTTATACCTACTCCAATGCCAAGAGTAGTGTGTTTTAACTCCAACTTCTTTTTATCAAGGGTTCGCTTCTTGCTAATAGATGTTTTTTGCCCAAACACAACTATGACCAACAACATTGCTATTATAAAAGAAAACATTCTCATTAATACAAATTTACCTAAAAAACGTCTCACTATCTTACCGTCGGCCCAAAATTTAATAAATGTTAAGCGTTAACACATAAGTGGTAGTTTTCACGAATGTTTTGGTACCTTTATTGGGTAATAAAACACACGAATGAGTACTTTATTCTATAAAAGAACAGCCTTAAGCCTTATTGTATTTGTTTTAAGCCTTTCATGGGCTTTTGGACAAGTACCTGCCGAAAAAAAGAAAAAAAATTACCTTCAATTATCGGGTGTTATTTTAGATCAAGATAGTTTAACTCCAATTCCATTTGTTTCGATAATGGTGAACGATAAGGGCAGAGCTGTAAGTGATTATTATGGTTTCTTTACGGTTGTAGTTTCTGCAGGAGATATGGTACAGTTTCTTTCTGCTTCGCACAAAACTCGTTTTTACAAAGTCGACGATACATGTTCTTTGAAACATTATTACGCTATTCAAGTTCTTACAAAAGACACTATTCAATTACCGGTGGTAGATGTTTATCCTTGGCCAAGTAAAGATGAATTCAAACGAGCCTTCCTTTCATTAGATCTTGCTTCAACAGATTATGATAGAGCCGATAAAAATTTGAATCAACAAGCGCTAACATATATTGAGCGTACTATGACGGTTAGCGGTTCGGAAGCATATAAGAATACCATGCAGAATTATTATACCAAAGTTTATACAGCTGGTCAGCAACCACAAATTCAATTAATGAATCCAATTGCATGGGCTCAATTTATAGATAGCTGGCGTAAGAAAAATAAAAAAGAGAAACCGAAAACAAAGGTGGTGAATAAGTTGAATGAAGATTGATCTAATCTTTCAATAAAGTAATACTGCCGGCTTTGTAGATCTTTTGTCCCGAAATGGCTCTGTATAAGAATCTATAAATATAAACACCCTCTTCGCACACCTCGTCTTTGTAAGTACCATTCCACATCGCATCGTCGCCCTCTTTAAAATATAATTCTTTTCCCCAGCGATCGTAAATTGTCATTTTAACTATAGAAATTCCATCGCCATAAACTTTAAATTCATCATTCAATCCATCATTGTTTGGTGTGAACGAGTTTGGGATATATATCAAATGCTCTTTTGTGATCTCGATACAAATTTGATCGGTAATAGTGCAACCAAATTCATTTGAAGCCTTTACGGTATAACATGTGCTTTTTGCAGGGAAAACCTGTGTCATTGGGCAATTTTTACAATAGATATTCGGGCCATCGATCCACGAAATAGTTCCGCTGCCAATTGCTGCAATATACATTGGTTCATTAATATTGAAGGTTGTGTCCCTTCCGGCATCAACTGTTGGCACAGGATTAACCTGAACTAAAACGGTGCGCGTAATTGGACATAATCCATTATTAGAAATGCTTACCGAATAAACTGTTGTAACAGGAGAAGTAACATGAACTTCAGCTGCGTTAGGATCATCCATATTATCAATTGGCCACCATGTGTTAACACTACCACCTGAAGCAATAAGTGTGGCAGGTTGTCCTAAACACACAGCAACACTTTCTGATACAGTAGCATTTGTAAGATAAGGAACAACATAAATAGTTATGCTCTTTTTATCGCTGCAAGTTACGTTGCTATAAGTATCACTTCCAATAACCGTATAAGTTGTATTGCTATTTGGATTTGCAATTACAATTACTCCGTTTGGTGTATTTAAACTACTTGCAGGCGACCATGTGTAATTCATAGCACCCAACGCAGTAAGTGTTGCACTTTTTCCGGCGCACAAATACAATGTTTGGTTGCCAAGATCAACTGTTGGAGTTGGAATAACATTAATTACTACCGAACCTGCACCAATACAAACGCCATTATCTCCAATAAGATAATATGTTTGCGTATTAATTGGAGTTGCGATGGCCGATGAAGGAATACTTGTATTTAAACTATTGTTTGCTGTCCAAGTAAAACCGTTTGTTGCACCAAGAGGTGTTAAGGTTGCTGAACTCCCTACACACATTACAGTTGGATCTGCCGCAATTGAAAATGTTGGTGCAGGCGCAACAGTTACTGTAACTGCAGTGCGAACAGTGTTAGACCCACAACTCGATTCTTCTATATAATATGTTGTGTTTATTGCAATTAAAGGTGTTGTAAATGTGCTGCCTCCTATTAATGGGGTGCCAGCAACTGCTACATTGTACCAATTAACTCCACAATTAATAGACGTAGTTAGTGCTGTTGATTTACCAGAGCAAATAATTAAACTTGAAGGATTGGTTGTGTTAGGTGGTGCAATTGGAATGCAACCGTCAAATTTTACAAGAAAGCCATCAAATGATCCTCCGCCATAAATTGACTGGTGAGAACTTGTGCTTGATATAATTCCTGATGCTGAACTATTAGTTCCTCCTGTTAGATAAACATTGCCTAAATTATCCGTTGCACATGTTGGCCATTCTTCGGTACCACTGCCTCCAAAATAAGTTCCCCAAGTTCTTATTCCGTTTGCATCAAATTTAACTAAATAGGCGTCGCCATTACCTCCCGCATAATTTTGTTGATACGCACATGGCGTGGAAATACCATTTCCTGAATTTGTAACTCCTGCTAGATAAACATTTCCACTTGGATCGATAGTGCAGTAATTATTTGTTTCTGTAGCACTACCTCCGTAATACGTACACCATTGACGCGAGCCTGCTGAATTGAGCTTAAGCAAAAATGCGTCAGAAGCTCCGCCTCCATACACCGGTTGATGGCCTCCGGTAGTTGATATTACAGTTTGAGATGCGGCTGATGTTGTACCTGCAATGTAAATATTTCCTGAAGCGTCTAATACGGAATTATAAGCCCAATCATCACCTGCTCCACCATAATATGTGCTCCACAACATGGTTCCGTTAGTGTTAAACCTTGCAATAAAAGCATCTCCCCAACCAGTAGATGCCCCGCCATAAATTGGTTGATAAGCACCAAATGAAGAAATACCTGAGGAAGAAGTGGTATATCCAACTAGAAAACCATCTCCTGTGGCACCAACTGTATATGAAAGAGCTGCATCATCACTATTGCCGCCAAAATAAGTTCCCCATTGGCGAACACCGGAAATATTAAACTTAGCTAGAAAACCATCCGCAAATCCTCCTCCAAGTGAAGGCTGATGACTTCCGGGAGTTGCAATACTATTTAGATCTGTTGAAGCAGTCTGCCCTGTAATATATACATTTCCTGCCGGATCAAATACGCATCCATAAGCCCACTCCATAGACGTGCCACCATAGTAAGTTCCCCATTGACGATTCCCATTGCTATCAAACACTACTAAAAACGCATCACCTGAATTTGTACTTGCAGTGCCTGCGTAACTAGGTTGATGGCTTCCGGGGGTTGCAATTACTCCTGATAAAGTTGTTGTTGTTACGCCAACCATGGCTACATAACTTCCTGAATTATCTACAGCGCATAAACTTGCAAAATCGCCGCCTGAGCCGCCGTAATATGTTCCCCATTGCCTTATTCCATTTGGATCAAATTTTACTAACACCGCATCTCCGCCCCAAGTGCTTGCCGTGCTTCCGCCAAATGTGGTTTGATGCGATCCAACTGTTGCAATATTATTTATGGATAATGATACACCCGATGAATAGGTGTTTCCTGTGGCATCAGCAAATGTGTACCACAACTCGTCCTCTTGAGCTCCACCATAATACGTTCCCCACAAACGCACTAAAGGATCAATGATCAATTCCTGCGATGGATCTATATTCTCAATATCAAATGATACGATTGAATTTTGTATTACCCATTTTGATCTTAGTTTTTTTCCGTTCTGCAAAACAAGTGGTGCTTGTTCTGTAAGTTCTCCTAATGGTGTTTCAATAATAAGCTCACCATTTTTATTGATGCTTATTTTTTTTGATCCCTTAATTTCTAATTTAATTTGCTTATGATCAGCGCCGGGTGCAACAATATAATCGTATTTTAAATTTCCATTCTTGTTGTACCATTTAAGATCAATTCCATTGTATAAATTTTGATACACTACGCTTCCATAACTTAGCACACCAAGTGCGCCATTAGGACAAACTTCAGTATAGTAATTATCATAACCCGAAAGTTGATCTTGCTTTTGCACGGTTGCGTTTGAATTTGCTCCTAACCAATCAATATCCAAACGATAAACGGTTGTTTGCTCCGGAATTTTTTGCTCGGCTGAAACATGCAATTGCTTTCCTTTATTTTCAATTGACTTCCATTTTTCTACACGGTTCATTTGGTATGAAAC
>JAGPDW010000022.1:0-24516 GCA_018057345.1 Bacteroidia bacterium | reverse complement strand
ATTTCTGAGGAATTTTGAGCGAAATACACTCTGGCAATTTGGTTCTTCTTCGGTTCTTGAAATGAAACCAAAACGATAGAAAGAAATAGAATTACTGTTTTCATAAAATTTAATTAAAATTCACAATTGTTAGGTGTACGAGGGAAAGGAATTACGTCGCGAATATTCGTCATACCTGTTACAAATAATACCAAACGCTCAAATCCTAAACCAAAGCCGGCATGCGGACAAGCACCAAATCGGCGTGTATCCAAATACCAATCTAATTCTTCAACTGGTATATTCATTTCCTTCATGCGTGTTTCTAGTTTTTCCAAACGCTCTTCACGTTGAGATCCACCAACAATTTCGCCAATACCCGGAAATAAAATGTCCATAGCCCTTACAGTTTTTCCATCATCGTTCTGGCGCATGTAAAAGGCTTTGATGTTTTTTGGATAATCGGTTAAGATCACAGGCTTTTTAAAATGTTTTTCTACTAAATAACGTTCATGCTCACTTTGAAGATCAACTCCCCACTCATTTACTAAATACTGGAATTTCTTTTTCTTATTGTGGTTGCTTTCTCTTAAAATGGCAATAGCCTCTGTATAAGTGACGCGTTCAAAATTATTGTCTAAACAAAATTTCAATTTCTCCACCAAATTCATTTCACTGCGCTCGAGTTGTGGTTTTTGCTTTTCTTCTTCCAATAAACGTTGCGATAAAAATTCAATATCATCGCCGCACTTTTCGATGGCATAGGCGATCACATATTTTAAAAGTTCTTCAGCTAAATTGGCATTATCATTCAAGTCATAAAATGCCATTTCAGGCTCTATCATCCAAAATTCAGCAAGGTGACGAACCGTATTTGAATTCTCAGCTCTAAAGGTTGGACCAAATGTATAAATATCACTAAAGGCCATCGCGGCTAATTCGCCTTCTAACTGTCCTGATACCGTTAAGTTAACAGGCTTACCAAAAAAATCTTGTTTATAATCAATTTCTCCGGTTTCTGTTTTTGGAGGATTTGCAATATCAAAATTAGTTACATGAAAGGTTTCACCTGCACCTTCGGCATCATTAGATGAAATGATGGGCGTGTGCAAATAAATGAATTCTTTTTCCTGGAAAAATTTATGCACTGCAAATGCTAACGCATTACGCACACGAAATACCGCCCCAAACGTATTGGTACGAAAACGTAAATGAGCAATCTCACGTAAAAATTCGAGACTATGTTTTTTTGGTTGCAAAGGAAATTTCTCTGCGTCACTATCGCCCAATATCTCTAAGGTTTTGCAAACTAATTCAACGGTTTGTCCTTTTCCTTGCGAAGCGATCAATTTTCCAACAATACTTAAACAAGCGCCTGTTGTAATTCGTTTTAAAGTTTCCTCGGGGGTATTATTAAAATCAACAACTACTTGTAAATTATTATTGGTTGAGCCATCGTTTAACGCAATAAATTGATTATTGCGAAACGTTTTCACCCATCCCTTAACTATAATTTCTTGTTCTGTTGGTGATGTTTTGAGAACATCTTTGATCTTAATGCGTTTCATGACTTATAAATTGGAGAACAAAGGTATAAAAAACACGGAACTTACCATGTCAATTCTCGATACAATTTTTTGCAAGAGGCAGGCAAAGAATCACTCGAATTGACAAAAGACTTGTCATTTCGTATGCGTCACTGTCAGTTCTCGATACGATTTTGCAAGAGGCAGGCAAAATCACTCGAACTGACAAGGAGCAGGCTTTGTCATTTCGAGTGAAAAAATGCGCCTCTTTTCATTTTTTTGTATCGAGAAATGACGGGATAATTTACAACCCAGTATGTTTCCTAAAAAGCTTGATAGCTAAGGCAAGGAGAACAATTCCAAATACTTTTTTTACAATGGCAATTCCTCCAACGCCAAGCAGCTTTTCAATTTTACTTAGGAATTTAAGCACAAAGAAAACGATGATCACATTTAAAACAATAGCAATAATGATCGAGAGTAAATTGTATTCAGCCCTTATAGAAAGTAATGTGGTTAAAGTTCCGGTACCTGCAATTAAAGGAAAGGCTAAAGGAACAACACTAGCGGTTGCCGGAACAGAATCTTTTGAAATTTGAATTCCCAATATCATTTCAAAAGCTACAATGAATAACAAAATGGAACCTGCAATGGCAAAGTCGGAAACGCTAATACCGATAATATTCAAAATGGCATCTCCAACGAATAAAAAAGCTAACATGATTCCCATTGAAACCCAAGAAGCCTTGCCCGCTTGAATACCCCCAACTTTTTCGCGAAGAGCAATGATCACGGGAATTGAACCAATCACATCAATTACCGCAAAAAGCACCATGGTTACCTTTAAGATCTCAACAATGTCAAATTGCAAATTCATGAGGTAAAACTACTTAAAATAAGGAATTAATAAACCCCAAGTTATTAAGTTTGTATCGTTAAAAGTTTTGTTCGTTATAAGTTCGCTGTGTGCTTTGCTTCTTTAATTTTAGCTGATTGAATAGAGTGATTAAATATCTGCTAGTTTTTTGTTTTTCAGTGTTCTTAAACAGAGCCCAAACTACAACGCGTGTACTATTTGTTTTCGACGCTAGCAATAGCATGGTTGGAAAACATGGAGATATCCAGCGCATGGAAGGGGCCAAACAAATGTTCAACAAATTCATTGACAGTTTAAGTAAATTAAAGAATTATCAATTTGCTTTGCGTATGTATGGTCATACTGTAAAATATCCTCCCGGTGACTGCAATGATAGTAAACTGGTTGTTCCGTTTAATATGAAAAATGGTCTTGAAATAATAAAACAAAAAGTAAATGAAGCCAAACCAACCGGCATTACCCCTATTGAACATTCATTAACCGAATCGGCCAATGATTTTCCGGATAAGAAAGCTAGGAATATGATCATTTTAATTACCGACGGTATTGAAGAGTGCGGGGGCGATCCATGCGCAGCGCGACAAAAACTTTACGAAAAGGGAATTATTTTTAAACCCGTGATCATAGGAATTGGTTTAACTATTGAACAAATAAAAACATTTGAGTGTGTGGGAACGTATTTTGATTTTGATGATCCGGATATTTACACGGACGTAACTGAATTAATAAAAACGCAAAAGAAAAAAAAGACATCGGCCCAGGTGAATATATTGGATAGCAAGAATAAACCAACAGAAACCAATGTGAACATGACCTTTTACGATGTGAATAGAAAAAAGTATAAGTACAATTATATTCACACCCTAAATAAGTTCGGAAATCCTGATACATTGTATATCGACGATTTTCCAACATACAAAGTTATTGTACATACTATTCCTCCAAAAGAAAGCGAAGAAGTAAAACTTACCGAAGGAAAGCACACCACTATTCCTGTAATAGCTCCGCAAGGCGCCATAGTAGTATCGCGACCAAACGGCGTGTATAATTTCAACGAAAAAGTAAAATACATTGTGCGGAATGTCAACGAAAAACCAACCTTGCATGTTCAGTCCATAAGCACATACGAGCAATACATCATCGGCACCTACGACCTGGAGATATTAACTTTGCCACGAACCTTTATGTCGGGTATAAAAATTGAGCAATCAAAACTTAACGAGATCGTTTTGCCGAGCGCAGGAATGTTGCAGGTAAAAGCTATTGAAGCAGGCGATGGTTGTATATTGATGAAGAAAAATGGTAAAATGGAACGTGTTACAAACTTAACATCTTCAACAAACCAAACTTTTTATATGCAACCAGGAAATTACGTGATCGAATGGCGCTCAAAATCACTCAAAGGAAGCATTTATACCATCGAAAAAAAGTTCAGTATTACCAGCGATCAATCTACCTTGGTAGAATTGTATAAATAGACCCAAAACCACCTCCTTTTTAACATTTAACTATTTGATTATCAAATTTTTAATCTATTATTGGGAATTAGGGTCCAATATCTTATATTTGCACCCTTAATTAAAAAAGTATTTAGAACAAATTTTTATGCAAAACAAAGGAGCTATAAAAGTATTTGCCCTGTTACTTACACTGGCATGTATTTTTTATTTATCGTTTACATGGATTACGCGTAGCGTAGAAACAGAAGCTGTTGAATATGCCGAAGGCATTGTTAATGGCCAGAAGTACAAAAGCCTAGCCAAGGAAGTTGCGAATGGCAACACTTCAAAAGAACAAAGTATTTTAGATTCTATCAAAGGTAGAATTGCCGATAGATATCTTGATTCGATGAAGAAAGAGGTTGTGTATAATCTCTTCATCGCAGAATATACCTACGAAGAATGTAAAAAGAATGAGTTGAACTTAGGTTTGGACTTACGTGGTGGTATGAACGTAACCCTTGAGGTTTCGATGATCGATATCGTGCGCGGACTTTCAAACGGAAGCACGGATGTGATGTTCAATAAATCACTGGATGAAACGCAAAAGAATTTAGGCGTAAATAATAATGATGATTTTATTACTGCATTTGAAAAAACGTATAAGAAAAACGCCCCTAACGCAAAACTAGGACCAATTTTCCAAACTGTTGAGAACAAAAGCGAGATCTCTTATAATTCAAGCAACGAAGAAGTAATTGCATACATTAGAAAGAAAGCCGGCGAGTCGGTTAGTAATGCAGAGAAAACTTTCCGCAGTCGTATCGACCGTTTTGGTGTAACACAACCAAACATTCAAAAATTAGAAGCAAGCGGACGTATACTTGTTGAATTACCGGGTGTAAAAGATAAGCAACGAGTGCGTGAACTTTTACAAGGAACGGCGAACCTAGAGTTCTGGGAAACTTATGAGAACGGAGAAATTGCATCCTTGATGGATAAAGCAAACTTTGCTATCCGTCAAACTTTATTTCCTGAAACAATTGTTGCGATAAGAGATACAACAGCTGCAAAAGATTCTACATCGGTTGATGTAAAAGCAGACTCATTAGGAACAAAAGATTCGGCAGCGCTTGCTGCTTCAAAAACGCCTTCGGTAAATCCGCAGGATACGGCGTTGAAGAATTTCTTAAAGAGAATGCCACTTTATTCAAACTATTCACCTCTTCGTCCACTAATAGAGTACGACGAAAAAGGTCAACCAAAAAAATATGCTGATGGTCCTGCTGTTGGTCGTTCGTACTCAAAAGATGATACCGCAAAAGTTAATCAGTACTTAGGAATTCTTAAAACCAAGAATATCTTCCCATCGAAAGTAAAATTCATGTGGAGTTCAAAAGCCATTGAACAAAAAGATGAAAATGGAAAAGTAGTTACAACCTACTATGAATTGTATGTAATCAAACAAACAGATGCAAAAGGTAAAGCTGCTTTAAGTGGAGATATCATTACAAGTGCTAAAAAAGATTACGATCAACGCAGTGGTGGTGTTCCTTTAATTAGCATGAGCATGAATGCTGATGCTGCTGATAAGTGGAAACGGATAACCGGTGCCAACAAAGGAAAATGTGTTGCCATTGTAATGGACAACATGGTGTTCTCATCTCCGCGAGTTAATCAAGAGATCAGTGGTGGTTCATCGCAAATTACCGGAAACTTTACGGATTCGGAAGCAGATGCATTGGCCGCTATTTTAAGTGCGGGTAAATTACCTGCTCCGGCGCGTATTGTTGAAGAGAATATTGTTGGGCCAACTTTAGGTCAAGAGGCGATCGACTCAGGTTTAATGAGTTTTGGAATAGCTTTAATGGTGATCTTATTATTTATGGCAACGTACTATAGCAAATCAGGCTTGGTTGCCAATGTTGCCCTTATATTTAATATGTTCTTTGTGATGGGAGTTCTTACATCGCTCGGAGCCGTGTTAACGTTACCGGGTATTGCAGGTATCGTATTAACCATTGGTTTGGCGGTGGATGCTAACATTTTGATCTTCGAACGTGTGCGTGAAGAATTAGCCTTAGGTAAAGGAACACCAATTGCCATCAAAGAAGGTTTCAAACATGCCATGAGTTCTATCATCGACTCTAACGTAACGCTTTTATTATTAGGTATCATTCTTTACGCATTTGGTAGTGGTCCGGTTCAAGGTTTCGCAACTACATTATGTGTTGGTATTATTGCCTCTTTATTCTCTGCTATTTTAATTACACGGGTTATTTTCGAATGGATGTTGGAGCGCAAAATGGAAATTCCATTTGATACTAAAGCAACTCGTAATGCATTTAAAAATATCTCTATCGACTTCGTTGGAAAACGTAAGATCTATTACGCTATTTCATCACTGATCATTGTTGCAGGTGTGGTAATGTATTTCAAACATGGTGGATTGAACCTAGGCGTTGACTTCAAAGGAGGTCGTACGTATCAAGTGCGTTTTGAAAAAGACATGAATACAGAAGATATTAAGGCGGCTTTATCTGCACCATTTGAAGGTTCACCGGAAGTAAAAACATTAGGAAGTGCTAATCAAGCCAAGATCACAACAACATATAAAGTTTCTGATAACAGCGCAACAGCAGATTCGGATGCAGAAGCTGCGTTAAATAAAGGATTATCTGCTTTAAATGCAAAGTATGAAGTAATGTCGCAACAAAAAGTTGGTCCTACTATTGCAACCGACATCGTTTACGGTGCTTATGGAGCGATCTTATTCTCGTGTTTAATGATGTTCGTTTACATTGTTATTCGTTTCCGTAAATGGCAATATGGTTTGGGTTCGGTTGTGGCTTTATTCCACGACGTTCTAATTGTATTATCATGTTATACTATTTTTGATGGTATCGTTCCTTTCTCTTTAGAGATCGGTCAGGATTTCATCGCGGCTATCTTAACGGTAATGGGTTATACCATGACAGAAACTGTGGTTGTGTTCGACAGGATCCGTGAGCGTTTAGCTGATAGCGGAAAATCAGATGTATTTGGCGAAGAGCGTAACAAATTAATTAACTACGCTTTAAATAGTACATTAAGTCGTACCATCTTAACATCGTTAACTGTATTCTTCGTACTATTAGTGATCTTCATATTTGGTGGTGATAGTATCCGTGGATTTATCTTCGCCTTATTGATCGGTCGTATCATTGGTACTTACTCTTCATTATGTATCTCAACTCCTATAGTTGTTGATTTTGAAAAGAAGAAGTAAATAATAATTACAATTTTAAAAAGACCCGTTCCAAAAGAGCGGGTTTTTTTGTTATCAAAAAATGACGTATCTTAGTTATAGAACAAAAACAAGATCGTATGAAAAAATTAAGTCTGCTTTCAATCCTTTTTCTTAGCGCTAAACTTTTGGCACAATTGCCACCGGCTGCTCAGGCTTTGTATAATGAATTTGCCTCCATTCCGAGTCAGTCGGCGCAAGTGTGCATTAACGCCGGCGCAACAGCTTCGGCAACTGCCGATGGAAAGACATTTTACATGAAATGGTTTCCCTCTGGTGCAACACCAAGTTTAACGCCCTTGATGGTTGGTTTGCACGGTTCTGGCGGGAATGCATTTTTAATGATGGCAAAACATTTACAATCTGCCCAGTCGCAAAGTGTGGGGATGATCTGTTTGCAATGGTATTTAGGTTCAAGTTCCTCTGCCCCCAATGATTATTTTGGCGACACAACCTTGTATACATATATAGATACGGCACTCAAGCGAATAAAATACCCCAAGAATAAAGCTTTATATCATGGATTCAGTAGAGGGTCAGCGAGATCATATGCTATACAATTTCTGGATGTTTATCCGGGTGTTGGTAAAAATTATTTCTGTACTATCATGTCAAATGCAGGCAAACCCGATTCGGCCTATCCTTTCTTTCAAGCCGTTAATTCACCTACCAACACAAATCACTCATTTTGTAAAGGAAAAAAATGGGCAATGTTCTGCGGAGGACTGGATCCAAATCCGGGTCGTGACGGTTGTCCGGGAATGAATTCCGCAAAAACAAATTGGGTACAAGCCAATGGTGGATCAGTAGGACTTTTTATTCAGGATCCAAATTTAGCACATACTGGATTTGTAGATACACCAACTTATATTGATTCACTTTTTAAATTCTATAAGCCATGTTTTCAAAGTGGTGTTCAAGGATTGAATGAAAATCATAGCGAACACGAATTCAAGATCTTCCCAAATCCTGTTCAGGATCATCTTAATTTAAGTACTAAAAACTTGAAGGGAGAAACACTAACCATTTATGATTGCTTAGGAGTGTTAAGAAAGCAAATAAAAATAGAGGGTGCCGAAACAACAATAGATGTTTCTGAATTTCAAAAAGGAATTTATTTCATTGAATTAGGTAGGAGCAGAGCTAAATTTGTGCGTGATTAGATCTGGAATTTAGATCCTGATTCCAACTATACAAACGTCATCCACTTGTTGTAAGCTGCCTTTCCACTCTTCAAGTTTTGTATTTAATACGTTTTGTTGCTCATCCATGTTTAGTCCTGCAATGGAGGTTAAAATGCCTTTGAGGGTTTTCTTCATGAGTTTTTTGCCATTCTTTCCGCCAAATTGATCTGCATAGCCATCTGAAAATAAATAGAGCATGGTGCCTTTTTTGGGTTGTTCTATTGTTTGACTAAAGCTGCCGGTATTTTGAAAACCAATTGAATTTTTGTTTGGACTTAATTCTTTGAGCCGCCCTTCTTGATCTACAATCCATAATGGGTTATTAGCCCCGGCGTATTTAAGTTCGGAATTTTTTGTATTGTAGGCACACATGGCCACATCCATGCCATCGTTCACTTTAGCGGTGTCTTGTTTATTCAATTTCTCATTTAAAGAGATATTAAGATAATTGAGTATATCGGAGGGGTCCTTTAACTGTTTCTCATAAATGGCTTGCTGGATAAGATTATGTGCCATGATGCTCATAAAAGCACCCGGAACACCGTGACCTGTGCAATCCACAACCGCAAAGAAAATAGTGTCCTCGAGTTTTTCCATCCAATAAAAATCCCCGCTCACAATATCCTTTGGTTTAAATAAAACAAACGAATCTTGAAAACAGTGATGAATTAACTGTGTGGTTGGTAAAATGGCGTCTTGTAATCGTTTTGCATATTTGATACTGTCGGTGATATCTTTGTTCTTTTCCTCGATCACTTCATTTTTGGATTCGAGCTCTAGATTGATCTTTTCTTTTTGTCTGTAATTCTTAACGCTTATGAATAACAGTATAAGCACAATGATAAAACCTCCGCAGAAAAAATAAATAAGCTGTTGTTGATCCTTAGTTTTCACGGCTTGGATCATTTCTTTTCTTAGCACTTCCTCTTTTTCAAGCTCCTGTTGTTTTTCGAATTTGTATTTAAGTTCGGTCTCAGTGAGTTGTTTGGTGTTGTTTTGATTATAGAGTGAATCGTAATAGATCTTGTGATTCTTGTGTGCTTCAAACGCCTCTTTATAATTTTTATTCAAAGCATAGATGTCGGCAAGATCCTTGTATAAGGTACCAAGGTAATCAACAGCTCCAATTTCTTTTGCAATTTCCAAAGCTATATTAAGGTTGGTTATTGATTGCGCATATTGTTTTTTCTCTGCAAAAATGGCAGCAAAGCCTTCATGGCAATTAGCAATGGTTGTTTTGTCACCCCTTACTTTGGCAATGTTCAAAGCGACATTGTAATATTTTAAGGATGAATCAAATTTTTTCAAGTAAATATAGATCCCGGCGATGTTTGAATAGTTTGTTAGCAAAGCGTCTTCTTTGCCCGCCTCCTTATTTACATTTAGTGATTTGATCTGGTAAATAAGTGCAGTATCATATTTCTGTTGGTAATAATACACGTTACCAATATTATTAAGACAATTGGCGATCGATGTGTTTAGTTTTTTCTTAATACTTAGATCAAGCGCTTTGTTGTAATACTCAACTGCTTTTTTATAATCCTGTTGCACTCTAAAAACTCGGCCAACATTCATTAACGATAAAGCAATACCGGAACTGTCTTTTATTTTTTCGCGACCTTTTAACGATTTAAAATGGTATTCTAACGCTTTTTCAAAATTGCTCAACGCACTATAGCCATTCCCAATTAAATTATAGCAATCATACATTCGTTTTTCATTACCTAATTCCTCAAATACTTTTAGTGCCTTTTCTCCATAAAGATTATTATTGTAGTAATTCGATTTATGTTGATTATACAATCCAATGCTATAATAAGCAGAACCGACCCCTCTTTTAAATTTGATCTTCTCTGAAAGAACTAAAGCTTTGTTGGCGTAAAAGATCCCTGAATCGGGAGTAATATTGGAAGCCTGGGCGCTTGCACTTAGATAAAGTTTAATTATACTGGTATCTTGTTTTGATTTTGGTATTTCAGACAATAAAGAATCAAGTTTCTGAGTTTGAGCCTTGATCAACGTTACAGAAACAAAAATAAGAAAACATAGTGTTGTTATTCTTTGCATCCTCTTTCGAATTTAATGGTAATGCTTATTTAATAATTAGTTTCTGCGTTTTAGTTGTGGTATTTGTTTTAGCTTCTAAAAAATAAACACCCTTGGCATATTTATCTGCAAACAAGAAGACATTTTTATCTCCTTGGTTTATTTCCCCATCGTAAATTACATCTACAAATTGCCCCATCATACTATATAAACTTACTTTTATAGCTTGTGTTTTGTTTGAACTTAATGGAATACATGTAATAGCACTTGCAGGATTTGGATATGCCGCTTTAAATTCAAAGCCATTGTTTTCTTTTACAGAACTTGTTGGACACAGCACTATTTTAAATGTATTTCTTCCCAATGGCGCTGTTATTGGGCGTTGCATAGTTTTACCACTGGTTGCAGATGCTTCAATATAATAGTAAATTGTTTTTCCTAAAGCTTGTTGAGGAATTGTACCTGTGTATTCATCTGTTAATGCATTGGTTAATGTCATAGGAACCTGATTGAATCCTAATAATGTATCAATGGTCCAATAAACTTTTGCAGTATTAATACCTGTTCTATGCATGATCTTTGCTTTTACACTATAAGAAGGATCAAAATCGCATGAATTTTTTATTTGTTGATGCGAGATAAGTAATGGATCATTTGTGTGTACTGCATGTGTGATGCAATGAATAGCGCCACTTTGCGAAATAAGCGTGCTTCCCGTTTCGTCTACATCAATAGGAACTAATTTATACCCTGGGAGTGATGCTTTTAAAATGCGAATCGCTGAGGTGTCGTATTGCTGATAGTACGTTGGGAAAATATAGGTTTTATTTACAAAAACCCCATTGGTATAAGTGCAATACCAGCCTCCCGATTGATTTGGCCATTTATTGTTCTTATCCTTTGGCATAGGAATTCGTATAACTTTATACGGCGTTCCATAAACCGAATTATAAGTGGATTGAATGTATTGAAGATTGGCTTCTATTTGCGGACCATCAGCAATTCCTGCAGGATATTCTCCCCACAACAGTGTTTCTTCATCCAATAATTTCATGTGCATATCAATATGATGAATACCATCATAAGGTAATGTTGGCATTTTTATATAACGGTTAATGCCCATAAATTTTTTCATGATGGTATCAATTTGTGCAACAGTTTTAGTAGTGTTCTCAGCAACTGTAAGTGTAGATGAGAAAGCGGTACCAAAACCATCACTCATATAATTTCCTCCGGTGTGCACAAGATCCCAAGGTGGTGTTTTAGTTTCGTAAATTGGAAGTCCAAATGCAGCAGCAATGGCAGTTGGCGTTACATCATCCAAAGGGCGCGGACGATTATATATCCAATCAACTAAGATCAATGAATCCACGTAAGCGCCATAAACCGAATTGCCCGAATAATCGCGGGCCCAAATAGAATTGTATGGTATTTGAAGGAATTTAAGATTTGTAAGAGGAACTAAATTGGTAGTAAGATTACTTTTTACATTATTAGAATCGGAACAAATAATTGTAACAATGGTTTCTAATTGCGCGGCTTTAATAATGGCACGATGAATATTTGTATAACTGCCTGTCCATGTAATGTTCAAAGTTTGTATCTCTTCCCACTCAGCAGCATTACGAAGTTTAGTATAAGGTGGTGGCGTTACAATTAATGATTTATGCTTCGCATTGCGAATGGAATTTAGATATTCTTCCATTTTTTCCTTCTCACCCGGAGCAAAGTCCTTAGGAAGTTCTTCCTGCGCATTCATTTTAAAAACGAAACACAAGCTCACAAAAAGTAGTAAATGTTTTTTCATTAAAATTTAGTCTATACCAAATTTAATCAAAAACTTCCAATAATCCTTATGGTTTTAAACCGTCCCAACCTTGAGCTTTAAGCTCAGTTACTGTTCCCGATTTGGTAACAAGTAATTTGCCCTTTGATTCATTGGTAATGTGGCCTATAACAGTGAAATCGAGCTGATTTTTAACTTTTTCGTAGTCTTTAAGATCTATGGTAAAAAGTAATTCGTAATCCTCGCCACCACTTAAAGCGCAAACCGTAGGGTCGAGGCCAAATTCGCGAGCGGTATCGTAAGTTAATGGATCAATAGGGATTTTTTCTTCGTACAATTCAACACCAACGTTTGAATTTTTACAGATGTGTAAAATTTCAGAAGCTAATCCGTCGCTGATGTCAATCATAGCAGTTGGTTGAATTTGCAATCGTGCGAACAGATCAATAATATCTTTTCGTGCTTCGGGCTTTAGTTGACGTTCTAAGATATAATCTTTCCCTTCTAGGTCGGGTTGTACTTTAGGATTCTCTTTATATACTGCTTTCTCTCTTTCTAAAATTTGTAAGCCCATGTATGCTCCACCAAGATCTCCGCTTACGCACAATAAATTAGTTTCCTTAGCGCCGCTTCTGTAAACTACAGTGCCAGGATCGGCAACACCGATGGCAGTGATGCTAATTACCAAGCCGCTTGTACTTGATGTTGTATCTCCACCAACAAGATCAACGCCATATTTTTGGCAAGCCATTAACATGCCCGAATATAATTCTTCTACAGCCTCTAAACTAAAGCGACTGCTTAAGGCAAACGATACTAAAATTTGTTTTGGTTGCGCGTTCATAGCGTACACATCGCTTAAATTCACCACAACACTTTTATAACCCAAATGTTTTAAGGGCATGTAAGTAAGATCAAAATGTACACCTTCCACCAACATATCGGTGGTAACAACCGTTTGTTTAATTCCAAGTAAAAGTACAGCTGCGTCATCGCCAACACCTTTTACAGTTTCTGTATTTTTAAGTTCGATGTGTTGAGTTAAATGGTTTATTAAACCAAATTCACCAAGGCTGGAAAGTTCTGTGCGTGTTGAGTTGTCGAAATCCATTACTTTAATTTTATGCAAACATTTTTTGGTTCTGTGAAAAAATCTAATGCTTCAAAACCACCTTCGCGACCAACGCCGCTATCTTTAACACCACCAAATGGTGTACGAAGATCGCGTAGTAACCAGCAATTGATCCAAACAATTCCAGCGTGAATATTATTGGCAAAACGATGCGCGCGAGTTAAGTTCTCTGTCCAAACAATGGAAGCAAGTCCGTAACGTGTGCTATTAGCCATTTCCAGCGCTTGTTCTTCTGTATCAAAAGGTGTAATTGTTACAACAGGACCAAAAATCTCTTCTTGGTTAGTTCTGCAAGTATGAGCTAACCCTTCAATAACGGTTGGAGCAATATAATAGCCTTCGCTTAATTCGCCTTCTAATTTAATGGCATGTCCACCACATAAAACAGTTCCGCCTTCTTTTTTAGCAAGCTCAACGTAACTCAATATTTTTTCTTGATGAGGTTTTGAAACCACGGCGCCAATTTTTGTATCATCCCTTAAGGGATCGCCAACAACTAAAGCTTTTGTTTTTGCAACAAAATCTTTTTTAAATTTTTCGTAAATGCTTTTCTCAACATAAATGCGCGAACCGCATAAACAAATTTGTCCTTGATTGGCAAACGACGAAAGCATAGTTGTAGACAACATTTTTTCGTAATCGCAATCGGCAAATATCACATTTGGATTTTTCCCGCCAAGCTCTAAAGATAATTTCTTGAACATAGGCGCTGCGATAGATGCAATATGCTCTCCGGTTTTTGTTCCGCCCGTAAATGAGATCAATGGAATATGTTTATGAGAAACAATGGCATTGCCAACTTTTCCACCTAAGCCGTGTACAATATTTAAAACGCCGGCGGGCAATCCTGCTTCTATGCAAATTTCAGAAAGCAAGTGCGCTGTCATTGGTGTAACCTCCGAAGGTTTTGCAACAACGGTGCAACCCGCAACCAAAGCCGGTGCAATTTTCCAGGTAAATAAATACAAAGGTAAATTCCAAGGCGAGATACATCCCGCAACACCAACAGGTTGACGCAAGGTATAATTGATCGCAGTATCTTCCATGCTATGCGAATTCGCAGAGTAATGTAAAATGCCCGTACCATAAAAATGAAAATTAGCAGCGGCTCTTGGAATGTCTACTGTTTTGGCAAGCTTTACCGGTTTGCCATTATCTGTACTTTCTGCTAATGAAAGTTTATCTAAATTCTTTTCAATTAACGCGGCGATCTTTAAAAGATACTGCGAACGTTTTTCTTTAGGCGTGATACTCCACAAAGGAAAAGCAGTTTTTGCAGCTTGATATGCAAGCTCCACATCTTTTTCGTCGCTATCGGGAATAAGCGAATATACTTTTCCGTTCGCCGGATTGTAATTGTCTAAATACGATTTGGAAACAGGGTCAACCAGTTTTCCGTTAATATAATTCTGTAATTTATACATGTGTTTTAAAGAACCTTAAAGGTACTAAAAAAGAGGGAAATAAAAGAGAAAAACCAATATGTCACCCCTAAAGGGGTTTCGTTCATAGTGGTGTATTTCGCCCCCTTCGGGGGCTACCGATATGTCGCTCCTACGGAGCTAGGAAATTTTGTCTCGCAGATAATTTTAATAGTCGTTGAATGAACGTCACAGTCCCGTAGGGACGACATATCGGTTAAAAGAAAAAACTATTTAATGATCTTTTTCAATCGTTCGGTGATCTCAAATACTGCCGGGCAAACCATGGTATTTTTGAAGGCAAGGCTTAATACTTGATACATTTTTTTACGGTTGGTATGCGGGTATTCGCGGCAAGCATTGGGGCGGTTATCGTAAATACTGCAATAATTATCTGCACCTAAAAATGCGCAGGGGGCTTGTTGCAAAACGGCATCATTGTCCTCATCCATTCGAAGGTATTTTTCAAAAAAAGAACCCGGTTTTATCTTCAGTGCTTTTGCAGCGCGTTCAATATCGCGTTCGTAAAAAATAGGTGACGTTGTTTTGCAGCAATTACCGCAGGACATGCAATCTATCTGTTCAAAAACTTCGTCGTGTAATTTCTCAAACTGTTCGTCGAGGTCATTAGGTGGTCTGCGAATTAAGCGTTTATAAAAACGATCATTCTCCGATTTAAGTTTGTGTGCTTTTCTGTTATGTGATTCGAGATCCAAAATACCAATATGATTTATGTTTTAGGCTAAAGATGCGAAGTTATTTTTTGTTTAGAAAATGAAAAAAAATCTTGCATAGCGTTGGTTATGGAAGATTTTTTTGAAGCAGTATAAGCAAAAAAGAACAAGCAGATTGGGCTAAAATATATGTCATGTTGGTATCACTTGGTAACAAAAACAAAAACGTCTTCGTTATCTTTTTTCATGAGGTATTTTTCGCGAGCAAATTTCTCGAGGCTTTCGGTATTTGTTTTTAATTCCTGAAGCTCTATTTTATTTTTTTCGATCTCGGCGATATAATAGCTTTGATCTGTTTTTAATTTATTGAGTTTACTCACGGTTTCATGTTGCGTGAATACATCGTTCTTATCAAAGAAAAGTAACCATGCAATAAGCGCGGTTATCGTTAAAAAATACTTATTCTTTATGAAGTTTAGTAAAAACATATACCTTTATAGGAACTAAGTTACCCATAATAAATGCGCTCAACTCATATGATACAAAGGGTTATTAAAACCGCACTGTTAGTTGTTTTGGTGCTGAATATCAAGGCACAAGGCACTTTTAAGACGGCGCAGCTTAAATATGAAAGGGTAAGATCGGCTTATAAGACCAAATTTGAGGGTCTTAAAAAGGAATTAACATCAGTAGGATTTAGTGTAAATACCTACGAAATATACTTGCAGGTTTTTAAGCACGAAAAAGAAGTGCAAGTATGGATGCGAAACAAAGGCGATGCAAAATTCAAACTGTTTAAAACGTATAAAATTTGTTCATCGAGTGGGGAGTTAGGTCCAAAAAGAGTACAAGGCGACGGACAAGTGCCCGAAGGATTTTACTATATCGAACATTTTAATCCCGTGAGCAGTTATCATTTGAGTATGAAAGTTGGCTATCCAAATAAAAGCGATTCAAAAAAAGCAACGGGCTCACCTGGTGGAGATATCATGATCCACGGAAATTGTGTGACCATTGGTTGCATTCCTATTGAGAATGACCCAATTGAAGAATTATATATTTTATGTGTAGAAGCAAAAGATCGAAAGCAAAATTTAAGAGTGGATATGTTCCCTTGTAAATTTACAGAAGAGAATATAAAAATGTTGAATCAAAATTTTTCAAAGGACATGAACGCGTTTTGGGGCATCTTGAAAGCGGGGTATGATAGTTTTGAAGCCAATCACATCGTTCCTAAATTTACGGTGGACGCCAAGGGGAATTACATTATTACAAAATAGATGAAACAAACTATTATTTTTTTGACCATTTTATTTTTTGTTTCGTGTAAGCAAAGCGCGGAAGAAATCCCTAAAGACGTTATTGATAAAGAAAAATTTATTGAGGTATTAAAAGACAAAGCATTAGCCGAGGCCGCTTTAAATGTGAATGTAAAAAATGTACCGGGAGAAAAATTTGATTCGGTTTATAATTTTAGTGTTTACAAAGAGAACGATATTACCAAGGCGCAATACGATTCTACCATGAAATATTATTCTACCAAGCCCGGAGAATTCAAAGAATTAATGGAAACTGTTTTGGAAAAGTTGAACGTAGAAAAAGCGAAGCGTTAGTGCAATATCTTAAACATTAATTCACGCATTAATTCCCCACTTCCTAAACTCCCATTATTTACGCCCTTGCTTTTTAAGTCGTATTCTTTTAAATACGAAAAGATGTGTTTTAATTTTGGCACCGGATAATTATGTGCTGCGCGCATATAGCCTTCCACAAAAAAAGGATTTACACCAAGGGATGAAGCGGCAGCAAATTTTGATTTATCGTGTAAAAAATGAACCTTTAAAATTTTGGTATAGTAACCAAATAACGAACTCATGAGCATCACCATGGGATGTTCTCTTTCATTCGCGCCAAAGTAATTCACGATCTGATTTACTTTTAAAATGTCTTTATTTCCCAAGGCATTTTGCAACTCAAATACGTTGAAATCTTTACTAATGCCAATATTATCTTGCACAAGTTCGGCGGTAATTTCAGTTCCTTCTTTTAAATTGATGAATAGTTTATCAATCTCATTCGCAATTTTGCTCAGGTCATTTCCCAAAAACTCCGAGATCATAAATGATGCTTTTGGATTAATGCTATACCCTTTGGCCTTTACATAATTTCCTATCCACTCAGGTAATTTATTATCGTAAAGTTTATTGCTTTCAATGTATACTGAATTTTTTTGGAGCGTTTTTCCAATAGAAGAACGCTTATCAATGGTTTTGTATTTATAACAAAATACCAAAATGGTAGAAGCCAATGGCGCTTTCAAATAATTAACGAAGGCTGTTGCAACCGAACTTGAAGAAGCAGCTGAATCATCGTCGCCATCTGCACTTTTTTTATTTAATTCTTTGATGTTCTGCGCTTCCTTTACAATTACCACTTGGTAATCGCTCATCATGGGGAATTGTTTTGCCAATCCTAAAATAGTACCAAGATCCGTGTCTTTTCCGTAAACAATATTTTGGTTGAATTCGCGATCGGCCTCACTCAAGGCATTATTCTCAATATAGTCGCTTACCACATCAATGTAATACGCTTCTTCACCGCTTAAAAAATAAACGGGCTTAAATATCTTGCGTTTAAGATCTAAAAGTATTTGATCTACTTCTTTCATTCCGGTATGAATTTAATAAATTCCTCAAGAGATGAACTATGCTTTTTATGCTTAATTTTACAACATGCCGGTACGTTTAGACACATATCTTTGGGCCATAAGGATTTACAAATCGCGCACCTTGGCGGCTTCCGAAATTAGAGGAGGTGGAGTAAAATTTAAGGACAAAGTAATTAAGCCATCGCACATGGTTTCTATTGGAGAGATCTTTAACATCAATTTGGGGAGCGATAATAAAAAGATAATTGAGGTTGCTGTTGTGATAGAAAAACGACAATCAGCTGAAAAAATAAAGCACGCGTATATTGATCATTCGCCACCGATAGAAAAACAGGATAAACTAGAAACCATGTTCTTTAAAACCAATGTAAAAAGCGAAAAGGGTAGTGGTAGGCCTACAAAAAAGAATCGTAGAGATCTAGGAAAACAGGGTGGATGGTTTTAGTTTTTCTCTGCAAATTTCGCATGTCATTTCTCGATACAAAAAAATGAAAAGAGGCGCATTTTTTCTCCCGATAATTATCGGGACGAAATTACAGGGCTTGTCAATTCGAGTGATTTTTGCCTGTCTCTTGCAAAAATTGTTTCGAGAATTGACCTGGGAAATAAGTGATATTAATTTACACCAAAGAAATATCAAACTGCACAAGATCAATAAATTCTTGCACGCGCTCGTCAACATCTTTTTGAGAAAGTCCTATTAAACGCTCTGTTCCAAAACGCTCAACTGTAAAACTTGCCATGGCACTTCCAAAAATGATCGCGCGTTTCATGTTCTCAAAACTAATATCTTTTGTTTTTGCTAAGTAACCAATAAATCCTCCTGCAAAACTATCGCCTGCACCTGTTGGATCAAATACTTCTTCTAAAGGTAATGCCGGTGCAAAGAAAACTTCTTCTTTATTGAACAGCAAAGCACCATGCTCACCTTTTTTAATTACTAATACACTTGGCCCCATTGCCAATATTTTTTGAGCCGCTTTTACCAACGAATATTCTCCTGATAATTGACGTGCTTCCGAATCATTGATCGTTAACACATCGATCATTGTTATTGTTTTTTTAAGGTCCTCCAAAGCAACATCCATCCAAAAATTCATTGTATCCAACACAATTAATTTCGGACGTTTTTTCATTTGCGTAATTACTTTTTGTTGCACCATTGGAACCAAATTTCCTAACATCAAGAAATCACAGTTCTTTGCTGACTCAGGAACTATTGGATCGAAATTTTCTAATACGTTTAATTGTGTATCTAGTGTATCGCGAGTATTAAGATCATTATGATATTTACCGCTCCAAAAAAACGATTTTTCACCCTTTTTTATCTGTAAACCATCCAATTTTACACCCTCTTTTTTGAGTGTATTTAAGAAGCTTTCCGGAAAATCATCTCCAATAACCGACACTAGATCGATATCGCGTGTAAAGTACGAAGCCGCTAGGGAGATGTAGGATGCAGCGCCTCCAACGATCTTATCTGTTTTGCCAAAAGGCGTTTCAATTGCATCAAAAGCTACTGTTCCAACTACTAAAAGACTCATTATAAGGGGGTTTGTTAAATTTTACGGCAAATATATTGTTTATTTCGGAAATCTGCCTTAATTTCGCATCCCTAATCAGAAAAAATTCCTTCTTAGCTCAGCTGGTTAGAGCACGTGACTGTTAATCACGGGGTCCCTGGTTCGAGCCCAGGAGAGGGAGCAAAAAAAACCGACTAAATAGTCGGTTTTTTTGTTTTAAAGAATAAGGTTTGATTACTTCTATTCTATCACCAATTTGCCAATTCCAATTTGTTGTTTGCCCTCGAAAATAGCATAGTGATAGAATCCATTTGAAAGTTTTATCGCATCAATTTTATTCAATCCTTGAATGAGTTTCTGTTTATGAACTATTTGACCCAAACAATTGGTTAAAATTAATTCCCCGACTGTTATTTCATTGTTAATTTGAATCTCAAAAGTGCCATTATTTGGATTCGGATACACCAGCACCTTCGTTGATGCTACGAAAGAATTATTAATATTTGTACCCGGACATAAATTCCCTAAGCCGGTTGCAATTAAATTTGAAGGTTGCCAAAGCGGAAATCTTGATGGGTGATACAGAGAAGCATAAGCTCGACTCACTTGACCCTGAGTAAACATTTTAAAACAACCTGAATTTGAGGAGTAGTCCATGTAATTTTCAGCGTTTATTAAAACATTATTACAATTTATTGGTAAGGTGGATGTAGGAGAAGAATGACAACCATAACTACCACCTAAATAATCACATTCTGGAGTGTCGGCCACATTATCACCAGGAATTGCACAACCACCTTGGAACGTGTGATACAAATTTAACCAATGACCAACTTCATGTGTATTAATTCCACTTTTTTCTTCACCTGAATTATAACCCAGATAAATACCATTCAAACCAATCATTGTTAATTTTGCATTTGACTTCGCGGTATCTGGAAAAGTTGAAAAACCTCCCCAGGTATAATTTCCTGAGCCGCTTAAGTCATTCTGCACGAAAATATTCATGTATTTATAATTATCCCAAGCCTCTGCAGCTATTAATGGCCAATTGGTGCTGCTGGCATAACCTGATGTGGTTGGATAATATTCAATCCCTGTTGTTGGGTTGCCATCAGGATCTAGTTGAGCTAGGGCAAAAGTAATATCTGGCATTGTACCGCGAATACCCATAAAGTTTGTGTGTACAGTGTTGAAATCAGGATTTAAGCCATAAAAATCTTTATTCAACAAAGAGATAGCTCTTTGAATTACGGTGTCATTAACGAGTTTTCCGCCCTGAACGTTACCATAAACATGAAAAACAACTGGAATAACATAACATACTGTAGAAGATGATTTGTTTGCGCCCTGTTGTTTTATATATTCAGCAGTAAATAATTCAAAGTTATCATGATCAATTTTAGATTTTGGGTTTGATTGATAATAAGAATCCATTGCTTCAGACGTACCACATATATTATGGTTGTTTGATTGAGAAAAAGTATTTGAAATAAATACTATGTTTAAGGCCAATAAAATTTTTTTCATTGTTTTGTTTTTAAAATGAAGTTATCTTGTAACAGCAATTTTCTTTGTAATATTTAAATTGGCAGAATTTAAAAGTAGATTATAAATTCCTGAATTGAGAGAGCTTAAATCTAATGGTATCGTATTGTATCCCTGTTCAATTCTGATTATTTTTTCAATTATTACCTTTCCTACTAAATCATAAACAATAATATTCGCTTGCATTGGTGTTTTTGAGGAGAGAATTAGATTGGTGAAATCATTACTAGGGTTTGGATAAATTTCAAAATATAAATTATCAATGCTATTATTACCTACACCCGTAATATTATGACCTAAATTAACATTGTCAATGTATAAGTTGTTTCCTAAATCAGAAGTACTAACAAATTTTACTAAAACATTAGGGTTGTTAGCAGCGCTTGCAGGTAATGTTATAATTTCATGTCTCCATTGGCTGCTAACTGTTGGTGTAAAAATCGAGAATTGAGGAGGGCTAGTTGCTAATGTTGCGCCAGCTTTATTGTAAACTGTAATCCAATTCGACCCGCAATCTGTAGAAATTTTCACTTCTAATTTATCATTTGTAGAGATGTATTGGGAAAATGCCACATCAAAAGTTAACATCGGTAAATTAACAGCAGTTAAGTTAGAAGGGGGGAGGTAAATCTCATCAATCAATCCAACTGTTGTGCTTTCACGTAGATTAATTTTAGCTGAGCCGCTACCATTAGAACCAGAACCGGCTTTTACCCATGTAGCATCTTGTTCAGGATTTACAACAAACCAATTTGTTGGGGGGAAGTTAGCAGTTGTAGTAAAGGATTGACTTATTGGAGCTGCAAAAAAGGTTTGTATTAAAGCTGCTTCAATTGATATTTTATTATTCCCATTATTTATATCCCCCCCGCTAACAGAATTAATAACTGTGCTGATGGTGTGGTTGCCGGCTGAAGCAGTATAATTACTTAAAGCAATAATTGAAGTTGATAAACTAGCTAAAGATCCATTCCAATTAAAAGGTGTTTGGGCTATTCCATCAATTGATGTGATAATAGTCATTGCTGTAATAGCATTGGAGCCTTGATTAAGCACTGTAATTGTAGGAGTAATAGCGTTAGCACAAGAAAAAGATGGTAAGGAAACCGTTGTTAATTTGGCATCGTTCAACAATGCACCAACTCTATTGGTTCTATGTGCTTGCCAAACTTTTTTATTTCCATCATCTTGCACATATCCAACAAAAGCCATTTGTGACTTGTCTATTATATAACTTGGGAGAGTGCAATATACAGTAAATGTAAAAGATTGGCCAGCTGTCCATATACTTGGTAGGGCTGTGCCAAAATATATGGTAGGGTAGGTTTGGCGAGCAACATCTTTAAAATTTTTCTCACCGTTTGTTCCAGGTGCAAATACAAAATCAATCTCTCTTTCAATCAATACTGTGCGGAAAACAAATGAACCAGCAGAGGTAAAGGATTGTGAAGATTGCACTGTAACTGTTACCACGGCATTAGTATATGTAATAACATCCCACGAAGTATTCATGGTTATTGAAAAGGGAGTTGTGTATGATGCAGCGGAGGCTATTGTGGTTCCAGTTAAGGAAGAAACAGCATCTGATGTAGCGCCAAAAACTGTTGGATTTTGACCATCTAGTCTTCCCGTACTTGCGTTATTTATATTATAATTACCTATTCTGTTATAATTTTCGTACCAATTAGTTTGATATAGTGACCATGTATTTGTAGGTGCGCTGGGTAAATTTGATTGCCATTTAATAGGAATAACTAAAGGAGTGTTAGATGGTTGAGCTAACAGTGAATTTAAGATGGGGTTTGCTGTATAACAAGGCGCGCTATTTTCTCCTGTAAATACTTCGTATAAGGAAATGCGAGTTTGTGCATTGGAAAGAGAAAACAAAAACAATGCGGTTAATGATATTAAAAAGTGCTTCATAGTCAAGTATTGATTTACGAATATATGAAAAATCCTCATGATTGTATGCAACCTACAAAACAAGCCTTTGATATTTAGAGTTTAGGTTTTTTTGGAGTTGGTATGCTGTAAAGCAAAAAAAACCGACGCATGCGTCGGTTTTTTTTATAGATTAAATTGATTATTACTTCTTCGCTTTCAAATAATTTTCGTTCACCTTATTCCAATTGATCACATTAAAAAATGCGGTCATATAATCCGGGCGGCGATTTTGATAGTGTAAATAATAAGCATGTTCCCAAACATCCATTCCTAAAATTGGAGTGCCTTTGCAATCAGAAATATCCATTAAAGGATTATCTTGATTTGGTGAGCTGCAAACACATAATTTTCCATCAGGTTTTACACTTAACCAAGCCCATCCGCTTCCAAAACGTGTAGCGCCGGCTTGTGTAAAATCAGTTTTAAATTTATCAAATCCTCCAAGGTCTGTATCAATTGCTTTTGCAACTTCTCCGGCAGGAGCACCACCTGCATTCGGCGCCATTATTTCCCAGAATAAACTGTGATTAAAATGTCCGCCACCATTATTTCGAATAGCAGGGCTGTATTTAGAGATATTTTTACAGATCTCTTCAATACTTAAATTCTCTGCACCACTTCCGGGTAATGCAGCGTTTAAATTTGTTACATAAGCATTGTGATGTTTTCCGTGGTGGATCTCCATTGTTTTTGCATCAATATGCGGCTCTAGTGCGTTGAACGCATAATTTAGTTTTGGTAATTCAAATGCCATAATTTTATTTTTTAATTAGTAATTGATTTATTAAGAGGTATAAAGATAACTATTTTTTTATGATTTGGGCGCCAATTCGCGCTTTCCGTTGCAAGCCTGCTTGCCCTTTGCTATGTTTGTAGGGCTCCGGTAGCTTCCTTCGGTCGCTTCCTCGCCCAACAAACATACGCAAAGTTCTGCGCAGGGCTTTTCACTACAATCGCGGGCGCTTTATTCCAGTTAGCTCACCGTAAAAAGTTAAAGTCATTATTATTACACGAATATTTTTTCGAGATTTTTTTAAGGAGCACTTGGCTATCAATTTATTTTAAAACCTCAATAGCTTTCAAAATACAATTATCGTGCTCATTTAAATTAGGATAATACCCGTCTTTATCAAACAGATTCCTGCCTATTAATGATTTAAGGATCAATTCAATTCCGATTAATTGCTTACCGTTTGCAGAAATTTGCGAATTATTACTTTTTGAATTTACATAAGATGAGAATTCCTGCAACACATCAGTGCCCACCTTAAATTGCATATTAAAATCGTTTGCGGTTTTAAATTTACTTAATAAGATGCTGCGTTTTTTGTCGGTATATTCAAAAGCAAATGAATTAATAGTGCCTGTATAATACATACGATTTACAATGGTGCTATATTTGGCAGTGTCAACCGGAACAAAAACATCGGGTACAATTCCACCACCACCGTAAACTACTTTTCCGCCGGGCGTGATGTATTTT
>JAGPDW010000154.1:0-7139 GCA_018057345.1 Bacteroidia bacterium | reverse complement strand
CCGACCTGCACGAATGGTGTAACGATCTCCGCTCTGTCTCAGCCACGAGCTCGGTGAAATTGTGGTATCAGTGAAGACGCTGATTACCCGCAACGGGACGGAAAGACCCCATGCACCTTTACTATAGTTTAACATTGATTTCGGGTAAGTGATGTGTAGGATAGGTGGGAGGCTTTGAAGCTGTGGCGCTAGCCATGGTGGAGCCAATGTTGAAATACCACCCTTTACTTACTTGGAGTCTAACTCTGCAAAGAGGACATTGTTTGATGGGTAGTTTGACTGGGGTGGTCGCCTCCGAAAGGGTATCGGAGGCTTTCAAAGGTTAGCTCATTACGCTTGGTAACCGTAATTTAGAGTGCAATAGCATAAGCTAGCTTGACTGTGAGGCCGACAAGCCAAGCAGGGTCGAAAGACGGATATAGTGATCCGGTGGTTCCGCATGGAAGGGCCATCGCTCATAGGATAAAAGGTACGCTGGGGATAACAGGCTGATCCCTCCCAAGAGCTCACATCGACGGGGGGGTTTGGCACCTCGATGTCGGCTCGTCACATCCTGGGGCTGGAGAAGGTCCCAAGGGTTCGGCTGTTCGCCGATTAAAGTGGCACGCGAGCTGGGTTCAGAACGTCGTGAGACAGTTCGGTCCCTATCTGTTGTGGGCGTTAGAAAATTGAGGGGCGCTGACTCTAGTACGAGAGGACCGAGTCGGACGAACCGCTGGTATACCTGTTGTGGAGCTAATCTGCACCGCAGGGTAGCCATGTTCGGATGAGATAAGCGCTGAAAGCATCTAAGTGCGAAACTCACCTCAAGATAAGTTTTCTTTACAAGGATCCTGGAAGATGACCAGGTTGATAGGCTATAGATGTACAGTCAGTAATGGCAAAGTCAAGTAGTACTAATTATCCGTAAGCTTTCTATTGTGTAGCAACACCGCTAACTCGTGTCTTTTTTCAATTTGTTTTTATATTAAATTATATAATTCAATAATTAGCTTAATGCTAATAGTAAAATTATTTAATTGATCCCTTTATGGCGTCTATTGCGGCGGGGATCACCTCTTCCCATTCCGAACAGAGAAGTTAAGCCCGCCAGCGCAGATGGTACTTGGACTAAATCCTGGGAGAGTATGTCGATGCCAATTTTAAAAGTCAAAAAGCCTTACAGAGATGTAAGGCTTTTTGCGTTTATAGCAATTACAAAAAGCAATAACAAAAAAAACCATCACAATTTATTGTGATGGTTTTTTTGTTTTATTAATTCGAAAACACTTCAAGCATTATGCAAGTGCATATTTAATTCTTGATAAAGTCTACATAAGCATTAGTTATAGTATAACTTTTGCCGGCAATGGTATCGGTCATAAAACTTAAAGTGCATTTAAGTTTATCGAGGTATGGTGATTTAACACCGGACGTATCAAATGAAGTAATGTTGAGTGTTCCTGTTTTTGAAGTGAAGGTTGTGCTAGAGGTATTTGTAAAAGTTGCATAGTAATTACCTGCTTGCGATAAAGTAAAAGTACCAACGGCCGGCATAAAATAAACTGTTATTCCAGAGTTAGGACTTGAACTAAGATCTCGGCCACCAAAACCTCTTTGCGGAAAGTTATTATACAAATAAATAAAAGGGCCAAACTGATCAGAACCCATAGCCCAATTTTGTGAGTTGATCACCGCCGTAAATGTTGAACCCGACGGCGAAGCACCAGTGGTTGTTCCAGTTGTGGTTGAAGCCGCCGGTGGTGGTGTTTCATCTTTTTTCTTACAAGCAAAAAACACAAGTGTTATTGCTAATGCTGTAGTGCTTATTTTGATTACTGTTTTCATATTGTTTTATTTTAAAAGCTATAATTTAGGCCCAAATTACAATTAAATTCATTAAAAGCAATAGCCGTTGCAATTGTTTTCAATTTTTGAATATATGTTGCGCTCATAGAAAAATTAAACCGTCCAATTTTTTCGTTTTTTAATTTTGGACTATAATTTACTGCTAATCTATGGTTAAATATTTCATTGGTTTTTACATTGTTTGTTATCATTTGATTATACGAACTTCCTAATGTAATTCGAAGTAAATTTTTATAAAGTACTTGACTTATATTTACATTAGGACCGTAATAAAGAACATTGAATCCAGTAAGAACACTTTTATTGTAATTAACCAAGGTGCTGATGCCGGTTTTGCTTTGAGTAAATTGAATTGTGTATCCAGCATTTAAGTTACTCACTGTACTTGGTAATTTAATGTCAGCACCAGAGCCAAAAGCACCGGGATCAGTAATTGCCCCTTGATCTTGTCCGGTAACTTGGTAATTGCTGGTGAACATGATGTTGTGTTTGTATTTTGTTTTACCAAAATTATAACTAACACTAGTCATTCCGTTTTGCGATAACTGATAAAAATTTAGAGTGTCTAAAGTGTTTCTGTAAAAAGGATCTGTTTGCGGACGTTGTTTAGTGAAGCTGCTAAAGTTACTAAAGCTTCCGGTTAAACTCCAGTGTTGATCAGGATTATATGATGCGTTAAACGAGCCAACCCATCTTTTAGTTGTGTTGAGTTTAGAGTTGTCGAGATTATTACGTTGTAAGCCTGTATTGGTTGAAAGGTTTAGTTTCCCTTTAAGTAAAGTAATTGATGGAGCAAGAGTGAAATTCTCAAGGTCATTATTAAAGTAATAAGCGCCTAATGTTTTGTAATCAGGATTTACTCTTTCGTAATTGAAGTTGATCCCGAAAATTTTATAGCGATAGCCCAAACTGCCTTTATAGGCCGAGAAGAATTGAGATGTTGAGTTTGGTGTAAATATTAAAGGCAGTTGATTAAATGGAGGGCTGTTAACATCCGCAGGAGAATTTAAATTACGAGTTAATCCACTCAAAGCATATTCAGCTTCAAAGGTTAGTGATTTAAGTAAAGTGGTTTTACCAACAACACTTATAACGGTATTTTCCATTGGAGTAATGTTAGTGTTGATAGGGGCAAAGGTTAGGGGCCGAACATCATCTTTAGCCGCGAAGTAAATTAGTTTAATGCCATGGCCACTTTTTTCGTAACCTGCATAAGCTCCCCATCCCATTCGCTTGTATGCCATATTTACATCTGAATTATTTTCAAAATCAAACTCAGTTGCTTTTTTAAGTCTTCCATACATTGCGGCAAACTTAAAATTTTTCGGGGTTAATTCAATTCCTCCACCGGCAAAAATATGGTTTGCCATTGTGTATTGGGAAAAATTCATTGAAGTTATTCCTGCATATCCTTTGATCCATTTGTAGGTAGGATTAAAACTTTGAATATTGTATTGCTGGGTATAATTCAACTGATTATTACTATAGCTGAAATTAAATGGTAATGTTATTCCTAATATATTTCCGGTGATGTTTCCGTTAACAAAATAAGTATATGGTTGTCTTCTGTCTGGAATGCCCGTAGCATTATAAAAAACGGATGTGTAATTTAAACCGCCACTTACTTTAAGCATATCTTTTTTTCCAATCTTTTCAAGATCTTGGGCATGAGTTTCAAGGCTGAAGACAAACGTCATCACAAGGAATAAAATATATTTAACTAATTCTTTCAATCTATTTGTTTATGATAAATGCTTTGTTTTTTGCGTCATATTCTGCAATTACTCTCAATAAGTAACTTCCGTTCTGTAAAAAAGACACATCAACAGGCAACGTAATTGAGATCACGTCATAAAAGTTTTGTTGATAATGTTTATATGGACTAATGTCCCAAACTTGAATACTAGCGTTCTGCTTTCTATAGAATTCTATATAAACAGTAAACTGACCTGTATTTGGGTTAGGGTATAGGCTGAATGTTTTTATTCCGTTAGCGTTAGTGTGATTTGCAATTAGCGAATCGTAAGGAGCGAATCGAACTAGTTTAGTTGTATTAATAATACAATTTCCGTAATAACCTTTCATAGTTATTGAAAAATTTCCGGTGTCACTGCAAACTATAACCGGGCTAAACATTGTGCCGCCAATTTTTGTAACATTCACAGGAAATACCCACTGAACGCTGTCTGGTTTTGGTATACTAATGTCAACTAGAACTATTGTATCGCCCAATGAGTTTTTTGTACTAGCAAGAAACTTTGGAGTAGGTAAATTATTGCCGGCACTCACAGATACGCTAGTTTGTCTTAAGCACCCTATACTGTCTTTAATAACCAAGTTATAAGTCCCAAAAGGAATGCTGGTAAAAGAATTGCTGCTCGAGAAAGTTGTTCCATTGTTGATAGAGTATTTGTAAGGTTGTATACCTCCTTTAGCAAAGATCAAGATAGTTCCTGTTGTATTATCGTTACAACTTCTGTAAGCAATGATTGAATCTTGAATGTCGGAAGGGATATTAACTAAAATCGTACTTGTACCAATACAGGATCCACTTGTTGCAGTAACAAGATGATTTGTTGTAATTGAATTGGTAACTACAACTGAGTTGCCTGTTGCACCATTGCTCCATGAATAGGAAACTGGAGACAATGTCCCGATGGCTTGCGCAGTTAATGTAGCAGGACTTGATTTACAAACGGTAAAATTATTACTTGTGTTTAATACTATGGTGTTTGTTTGAATAATAGTAATCGAATCCTTTTTTAGACAACCATTATTAGAATTGAAAACTTCGACAACGTATTTGCCAGGTGTTGAAATAGTATTTGGGTTTGTAATGGTAGACGTGCTTGGTGTTTTCCACAACGCTGTACAATTACTAGGTGAAAAGATCGCGGCTAAAGGTGTTGTATAAATACTGCAATTTAATTCGGCATTTGTTGTACTTGTTATTATTGCTGTAGGCAAAGTATTGTCTTGATTTACAAGGGCAACAAGAGAACTGTCGCTGCAATTATTGTCATTGCGTTTAACTATCAGTTTTAAATTGTTGAGAGAAGTAATTATAGCAGGATTTGGATGAACGGAATTATTAGAAATGCTTTTCCAAGTAATCACAACACCGCTTGTATCAGAAGCGCCAACTAAATTAACTGTAGGTTGATAACAAGTTATTGTATCTATTGGGGAAAGTGCATTAATATAAGTATGAGATGTGATGTAGGCATTTGGTGGTATCTTGCCATTTTTTACAACGATCAAACTACTATCTGAACATCCAACAAAAGTATCGGTGGCAATTGCATAATAGTTGCCCGGGGTTTTTGCAAAGAAGGGTGGTGAAGTATAAGTGGTACTGATTGCAAATCTGTATTTAAAAACAGTATTAGTGTTGCTTGAAGAAGAAGATAAGATGATAGAGTCGGGAATACAGATCACAGTTTGAGGACTTGTTGGTGCAATAAAACTTGGTTTAGGTTTTACGTTTACTGTTACTAGAGTGCTAGTGTTAAAGCAATTTCCTTTGCCTATAACTGTATACGTAGTAGTTGCAGTAGGACTTGCAGCAACGGTTAATCCACTTGCTGCGCTTAATCCAACCGCAGGAGACCAACTATATGTGTTTGCGCCATTACCTGTTAGTGTTGTTGAGGCTCCTTCGCAAATTGTGTAGCTTAATGGCGTTCCCGCAACAAGACTAGTGTATTTGGTAAAATAAGTCGAGTTTACTCCGGTTGTGCTTAAAGTAAATGAACTTGGGCCTGGATCAAAATCGCATACTGAGGTAAAGTAACCTGTGTTGTGTAAATTACCAAATGCGTCTACATGAACACAACGCCCTTGGTCATCACCAATGCTTCCCATTGCTCCTGCACATAAAAAGTTTCCATTTGGATCGAGTTTGGAAATATAAATATCATTATTCCCTGCCGAAGTAAGATTGTATGCACTTGCGCCTGGATCAAAGTCAGCAGTTCCTTGAAAATTTCCTGTGACATAAATATTATTATCTAAATCAACCTCTATTGAGTATCCAATTTCTATAGCAGTTCCTCCCATAACACTCGCCCAAACATAATCCCCCAATGAATTCAATTTAGAAACATAGATGTCATTGGCTCCTATACCAGGAAGGCTCTGAACGAAATTGAGATCGGGATCAAAGTCTACAGGGCCGTTCATAAAACCGGTTGTAAGAATATTGCCACTGTTGTCAATTTCGATTGATTGACCATATATACTACCACCATTACCTTCTAGTGCTTTAGCGAACACAAGATTTCCCGAGCTATTCAACTTCCATATAAATGCTGAACTACCGGCTGTTGCTGATAAAGTGGTGACGCCAATACCTGGATCAAAATCTGCATTATACCCAATGTATCCAGTAGTATATATATTTCCAGAAGCATCGGTTTGTAATGAGTAAGAGCTATCATCAAGGATGCTTCCAGCAACAGCCGCCCAAACAAAATTACCATTCAAGTCTAATTTAAGAACGAAAATATCTTTAAATCCCACCGTGGCAAAAGTGTTTGTTCCAGGACCTGGATTAAGATCAATCGTGCCTTGGAAAAATCCTGTTATTAAAACATTACTAGAGACATCAACTTTAATGGAATATGATACATCAGAAATTGGACCACCTATTGATTTAGCCCATATATAATTTCCATTTGGATCATATTTTGCGATGAAACAATCGTGCGCTCCATTGGATGAAAGATTTGAAACGCCTGGTCCCGGATCAAAGTCTACAGTACCAGTATAAGTACCTGTTGCGTATATATTACCGGAAGCGTCTTTAGTTATGCTATTAGCGCCAGCAAGCCCTGCGGAACCTCCCATTTGTTTTACCCATAATAAATTACCGTTTACATCAAGTTTGGTAATGTACATATCGCCTGAACCAATAGAGCTAAGATTAAAAGTCCCTAATCCGGGATCAAAATCAACGGTGCCATTAAATTGACCGCCATTTATAATATTGCCAGCCGCATCGCTTATAGTCGAAAGACCTGCGCTACCAGTCCCTTCAAGTCCCTTTGCCCAGTTTAGCATTTGTTGGGCAAAGTGCTTTTGTGTTCCAAAAAGGAAAATGGTAATAAGTGCTATTAATTTAATTTTCATCTAATATTCTACAATTATTGGCGCACTAATAATGCTTTCTGCTCCATTTGCCATGGCGGCCTTAATTCTATATTCATACACATTTCCCATATTCACCGTTTTATCTGAAAACTGTAAGGCGTTTCCTTCCAAAGTTTTTATGATAGTTGGCACTTCATCTT
>JAGPDW010000153.1:0-7177 GCA_018057345.1 Bacteroidia bacterium | reverse complement strand
CATGTTGCACGGAGCGCTTGGCGGGGTATTGATCGCTTTACCAATACTTGGAACAAACGCAATGTTTGAAAGAAAAGGATTTAAATACATTGCCATCAATTGTGGTTACTGGATCATTACCATGATGGTAATGGGTGGTATTGTTTGCGGTTGGGCAGATTAATAAACACTTGATTCTAATAAACTAATTGTTCCTTTGTCAGCATCAATGCTTGCTTTAATACCAATAGGAACAGTTAGTTTATTTTCTATATGGCCTATCATGGCACCAAAGAAAACAGGAATTTTTAATGGTTTGAAGTGTTGCAATAATACTTCATTGAGTGTAAACGACTTCAAAGGCTCTTCAGCCAAACATTTAGCGCATTTTCCAAATATGATCCCATTTACTGAATCTAGAACGCCGCTCAATTTTAATTGCGTCAACATTCTATCGATGCTGTAAGGCTCTTCTTTCGCTTCTTCTAAAAATAAGATCTTTCCTTTCCAATCGGGTAAATAGCCGCTACCAATTATAGAAGTTAGTACGGTTAAATTTCCACCAACTAATTCTCCGTTAGCTTTTCCTGAATTAATGGTTAAGATCGCATCTTCATTTGCAGGATTTGCTTCAAACGTATATGGTTTTGTGTTTTGCACCACATTTATAAATGAATTCTTTGTAAAGTCATTCCAGCCCGAATTACCAACAGGACCGTGATACGTGATCAATCCTGTTTTTGTGGTAATGGCAATTAACAGAGTAGTGATATCGCTAAATCCTATAAGTACTTTTGGATTTTCTTTTATGATCTTGTAATCTAATTTATCCAATAAACGCGCGCAACCCCAACCACCTTTCATGCAAAAAATGCCTTTTATCTTTTTATTGGCAAACAAGTCGTTCAATTCATTTGCTCTTAATACATCTGTGCCCGCAAAATATCCGTGCTTTTCTTTTAATGTTTTTCCTAAGATGATATTGAATCCAAAGCCTTTTAAAATGTTAGAAAAAGTTTCTATTTGAGCTTCATCCCAAACGGCACCGGCAGGGGAGGTGATCGCAATTGTATCTCCGGCTTTTAGCGCTTTTGGTTTAATGCGTTTTATATCAGATAAACGCAGTTCTGCAAGTGAATTTCCCCCTAACACAAGTCCGGAGCAGGCCAACATTCCTGTCTTAAGTATAAAGTTTCTGCGATCGATCATTTAAATAATTACCAATGTAGTGAAAATTATCATTTGGTGATTATAAATAGGTTTTTCAGAAGGAAAATTGTTTAATTTTAATATCGAAAATGCGAATTGATCTATCACATAGCGAATTATTTTTAAGAGATGATGGTATTGTTCAAGTGAACACAACCGATCATGATTATGGGATGAAGGAGCTGAAAGAAATAAATATTGCTCAAGGACAGTTAAATAATGGAAAAAGACGTCTTTTATTAGTTATTGTTTCAGAATTTGCCAATATTGAAAAAGAGGGGCGTGAATACATGGCAACTGATGAAAGTACACAGTTTTCTATAGTGGAAGCGTATGTTATTTCCTCTTTGGCTCATAAGATACTTGGTAATTTTTATATGAGAATGAATAAACCATCGGTGCCAACACGTTTTTTTACTGAAATAAAAGTAGCCGAAGAGTGGCTAAATACTTATCGACCTTCCGATTTGTAACGCTTGTAGCAGTCCATTACCTTGGTATAAAGATCGAATCCATCGTGCGTTAAGATGAATTGATTGCTTAGCTCCAAACAAAACTTTCTAAAAGCTTCAATATCCAATTTCTCATCGCCTGTTAAATTTCGAATGATCTCGGGATTTATTTTTTTGGCAACTTCTTCTTCTATTAGAAGGTCATCAAATATTTTGGCAAGCTTACGGATCTCTCTTCCACGCCTGCTAAATTGCATGTACGCAGCAGTAAATGGACTATTAAAAGCATCAATGGTTCTTATATGACTCATGTCGATGATCTTGTTCATGTATTCACGCTCGTAAGGTTTGTACTTAAACGAAGTTATGCTTACAGAATTTAAATTGATATATTGAGTTCGCATGTAAATGGGATATTCTCCTTTGGCATTCTTCTTTAAACTCTTTACAGGTATGTATTCTTTTATGTAACCAACATAGGAACAAATAATAGTGTCATTCAAATTAGCCGTGATATAGAATTTTCCTTCCAAATTACTCATGGCACCGCTACCTGTGGTTTTATTGATCACGTAAACGTAAGGCATTACGTTGCTGCTGTCTTTTTCATAGATAACTCCCCTGATTGCCTCTTGCGCTCCTGCAAAAGAGGGAAGAAGTGTAACTACTAGTATTTTAAACCATGCATTCAATGCTGTTAAATTAAACTTTTTTTGAGGAAAATTATTCACAATTGGTTGATAATTTAACCTTTTTTAGGTGACAAACGGTTAATGCATTAATGCTTATTTACGTTATATTTAAAGTCTGTCTATGGAAAATTTTATTGTATCGGCCCGAAAGTATCGTCCCCAGTTATTCAATACTGTTGTTGGGCAAGGCCACATCACTAATACCTTAAAAAATGCCATTATTCAAAAACAGTTAGCGCAGGCTTATTTGTTTTGTGGTCCGCGTGGTGTAGGTAAAACTACCTGCGCACGTATATTCGCCAAAACCATCAATTGTTTCAATGTTTCTTCTAATGGAGAAGCTTGCGATAAATGCGAATCTTGCTTGTCTTTCAATTCTGGCGCATCATTAAATGTTTACGAATTAGATGCTGCCAGTAATAACTCCGTAGAGGATATCCGAAATTTAGTTGATCAAGTTCGCTTTGCCCCACAACTGGGAGAATATAAAGTGTATATCATCGACGAGGTTCATATGTTAAGTGCTGCAGCTTTTAACGCGTTCTTAAAAACATTGGAAGAACCACCAAAGCACGCCAAATTTATTTTAGCTACTACCGAAAAACATAAGATTATTCCAACCATTCTTTCGCGTTGTCAGGTTTTTAATTTTAATAGAATTAAAGTTGAGGACATTAGCAATCATTTGGCTTTTATGGCCGAAAGCGAACATGTAAAGTTTGAGCAAGAAGCATTACACATTATTGCGCAAAAAGCAGATGGTGGTTTGCGCGATGCGTGTTCTATGTTCGATCAAATGGTAGCTTTTACCGAAAATAATTTAACGTACAAGCAAGTTGTAGAAAATTTACACGTACTCGATTACGATTATTATTTCAAATTAACGGATGCTTTTTTAGGATCGCGCTTACCTGAGATCATGGTAGTGTTTGATGATATTTTAAAGAAAGGCTTCGATAGTCATAATTTTATTATTGGTTTAGGGGAACATTTACGTAATATTTTAGTTAGCAAAGATGTTCAAACATTAGGCTTACTTGAAGTAAGTGATGCGTTGAAACAAAAATACGCCATACAAGCAGCCAATTGCACAGTACAATTCCTGCTAAAATCGTTATCGATCATCAGTAAAACTGATGTGAATTACAAAAGCGCCAAGAACCAGCGATTGTTAGTTGAAATGGCTTTAATGCAACTGTGTTATTTGAACTCGCCTTTAGAGACTGAAAAAAAAAACGATGAATCAGTTGTAGTTAGCAACGAAGCACCGGTTATAAAGCAAAATAATCCTGTTATTACCAATTTCAATAACGATGCGCCTGTGATAAAAACGGCAAGCAAGCCTGTAATTCCATTCAATCAATTAAAAAATACAGCAAGCTTCTCCTTAAAGGATGCTTTAACCGATAAAACATTGCCACATGAATCGTCGGCTCCCGAAAGATCAAATGAAGTAGCTTATGTGAATGAGGAGCTTACTTTGGAAATGATCAAAGAGGCAGTTTTAAGGTATGCTAAAGCCAAGGAACAAAATAAAAGTATTTATGTTTCACTAACAGAAGCTCCTGTTGTTTTAACTCCTTCAAACGAGATTGTGATCACGCTTTTGAACCATTCGCAGCTTGAGAAATTCCAAGAATTGAAGCAAGATATGTTGGATGTTTTAAGAAAGGATCTTAGAAACAATATCATTGTGCTTAAATTTTCTATTAAAGAAGATGATATCAGTACAAGCGTAAAAGCTTTTACGCCAAAAGAAAAATTTAAAGTGATGAGCGAAAAAAATTCAGCTTTATTGGACTTAAAAAAACGCTTTGACCTGGACATAGAATATTAAAAAGTAAATCAAAGAACATATGAATAGAATAACACTTATCTCCCTTGCAATTTGTATTGCGTTTGTTACTTCGGCTCAAACCAAACCGGCCGATGGCCCTAAAAAAACGGCTCTGAATTATGAGTACGCTTTGAACGATCCATATAACGCGCGCATTTATACGCTTAAGAACGGATTGAAGGTTTATCTTTCTGTTTACAAAAATGCACCACGCATTCAAACATACATTGCAGTAAAAGCGGGAAGTAAGAATGATCCTTCCAATGCAACAGGTTTGGCACATTACTTAGAACACATGTTGTTCAAAGGAACCGATAAATTTGGCACCAAAGACGCCGCTAAAGAAACAGAGGAAATTAAAAAGATAGAGAATCTATACGAAACTTATAGAAAAACAACCGATGAAGCAGGTCGTAAAAAGACCTACCATCAAATTGATAGTATTAGTGGAGTAGCTGCAAAATTAGCCATTGCAAATGAGTACGATAAAATGTTGGCAGCAATTGGTGCGCAGGGAACAAACGCCTTCACATCGTTCGATCAAACAGTTTACGTGAATGATATTCCGAGTAATCAAATTGATAATTGGTTAAAGATTGAGGCAGAACGTTTTCGTAAGCCGGTATTACGTCTGTTTCATACCGAATTAGAAGCAGTTTATGAAGAGAAAAATCGTGGATTAGACAATGACAACGTAAAATCATACGAAGCCGCTTTTGCTGCTATATTTCCAAAAAACAAATACGGTACACAAACTACGATTGGAACTATAGATCATTTAAAGAATCCTTCGATGACGGAGATCAATAATTATTACCAAAAATGGTATGCGCCAAATAATATGGCCATTATCATGAGCGGTGATTTTGATCCTGATAAAGTGATCACACAAATTGAAAAACATTTTAATTCAGCCGCCGCAAAACCATTAGAGGCTTATACACCTGCAAAAGAAGATGCAATTGCTGCAAGGATTGTTCGTGATGTTTATGGACCGGACCCTGAAAGCATGAATATAATTTGGAGAACAGAAGGAGAGGGAACTAAAGAAGTAGATATGCTTGATCTTATTGTTGGAATATTATCAAATGGAAAAGCCGGTTTAATGGATATCAATTTAAATCAAGCTCAAAAAGTGATGGGCGCTAATTCCTATGTTTATCCTTTAAAGGATTACGGCATCTTTGCTTTAGGCGCTTCTCCAAAACAAAATCAAAAATTGGAAGAGCTTGAAGGGATTTTGTATTCACAAATTGAATTGATACAAAAAGGCGAATTTCCTGATTGGTTGATGAAAGCCGTGATAACAGATATGAAATTATCAAAAACAAAAGAATTGGAGGATAATGGCGCTCGAGCAGGCGAAATGTTAGATGCTTTTGTGAATGATGTTAAATGGCAAAAGCAAGTAGATAAAATGGAACGCATGTCGAAGATCACAAAGCAAGAGATCATTGATTATGCAAATAAGGCATTCAATAAAAATAATTACGTGGTTGTTTTTAAACGAATTGGTGAAGATAAAAATGTGCAGAAAGTAGAAAAACCACAGATAACTCCTGTGGATGTGGATCGCGATAACATGTCGCCCTTTGTGAAAGGTATTTACGAAGCAAAAACTTCTGATATACTACCTAAGTTTGTTGATTATGCCACCGACATAAAAAAAGGCACACTTGCTTCAAATATCTCGGTGATCTATAATAAGAACACCGAGAACAAAGTGTTTGAATTGTACTATAAATTCGACATGGGAAATAATAATGATAAGATCGCTAATATTGCTGTAAAGTATATTGATTATGTTGGAACGGCAGATATGACACCTGCTCAGATCAAACAGGAATTATATAAGTTAGGATGTTCATTCAATGTGTTCAGTGATAATGAAGACACTTGGATAAGTTTGAACGGTTTGAGTGATAATTTTGAAGCTTCACTTAAATTATTTGAAAAAGTTTTGGCAAATCCTACCGTTGAAACTGAGACTTTAAAGAACATGATCGAAGACATCAAGAAGGAAAGAGAAGATGCTAAGCAACAAAAAGGCATGATCTTGAATCGCGGCTTGGTAAGTTACGCGCGTTTTGGCGCTATGAATCCTTTTACAAATCAATTGAGTAATGAGGACCTAGATAAATTAACTTCAGAAGATATTAAAAACAAAATTAAAGGCTTAAGCACATTTGAACATAAAGTATTGTATTATGGTCCTGCAGAATTAACAGATGTTACAAAAAGTTTAAATGCAGTTCACGTTGCACCGGCAGGTGGTTATAAACCTGTTCCTGCTTCACAAAAATTTGAATTCAGAACTATTACCAACGAAGTTTTTGTGGTGGATTATGATATGAAACAAGCCGAGATCATTATGTTGAATCAAGGCGGAGTTTACAACAAGGGAATGATACCACTTTTACAATTGTATAATACGTATTTTGGTGACGGTATGAGTGGGGTAGTGTTCCAAGACCTAAGAGAATCTAAAGCGCTAGCTTACTCGGTGTATTCGCGATACGTTCAGCCAAACAAACCATCTAAACAATTTTATAATGTTTCTTATATTGGTTCGCAAGTAGATAAACTGCAGGAGGCAATGAAAGGAATGACAGATCTGTTAACGGAGATACCTAAGTCGGAAGCATCTTTTTCAGCATCAAAGGAAAATCTATTACAAGAGATCCGTTCGCAGCGCATCAACAAAGCGGATATATTATTTAATTACCTCGATGCTCAACAAATGGGTTTAACTAATGATATTCGTAAAGATGTGTATGAGAAAGTGAATTTGTTTAAATACGAAGACGTAAAGAAATTTCATGCAGATAACGTTAAAGGAAAGAATATCACAGTACTTGTGATCGGAAAAAAAGATAACCTCGACATGAAGGTTCTTGAAAAGTACGGCCCGGTAAAAGTGCTTACATTAAAAGAGATCTTTGGTTATTAATATGATCAGATACGTTTTATTAATTGCTTTAGTTGTTTCGTTTAGCTCTTGCAGTAAG
>JAGPDW010000152.1:0-7225 GCA_018057345.1 Bacteroidia bacterium | reverse complement strand
CTCGACTAAAATTGGTTCGTTCATTTGCGTTTTATAGTTATTAGTGGTTAAAATTTCGTTAGGCTTATGGCCGATTACAAATATTGGTATAAATCAACCCAAAACCTTGTCAAATGAATTAACACTCGTGCCGAGTTTTAAACACAGAGTAAAGTTACCCAATAACAGTTGATATGGTTAAATAGATTGACGTCCAAACCCTTAAAAAAAATTAAAAAATTACTGAAGATTAAGTTTGGTTTGTTGGGAGATTTTTTCTAGAAGTACTATAATTCGCCCTAAAATATGTCTGAATAAGCCATTTTTAGGGCTTTTTATTGCTTTGGAGTGTAACTTTTAAACGATTTTAGGCGTAGAACTCCTTGAATGGCAAGATGGATACTCACGACCTTATAGCAGCGCTAACCAAAAACGATCTTAAAGTAAAAAGAGATCTGTTTGAGCAGCATTACGAGTTAATGAGTAGCATTGCTTTGCGATTTAGTAAAAATGAGGAACAAGCCAAGCAATTATTGATAGATGCTTTTGACAAAACTTTAAATGCTTACGTTAACTATAAAAGCAAGGAGATTCCGGAGTTTGTATCATTTTTAAAAGCCGAGTTCATTACAGGAGCCATTAATTTTATAAAATCCATTCGCAGCGAATATTACGTGGCCTCAACCGTTTTAGCAACCAGTGAGCGTGATAAAAATTTTAACTTATTTGAAAGTGGCGAGATCATTGATCATAACGCCATTGAAACGCCAGTACTTGTAAAATCGCTTCAGGAATTGGTACCTTCGCAACGTTTGGTATTTAATTTACATGTGATAGACGGATTTGAACTTATAACCATTAGCGAAATGCTGGAGGCAAGCGAGCAAACCGTAAAAAGTAATTTAGAGAAAGCGCGTTTCAACTTGCAAAAGAATATTGAAAAAAACAATCGAACCGTAAAACATGAGCAGACACTTTAATTACGAGATAGACGAGCGCAGAGTCAAAGATCTGTTGCAGGGTAATAGCATGTCCTTTTCGGAAGATGTTTGGAACGACTTTTTACAAAAAACCAAACCTATTGAAAGAGTAACCAAGCTACCTAGTTTTAAAATAAATTTAGCGATCAACCGAAGTGTAATACTTACTGCTGTGTTCATTTTGCTTATTGGCAGCTTTACGCTTGTAATTGCCAAGTTTGTTGATTTTAGTTCTACCAAATCAAACACCAAAACTGTTAGAGAAGTAAAACCGGATCCTAATAATTATAAAATTGCCACAACAATGCCGATTAAAAAAGAGACGGCAAAACCAACTGCTACACTTGCGACTGTAACAAATACACTTGCTACTACTATTCCAAGTATGGCCATTCCAACATCAACTACAAATTACTTAGCTAATCAAACAAATACTAATGCTGCCCGATCGCAAACCAATTCGGGCACGAGCGGCGAAAATAATAATATGATGGCGCGTAATAATCCTGATACTTCCATTTCAAATGCCGGTAAAAAAGATTCTACGCTAACTCAAATACCGAACAAGAATCAACCGCGTTTTTATAAAAAGAAAAAGAAAGAAGTTGAAGTTTTAGAAACAAAACCGCTTACTACCGAATTACCTACCACCTCTAACGAAGAACCTGAGTTGGAGTTGAAATGATCGTTTCAATAATGTCCCGTAGGGACATGCTATCATTAGAAACAGAGATAACAAATCACAAGAGCTCCGTAGGAGCGGCCTCTTTTTAATAGGTCACCCCTACGGGGTTCAATTTGATTTTGCGTAATGTTCTAATGATAGTTGGCTCCTACGGAGCCGTAAACCGAAATCAATCCTATTTATCGTTCGTAAAAACAACCTTCTTTTTGAAATAATAATTGATATTGAGGTATGGATGATCTATATCGTAGAAAATAAAATTATCCTGTCCCATTCGAATGATCTTAAAACGGGTTGGCACATAATCTTTTGTGGTTGGCGTTAAAAAGTATTTATAGATCTTGATGGAGCTATCCTTTGGATTGATATGCACTTTTCCAATGGCAGGACCAAAATATCCCATCTTAGCCGATTGCAAAATATCCCAATCGTAAAACATTACGGTATCGGTTTGCTTTAACTGGATCTTTGTCTTTTTTAATTCCGCTTTTTCTTCAGGAGATAATTCGCTCACCAATTTTAAATTAAAACCGCGGTATTTAAATCTATTGGTTAAAGCCGTATCGGTATTGTATAATTTGCCTGTTCCGTTCTTGCAAGCCATCAAGCTATAGGTTGCGCCGGTTGTTCTTAAGATCTCGCAATTGAGCTGTGCATTTGTATGAAGCACAGAAGCAACAAACAATAAAATAAATAAACGATTCATATAATTTATTTTTTTAATTTTCCCCAAACACCTAATGGTAATTTTACGCCGCTTTTTGCCGACAAAAATAATTCCCCAACACTTAAATTCGACTTATTTTTAGTAGCATAAGGTTTTAATAAATTTTCGGGTATCATTGCCGAAAATCCTAAAGAGTAAGCATTAAGTATCAATAAATGTTTGTCTTTATCCAATAATTGCAAAACACTTTCCATCATTTCGTGGATATTCTCTTCAAGCTTCCATTTTTCGCCGCTTGGTCCGTGTCCATAAGCAGGAGGATCCAAAATAATTCCTTGATAAAAATTTCCGCGACGCATTTCTTTTTTTACAAATTTCAATGCATCATCAATTAACCAACGTATATTATCCAATTTAGATCGTTGCATATTATCGTTTGCCCAATTTACTACTTGCTTGATGCTATCCACATGTGTTACATCCGCGCCTGCAGCTCTTGCCGCTAAAGAAGCGCCGCCGGTATATGCAAAAAGATTCAAGAATTTAGGTTTGCTTAAAGGTGCTAAATGATCATAGATCACATCCCAATTTACCGCTTGCTCCGGAAAAACACCAACGTGCTTAAATGCAGTTAAGCCAAGGCGCAAAACAATTTCCCTTGCATCGTTCGGCTTTTGACCACCCATTTTATATTTTATCTCCCACTGGTCGGGCATGCGCTTTAGCATTTTCCATTCGCCATTGCTGCTCGACTTTGGAATAAATTTTACGTGCGCTTGCTTTAACCAATCGGCTTCGCTATAAATTTTTGGCCACAGGGCTTGCGGCTCGGGACGAATAGTAATATATTCTCCAAAACGTTCGAGCTTTTCAAAATTGCCACAATCGATCAATTCGTAATCTTTCCAGTGCTGAGGACTCAGTAATTCCATTATACAAAGAAAATGAAAAAGCCTTATGTAAACGATCTACAAACGCTATTTAGTAAAGGCTAAATTGTTAATAAATGTATATTCCGTTAAAATATGAGGCATTTAAAAGCCATATTTTTAATAAAATTTATTTCATGTCCAAAAGTGGAAGCTCATCATTTATCGCCATTGTTACTGTTTTTTTCTTCTGGGGCTTTTTAGCGGCCTCCAACGGGATCTTTATTCCGTTTTGTAAAACACATTTTTCGCTTTCACAGTTTCAATCACAGTTAATTGATAGCGCATTCTACGGTGCCTATTTTATTGGGTCTTTATTGCTGTATATTTTTTCGTTGCAGTTAAACAGCGATATCATCAACAAGATCGGTTATAAAAAAACAATTGTGTATGGCCTGTTGGTTTCCATCATTGGAGGGTTATGTATGATCCCCGCAGTAAATTCAGGATCGTTTGCTTTTATACTTGTTGCCTTTTTTATTATTGCTTTAGGATTTTCATTACAACAAACTTCGGCCAACCCATTGGTGTTGAATATTGGCGATCCTGCCACGGGTTCTCATCGTTTAAATTTTGCAGGAAGCGTAAACTCATTTGGCACAACTATTGGTCCTATTCTAATAAGTTTTGTTTTATTTGGAAAGGCCATGGCATCTGCTGCCGATAAAGAAAGTGCTTCTATCACTTCGATAAATATTTTATATGTGATACTGGCCATTGCATTTGGTGTTGCTGCCCTTATTTTAAATTTTACACAAATACCAAAATTAAAGATCGAAGAAAGCGATAGCAGTATGAAAATACTAAAAGCACCCTTGTTCTTTATCATTGGCACGCTTGTATTTTTGATCGCTGTATTTCTTTATTTTGGATTTACAGTTGTAAATTCAAATCAAAGTCAATTTCTATTTTTGGTGCTATTTGCACTCTTCTTGTTAGTGATCACCGGCATCTTATTATTACAATACAAAAAAATAAAAAGAGAAAATCGTTTGGAAACAAAAGCCTACCCTCAAGTTCTATTAGGAATGATAGCCATTTTTGTTTATGTAGGTGTTGAGGTTTCCATTCAAAGTAATTTAGGTTCGCTTTTAAAACTTCCTGCGTTTGGAGGATTGCAAGATTCTGAGATAAGTCCTTTTATTTCGTTATACTGGGGAAGTTTAATGATTGGTCGTTGGACAGGTTCTATTGGTGCGTTTCAAATGAAACGTTCATTGAATATCATTCTTACACTTGTAATTCCATTTCTTGCGCTGAGCTTAGTTTTGTACATGAATCATTTAAGCGGTGTAGATGCAAGTAAGTTTTTAATGTATGGTATTTGTGTTTTGCTTTTAGTGCTCGCCTTTTTTATGGGGCAACAAAAACCTGCTTTAACTTTAATGATCTTTGGAACATTAGGAACCATTGCCATGTTGATAGGCTTATTTACAACAGGCGCTTTAAGTGTTTATTCATTTTTAAGCGGCGGTTTATTTTGTTCGATCATGTGGCCTTGCATTTTTTCATTAGCAACGGCAGGTTTAGGAAAATACACAAGCCAGGCTTCAGGGTTTTTGATCATGATGATACTGGGTGGCGCTTTTATTCCACCAATGCAAGGATTATTAGCAGATAAAACAAATATTCATCTGTCGTATATTATTCCGGTATTTTGCTTTGCATTTTTAGCATGGTATGCTTTCAAAATAAAAAGTATTTTGAAAGCTAGCGGCATAGATTACGATAATACTGAACAAACACAACATGCATAAATAAAACATGAGTATCTTAACACAACCTTGGCCTTGGTATTTTACAGGTCCGTTAATAGGATTGATGGTCCCACTTTTGCTTTTGTTTGGCAACAAAGCATTTGGTATTTCATCATCTTTACGACATATGTGCGCCATGTGTATTCCAACCAACGTAACATATTTTAAATATGATTGGAAGGCCGAATCATGGAATTTGGTATATGCATTAGGAATGATCATTGGTGGATGTATTGCCGGCTATGTTTTCAAAAACCCAAATAATATTGCATTATCAGAATCAGCCGTAACAAGCATCAGCACCTTAGGGATCACAAATTTTTCAGGGTTGATACCCGCTGAAATTTTTAATTTCTCTTCACTTCTTACACTCAAAGGTTTTATTCTAATTATAATTGGCGGTTTTTTAATTGGCTTTGGAACGCGTTATGCCAATGGTTGCACATCCGGACACGCTATTATGGGAATGTCGAATTTACAATGGCCATCATTAGTTTCTACCTGTTGTTTTTTTGCAGGTGGTTTATTAATGACCTGGGTGATCCTTCCAATTATTATGAAACTATAAAGCTTAGAAATGAAAAATTTAAAATTCTTAGCGCTTGGTATTTTGTTCGGGTTTATTCTGATCAAGGGCGAAGTTATTTCGTGGTTCCGTATTCAAGAAATGTTCCGCTTTCAATCTTTTCATATGTATGGCGTTATTTGTTCGGCCATTGTTGTAGGGATGATCTCCATATTGATCATTAAAAAATTCAAAATAAAAACATTTTCGGGCGAAGAAATAAAGATCGATCCAAAGGAATTTACAAAAGGAAATGTTATTGGCGGATTACTATTTGGACTAGGCTGGGCCATGACTGGTGCTTGCCCGGGACCGTTATACGCTTTGATCGGAAGCGGATCTTTAATTGTAATAGCTGTATTATTGAGCGCGGTTTTTGGAACTTATATCTATGGTGTTCTAAAAGATAAATTACCACACTAAAATCATCATTATGACCACACGCAGAAATTTTTTAAAATTCACGGCATTAGCAGGATCTTTATTTGCCTTTAGCAAAAGTAAAGCCGCAAGTTTAGTTGAAGAAAGTTCAATTGCAGCTAGCCTGCCTGACGGCAAGGTAGCAAAACCAATTGTTATTTCAACTTGGAAACACGGTTTAGCAGCTAACGATGGTGCTTGGAAAATTTTATCTGCAAACGGTGCTGCGCTTGATGCCGTTGAAAAAGGCGTAATGGTTACCGAAGATGACCTTACCAATTTAAGTGTTGGCTTAGGGGGTTTACCCGATCGCGATGGAAATGTAACATTAGATGCAAGTATTATGGATGAGAAAGGAAGATGCGGTGGTGTAGCATTTTTAGAGCGCATCAAACATCCCATTTCGGTTGCGCGAATGGTAATGGAAAAAACACCTCACGTATTAATTGTAGGAAGCGGTGCCCAAAAATTTGCTTTGGAAAATGGCTTTAATTTGGAGCCGAAAAAATTAACGGCCGAAGCAGAAAAAGCATATAAAGATTGGCTAAAGAAAAATGATTATAAACCTATGATGAACATAGAGAATCATGATACAATTGGAATGGTTGCGATGGACATGAGCGGAAATTTGTCGGGTTCGTGTACTACAAGTGGTTTAGCATATAAAATAAACGGCCGCGTTGGCGATTCGCCCATTATTGGAGCTGGAATGTATGTAGATAATGAAGTTGGTGCTGCGTGTGCTACAGGAGTTGGCGAAACCGTTTTAAGAATTTGCGGATCATATTTAGTTGTCGAGTTGATGCGTCAAGGTTTTTCTCCTAAAGAAGCATGCAAAAAAGCCATTGAACGTTTAGTTGCGAAAAATCCGAATTATAAAGAAGTGCAAGTTGGTTTTTTGGCCATCAATAAAAAAGGAGAGCACGGTGCTTTTGCTTTACAAAAAGGATTTAATTATGCCTTGGCCGATTCAACCGGAAATACATTGTACGATTCGGAATACTATTGCAAATAATGCTCTTAGAAATAGCTTGCTTTAATATAGAATCATGCCTCATTGCTCAAAAAGCGGGCGCTCATCGTATTGAATTTTGTAATGACTATGAAAGCGGTGGACTAGCGCCTTCCTTTCAAGAAATAGCAAAAGCTCGTCAGCTCATAAAAATACCTCTTCATGTGATCATTCGATTTAAAAAAGACGAAGTTAAATTAATGGAAGAGGCCATTTGGTTCTGCAATAAAT
>JAGPDW010000021.1:0-25362 GCA_018057345.1 Bacteroidia bacterium | reverse complement strand
ATTCTCGTATTTATGATCGCTTGGTGGGAACACCGACACAATACGAAGATCGGCTTTATAATAATTTGCTAATTGAACAGCGATACCAACTTTTTCGCGGCTTTCAGGACTAAGGTCAAATGGTAAAATGATATTTTTACACTCCAAACGACCTGTTGTAGAACGGATAGTGATTACAGGGCAAGGAGATTTTTTAATGAATTTACTAGCCTGGTTGCTTCCCATAAAACTTCTGAAGCGAACATGCGTATCTAAACCAACCACAATAAGCATACACTGTAACTCTTCTGCTTGTTTGTCAGTTGTATCATAAATATCACCTTCAAAATTAAGCGTCTCCACAACTAGCCCACTCTCCTTTATGATCTCTTGCTTTAAACTCTCAAGGTCACTCGCATGATTAGGGGTACCAGGCTTGTGAACGTGCATTATGATGATTTTTGACTTTGTTAATTTCGCTATGTTATAAGAGTGCCTAATTGCAACTAAAGACTGTTTTGAGAAGTCGATGGGTATTAAAATAGAACTATTTTCTTTTAGTAACATGAGGGGGTTTTTGCGTCTAATATAGTGAAAAAAGGCATAGAATAAAAAAAATAGCCTACTAAGGTCAAAATATTACCGACAAACGCATGTTAATTGTAAGACTAACCCGAAATTTTGATGGGTATTTGTTCAGTTACTGCTTAAAAAACAACCTAAGCCACCTAAAAAAGGTATTTTTGAATCTAAATATCACAAAATCAGTAAAATAACTTTAAATAATGGCTAAACCTTATAAGCCGATCACTCAAGTTTTATTAGTTTTTGTCTAAAAAGACCCATCGAAGAAACAATTTCTGCAACATAAACTCCTTTTGGTAAACTGCTGATATTGATCTCTATCGTTTGACCTCTTGGCGACGATGTTTTTTGCGAATAACTTAGCTTTCCATTTATGTCTAGGAACCTTATCTCTTCCGGAATATTGTTTCCTGTGAACATAAGATCTAGTTTATCAGTAGTAGGATTTGGGAAAAAAGAGAACGTGCGATCAGAATTCAATTCGTTGATGCCCACATTTGGAGCAAATCCCATTGAAAAACTATTACACACAACGCAATTTGCAAGGTCGGTTACACAAACTGTATGTGGTCCAACACATACCGTTGGAATTGGAAAATAGTTTGCACCAACATTACTTCCATCTAAAGTTACCGTAGCACTATTTGGTGGAGGAAGATAACCACCGCTAAAAGCTACATACACGCTTCCGTCGCAGCAACTCGAACACACCGCCGAATTAGTTGTAGGCGTTTGCATGACTAAAGCAATTGTTGAGGTGATGGGTATTTGCAAAAGTTCAAACCCAACTAAAACCATGCTGCTATTATAAAAATTCACACTATAATCAGAAACACAAGGGCATAAACCACCAATGGTAATGGTATTTCCAATAGAACTTTGCACTGTGGTGTTTGGACACGACGATGAATTAGATAATACCGCAGTAAACGGACCGCTAATGGCAGTAGTAGGTGTAAAAACAGCGCTACCATCACAAACGCCGTAACAAGTGGGATACGAAATGCCGATCAGCGAGAATGTGGTTTGTGAAAATGCACATGCGCTAAGTGTAATTAAAAATGAGAATAAAATTTTCTTCATAAGTTGGATTTTAAACAGTAGCCATTACTTTTAGTTCTATAGCAATGGGGGTTGGTAATTTATTTATTTCAAGTGTTGTGCGGCAAGGAGCATTTTCCTTAAAGTATTCGGCCCAAATTTTATTGTAGATCGGAAAATCATCTTTCATATTGGTTAAAAAAACGGTCACATCAACTATTTTATCCCAACTACTACCCGAATCTTCCAAAATATATTTTACATTTTGAAAAACGCTGTGACATTGTTTGGCTATATCATAACTAATAATATAACCCTTATCATCAAGTTCAACACCGGGAATTTTTTTACTTCCCTTTTCGCGAGGACCAACTCCACTTAAAAATAACAAGTTCCCCACCTTGCGAGCATGAGGGTATAAACCAACGGGTTCAGGGGCTTTTGATGATTCTATCTTTTCTGACGACATGTGACTAATATTATATACGTTCAAAAGTAGGCAAATGTTGGTTAAATGGCTTAATTTTTACAAAAAGCTTATAAACCAAGGCATGATAATAAATTGTAGATGGAATAATTCAGTAATTTTATAAAGTGATCGAATTCTTTAAATACTACGATAGAGCTATTTTTTTAAAGATAAACTCTTCGCATTCTAAATTTATGGATGGCATCATGTGGGTGGTAAGTCACGATCTATTCATTTATCCCTTTATCATTCTTTTTTTAATTTGGCTCCTTAAAAAGGCATCATCAAAAAGAGCCATCACCATGGTATTGGGAATTGGTTTTTGTGTTGCCACGGCCGATCTTTCAACTAACATTGTAAAACATAAGGTTCAACGCTACAGGCCAAGCCACAATTTAGAAATTATGGCGCAGGTTCATACAGTAAATGATTATCACGGAGGACAGTTCGGTTTTTTTTCGAGCCATGCTGCCAATTCATTTGCTGTTGTTACCTTATTATTTTTAGCAGCTAAAGGACTAATTGCAAATAAATTCAGGTACGTATTTTATGTTTTACCTACTTTGATCATTTACAGTCGTATTTATCTTGGCGTGCATTACCCAACTGATGTAATGGTTGGAGCAGTGTGGGGAATCTTGATCGGCTGGCTCATTTTTAGTTTACTCACCCGTTTCTTTTTAAAAGAACAAAAGAGTTGAGATATTTTTTCTTCATATGTCTTTGTTATTTAATTCAGGGCTCTTTGAATGCGCAATTACCCGAAAGCGATCTCTGGTTGGCAGAACTGGATACAAAACTTCCAGGAAAAGTAAGAACGGCAGTTAATATTACCAATCGCCCCGGTTACGATAATCAACCTTCGTTCTCAAAAAATGGGAAACTCATTTACTTTACTTCCGTTCGTGAAGACAAACAAGCAGATGTTTACACTTGCAGTGTTGGCAGCAAAAAAATAACGCAGATCACCAAAACAAAAGAAAGCGAATATTCACCCAATGAAACCGAATTTGGAAATTATTTATCGGTATTACATGTAACAATGGATAGTATCCAAACAGTGAAATTACTCGATCTTAAAACGTTTACGGTTACAAATTCAAATTTTTCATCATTTGATTCGGCAGGGTACTATCATTTTTTGAATGCAGATACTGTTTTGTATTATAAGTTAACACAACCACATTCGCTGAGGTATTTTGTGAACTCAACCAACGCCGATGGTTTTTTGGGCGAGCATCCTTGCCGAACATTTAAAACGGTAAACAGGCATTCATTTATGTTTGGTGTAAAAGATAGTTCATCCACGCGTTACTTTTTATACGATGTGCGTTTACAAAAAGCAAATTTACACGCAAGCATCAATTCGGTTAATGAAGACATGGTCTGGCATCCTGTTCACGGTTTGTTGGTGTCGCATCAAGCCACTATTTTGAAATATGATGCAGCTCAACAAAAATGGAATGTGCTTTATGATCTCTCATCGTTTGGAATTAAAAAAATAACACGCTTTTGTTTTGACCAAAAGAATAAGTATTTGGTTGTTGTAAATAATCTGTAAGTGATCATCGCCGCCATATATCTTTTGATCATCCTATTCTTCATTTATAAGAATGGCTTATTCGGTATTTTTATAGATAAGAGCATTTCTCCAACGCAATTCACGCTGTTATTTATATTCAAATGTTTGGCAATCCCGGCTTTCTATTATATCTACAAAATATATTATGGTGGCATTGAGAATTATGATGCCGGAAATTTTTTGCGTGACTCAAAAATAATCAATGATATATTTTATGAAAGTCCTTTCGAATACATTAAGCTTATGTTTGGTTTCGAGAATGATGCTGAGAACACCGAATTATTTTCCAAGTTCATTTCGCGTACCAATAACTGGGATGAGGGTATGTCGTGGCGTTTATTTTTTAATGATAACCGAAGTTTGCTTCGCATTCATTCGCTCATTCATTTCATTTCTTTTAATTCATATTATGTTCATGCCTTAACTTCTTGTTTGCTTGGATACATTGGCATTGGTCTTATTTACCGTTCGCTAAAACAGTATTTCATCTCAAAAGAGATCTGGCTACTAGGTGTATTTATTTTTCTTCCAAATCTTTGGTTGTTCAGCGGGGCATTATTAAAAGAACCCCTTGTATTGTTGAATGTTGGACTTATCTTCTTTTTTACCGATCGTTTATTTGATCAAAAATATTTTCTTTTAAGGAAACTGACTTATCTTCTTTTGGTGATGTTTATTATTTACTATTTAAAACCGCAAGTAACGTTTACTATTTTTAGTTTATATCTTTCGTTTAAACTCGTTGAGGTATTAGTTCGGAAACACAAAACGCTATGGTATTTGGGTTCGGTTATTATTTTGATGGTGCTTGTTAATTTTTCGTTTTTGATCTTTAAAGATATGTCTATGTTTTCCTTCATCAACAAAAAGCAAACTGAATTCTATGATGTGGCAAAGGGGGGGATGTTTTTAAAGGACAGTTCAAAATTTGTTCGCGTAGCTTATAATAAAGATCTTGTAAAAGAAACAAGCGAGAAGGTTTTTAAGATCAAACTAGGCGTGCCGTATGATTATTGGGAAGATTCCCATCAAACGGACACGCTTCATTGCGCCTCAAATACCGATACGGTTACAAATTATAACCTGATCTATGAAATTGTTCCCGGAAGATCAGGTTATGCTATTTCAAACATCCAAACAACTATTGGCGCTGTTGGAACTATTTTTCAAAGTATTTTCAAAGCCTTGGGATTTCCATATAAGTTTGGTGGTTTAATGAACACCGTTGTTTCGCTAGAAGGTTTATTCTTAACACTCTGCTTGATGCTTTCAATTGTTGGCGCATTTTTTGTTCGAGACAGGAATATACTTTTCTTTTTAATGCTTTCATCTGTGTTTTTGCTTGTATTGTTCGGAATTGCAACACCAAACCTAGGCGCTATTGTAAGATATCGTTGTATCATTGCACCATTTATTGTTTTATCTGTTCTATATTGTGTAAATCATTATGAAGCCCGCGGAGTTCGTAAAAAAAGTTAGCGATACATTATACAAAAATGCCAATTCACAGAATGCAAAGGCCATGAAAAAGTATTTGTTAGATCAATTTGAATTTATTGGTCTCAAAAAACCACAACGCGCAGCTTTATGTAAACCACTGTTTGCGGAAGTAAAACCGTTCATCACCGAAAAATGGATCTTAGAAACGGCAGCTTTGCTTTGGAAAAAAAGGGAAAGGGAATTTCATTATGTGGCCCTTGATCTGTTTGAGAAGAATAAAAAATTGATCACTCCGGCAAGTTTTAAAACGCTCAAAAAAATGATCGTCACCAATTCGTGGTGGGATAGTGTGGATGGAATTAGTTCGTATGCCATTGCACCATTGTTATTGAATTATCCGAAAATGAAAAAGGAAATGGAGCGATTTGCGAAGCACAAAAATATGTGGCTTAACCGAGTTGCCATTATTCATCAGATCTTGTACAAAGAAAAAACGGATACCGAATTCCTTTACAAGGTTTGCGAACGCCATATGCACCGTGAGGAGTTCTTTATACGCAAAGCCATTGGTTGGGCATTAAGGCAACATGCTAAAACCAACCGCAAGGAAGTTTATGCTTTTGTGGAAAAAAATAAGCAGAAGCTATCCGGTTTAAGCTATCGAGAGGCGCTTAAGCACAAATAAGTTAAAGTGTCAATAAAAATTCAGATATTTATCCTTCATACGTATGAATTTATTTCGAAAAAAAGATCCCTCTACTGTTAGTTCTGATGAAGGCGATGGTCATGGAGGACATTTAAATAAAGTTTTAAATGTTCGCGACCTAACTTTTTTTGGTGTTGCGGCAATTATTGGCGGTGGTACGTTTAGTGCTATTGGGCAAGCGTGTCATGCAGCTGGTCCTGCCGTTGTAATTTTATATGTGATCTGCGCTATTGCTTGTGGTTTTACTGCCATGTGTTATGCAGAGTTTGCATCCAGAGTTCCGGTTTCGGGAAGCGCTTATACATATGCTTACGTTTCTTTTGGCGAACTATTTGCATGGATCATTGGTTGGGCTTTGTTAATGGAATATTCGATCGGTAATATTTACATTGCATTTTCTTGGAGTGGTTATTTTACAAATCTTATTCCCGGTTTACCTGAATATCTTACCATAAATTACACAGCAGCGCATAGTGCTTTTTTGAGTAATACATTAGGTGAAGGATATAGCGCTTGGACCAACGCGCCACAAATTGGGGGCTTAAGAATTATTTTTGATCTTCCTGCGGTTGTTATCAATATATTGATCACCGCCTTGGTGTTTATTGGAACAAAAGAATCGAGAAACATTAGTAATGCAATGGTACTCGTAAAACTATTGATCATTGTTTTGGTGATCGCGGTTGGAATATTTCATGTGGACATTGATAATTGGGAACCTTTTATGCCAAATGGATTTACGGGAGTAATGGCGGGCGTTTCGGCAGTTTTCTTTGCGTATATTGGTTTTGATGCGGTTTCTACATTAGCAGAAGAAAGTAAAAATCCTCAGCGCGATCTCCCGCGAGGAATGATCTATTCATTGGTTATTTGTACAGTTATTTATATCATTCTCGCTTTGGTGCTTACCGGAATGGTGTCGTACACAAGTTTAGGAGTAAGCGATCCTTTAGCAGAGATATTTAAGTCGAAAGGAATTAAGTGGATGTTATTTATTGTATCAATAGCTGCTGTAGTTGCTATGACGAGCGTGATGTTGGTTTTTCAAATGGGACAACCGCGCATCTGGATGAGCATGAGTAGAGATGGTTTATTGCCAAAGCGATTTGCATCTATTCATCCGCGCTTTAAAACTCCTGGCTTCTCTACTATTATTACCGGCTTGGTGGTTGGCATCCCCATTTTTTTTACCGATGAGAATTTTGTTTTAGATTTTACAAGTATTGGAACCCTATTTGCATTTGTTTTGGTTTGTGGAGGTGTACTCACATTGCCCCGTAATACCGATGCGAAAGTAAAAGGAAAATTTAGAATGCCTTATGTAAATGCAAAATGGATAGTACCTGTGATCACCATTGTGGGAATGATCCTGGTTTTTATGAAAGCATCGGAGATATTTTATATTGTAGATGAAGTAGCGAAAACAACGTCGTTCAATTATCCTATGATCATTTTCTTTTTTGTTTGGGCTTTAGTGGCAGTATTTTCTTTTATACGTAATTACTCATTGATCCCGGTTCTGGGAGTTCTTTCGTGTTGTTATTTACTTACAGGTATGGGTTGGAAAAACTGGGTAATGTTTTTAATATGGTTATTGATAGGATTAGCTGTTTATTTATTATACGGCTATAAGAATAGCAAACTCAACACTCAAAATAAAAATTGATCTATGTTAGTATTGGTTACAGGAGCAACTTCGGGCATTGGTAAAAGCACCGCTCAACTTTTTGCAAAGAACGGGTATGATATTATCATAAGCGGCCGTAGAAAAGAACGTTTAGAAAGTGTATCTAAAGAATTACAAGCCACTTATAAAGCAAAGGTATTAACGCTGTGTTTTGATGTAAGAAATTTTTCTGAAGTGGAAAATGCGATCAAATCAATTCCGGCTGAATTTAATAATATTGATATTTTAGTGAACAACGCCGGATTGGCCGCGGGATTGTCTGCTATACAAAGCGGTGATCTTTCTCATTGGGAGCGAATGATAGATACCAATATAAAAGGACTTTTATATATGACTCGAGAAGTATGTAAGGGAATGATTGAACGAAAAAAAGGACATATCGTAAATATTGGTTCCATTGCCGGAAAAGAGGTCTACGCGAACGGAAATGTGTATTGCGCAACTAAGCACGCGGTAGATGCATTAAATAAAGGCATGCGCATTGATCTGCTCCCACATCATATTAAAGTAACTGCTGTAAACCCTGGAATGGTAGAAACAGAATTTAGCATTGTGCGGTTTGATGGTGACGAAGAAAAGGCAAAAAGTGTTTACAATGGCATGCAGCCTTTAAAGCCTGAGGATATTGCAGAAACAATTTATTGGGTTGCTACACGCCCTGCGCATGTAAATATAAATGATGTGATCATTATGCCCAGCGTTCAGGCCAGCGCCACAAATGTGATCAGAGATTCAAATGCAAAATAAACTACATACGTTTTATGCTTTTTTATGTATCGTTGTGTTCAACACCACTTTGGTGTTTGGGCAAAGCCATAATTCTCGAGATTCGTATACGCGTTTTGGAATTGCACCTGTGGTTGGGTTTTATAAATTAAACAGCCATCATGCGGTTAATGCAAAGGCAAGAATGAGTTTCTCTGCATTCCTTAAACGTGAAAAAAGCATGGACCGCTCTAATCGTGTTTTTCTTTCAATGGGTATAGAATATTTGTTACATGGTGTAAGCTACCGTTCGTATTATTTTAGTCAAGATACTTTGCAATTGTACGACGGGAGTATGGGCTATAGTTACCGTATGAACATTGGTGAATTAAATTTGCCTATTCAAGGGAAGCTGACATTTAAAAGCACCACAAATAGTTTATTCACTCCGTATATTTCGGTTGGTTATCATTTAAGATACATAATGAATACAAATTTAAAGGTTGATCAAGATGGCGCTCAACTAAAAGATGAATTTGTTCATTTGAAATTTAGGAATCCATTACTGCACGAAAGATTTAACGCATTTGCGGGGATCAATTTCGGTGTTCAAAATCATCGTACGCGCTCTAACTCTATCACTATATTCCTTGAGCTTTCGTATCGTTATGGTTTTTCACCGTATTATTTCAAAACAAATTATTCAGCTTCCTCTGTATTTCTTAACTCACAACACTTAGCACTTAATTTAGGAATAGGTTTTTGATGAAGAGCATAAAAAATTAGCTTTACATTTGTAAAACAATCAATTTAGAGATTTCTGATAAACTATTATCACATATTAGGCTTACCAAATTTTGCTTCTTCTGCTGAAGTTAAGAATGCTTTTCGTCGTTTGGCTAAAATGTATCATCCTGATGTTAATCCCTCGGGACAAGAACACTTTAAAACGGTAGTAAAAGCTTATGAAATGTTGTGCGATAGTTATAAAAAATCGCAATACGACCATCGCCTTAAAAGCCATTTAAACAGCGCACAAAGAAACACGAGTGTTGTTAAGGATAAACAAGAAAAGAGTTATGATGTTAGTGAGGCTGAACTAAAGCGCCGCCAGTATTATCAGGAGCATTATAAAAAGCAGTATGAGCAAGCTCAGCAAAAGGCTGAGAATATAGAATTAAAAAGATCAGGTAACGAATTCAAGAATATAATTATAGCAACGCCTTTAGCCGTGTTGCTTATAATGCTTGTATTGAATGTTTGGAACGATAAACCTCAAATAAAAGTAGTGCCATACAAGGAAGAAACTACACTAACTAAGGAGCCTATTGAAAAAGAAAGAAAGCGGGTAACTACCGGCGATACCCCTTATACCGATTATTTTGGCGGCGCGCGAAAAGACACCGTTTATAAAGGTGTAATGAAGTTTAAGAACATGTGCGGCAATGATCTTATACTTTTTTTATTCAATAAAAAAAAATTCATTAGAAGTTGTTACGTAGAGCATGGCTTTGAAGTAAGTTTGGAATTGCTTCCAAAAGAAATTAGTTTAATGCGCATTATGCAGGGTAAGAACTTTGAATATATTCACGAGCTTTCAAAAGCCGGTGTGTTTGGAGCTTTTAAGGACAGTTGTAAATTTTATCAGTACACTAAAAAATTTAAGCTGAACGGGAATAATGATCTTACACTATTGAACTTTACCGAACAGGGATTTGTGGAGATAGGGGAGGAGAATTTCTTTAAGATTCTTTAGAGAAATTCCGTTAGTTTTTTAGGTGTAATGCGTACTCCTTTATCATTTACGCTTTTATCTTTTAAAACTTCTTTACGATCAGTTGTATTTGGGAATTTGTTCACACCAATAAGAACCGACTTATTTTGTTTGTAGTTTTCTTTTAAAGCATTAAAGTCGGTATTAATGATCTCCTGAATATATTTTGTTTTGATACATTCAATAAAACCACCCTTTGCTTCTATAGTTTTAAATTTTTCCCAGGCGTTTTGCGCTAATTGATCGGTAAGTTGTTCAATATAATAACTTCCGGCAGCCATATCGGCTACTTTATTCAAATAGCTTTCGTCCTTTAAAATATGTTGTTGGTTGATTGCCATGCGTGAACTAAATTCATTGGCTTGATTAAATAATTGATCGTATCCCGGAATACTCAAGCTATTTGCCCCGCCAATTACAGCGCTCATGGCTTCAGTTGTGCTTCTTAATAAATTCGTATATGCATCTTTCTCGCTTTTATTCAGCATGGTAGTTTGAGCATGAATGTATAATTCGTTCTTGCGTCCGTAAGCGTTATGTAAAAGATCAATAAGTTTTCTTAAGGCACGAAGTTTGGCTATCTCTGTAAAAAGATCTCCACCTGCCGATACGCTAATATGAATGGGTTTGTTAAGCGAGCTAGAATCATTTAAATAATTGAAATAGTCGTTACAATGTGCTAATGTAAACGCCAATTCATTCACTTGGGTGCATCCGGCTTCTTGATATAAAGAAGCGTTCACAGAAATATGAACCAATTGTTTTAATATCGAAAGATCTTTTTCTTGGGAATCATGCCACTCTCCATAAAATGCAAATAAATGTATGGGATCGATATTTATAAAGCACTTTAATTTACCATCGTAAGCATTTGGTTTACCATAAATATTTTTTAGATCAGTAAGAATGTGTAAAGCGTCATTGCTAATATTGAATTGCGAATAAATGTGTTCAAGCGAAATATTCTTTAAAAGAGTTGTGGTTTCTATTTTATTATTGATGTTGAATACCAACCCGGAAGCGCCCTTTTTTAATGCTTGTAAGGCTTGATGATTTGCAAATTTTACATCGTGCACATCAATGGGTTCGCAAATATCCCAATCGCTAAATTCAAAAATCGGTTTTCTATTTTCGGTATTTTCTCCTGTATAGAATGGTTTAACATCAAAACCATTTTGTGTGTGCCATGTAAGCGAACCGTATTCAACCCCCTTCAGATCTTTAATAATCTGTTCTTTCCATTGCTGCTCGCTTAGGCTGGTAAATTCTGAGAACAATTTTTCCATCTCTACAAAATACTTGAAGCTTCCTTTTTAATGTATTCAAGCGCCACATCATTCGGTAATTTTTTTTCTAAACCAGCTGCAATGTTCAGTATCATCATAGCTAATTCATTGCTTGGCGCTTCGTGATGTACTTTTGTAGCCGAAATATTGATGAGTTTAATTAATTCTTCCTTCGCATTTTTTATCAATTCCCATGAGCCATAGCTCACATAGATCTGTTGCGATAAATTATGTTCGTATTCCGATTTAATGGTTCTGATCAATTCTAATTGCAATTGATGCGCGTTCATTCCGTTCTTATTCACACGAACTACCAGGGTGTTTGGATTGATCCTTTCTAAATAAATAACCAAACGCTCAAATGCCTGTATTTTTAAAGGCAAAGTTGTTGCGGTTTGACTGGCATTATTTTTACGTAATTCATGCTCACGTTTTTTCTGATCATTCTCTAACATACTTCTTAAAATAATGTATGTTGCCACAAATACCATGGCAGCGGGTAAAACGATCTTTAATATTTCTAAGAATGCTTCCATTATTTTTTTGGTTGTTTCGATTTCACAAGATCTATACTTTCTTTATTCTTAAAGAAATAGTATACAGGTATCAACTTGTCGCCATCACCAACGGTTAATGGAGAAAACGCAATAATTTCCTTTAAAAATTCGCCGGTAGTTTTATTAATACTCCACGACTCGTAGAATTCAAGTCCTACAATTTGTTCAACTCTAGAAGTAGAATCGCAAACAAATATGGTTGTTGTTTTCCCGGCATTCTCCTCTTGTAGGGAGTCGCAAATAGTAAATAAACCCTTTCTTTCGTCGAATTTAGAAGCAAGTTTAAATTTAGGATCAGTCATAACTGAGTTAGAATCAAGAATTGTTGTTTTTAAACTTGCTAAATACATTGAGTAATCTTTGTACGTTAGGTAATTTACACTCGTGCCCATAACTTCATCTACATTCGCCCCGTGTGCGTTTAAACTATCAGCTTTAACAAAAGCCTTCCAGTCAGCATCTCTTATAAACACTTTATAGCTAATTAGTTGTGTTAACTGTGTTAATTGGGCATGATCTTCAGTAGTCTTCCCAATAACCTTCTCGTTTTCATTTTTACATCCAATTAATAGGATTAAAAAGAATGTTAAAGTAGCGGCAATTATTTTATTCATTTTATGTAAATTTTAGACCATTAATTTCGAGAATTTAATTCATTTTTAAAAATTAATTAAAGTATGGAATAACATTTTTTTTGCATCTTTATATAAAGCATTTTTTATGGAAAAGAAGTCGGTTTTAAGCATTATTCTGTTGTTTTTAGGAGGGGTGGTGTTTACACTGCCTTTGTTTTTTAATCCTTATAACACCATGAAATCAATAAGTTACGGTAAAAATGATTCTTACGAGAAACTTTGGCAAAGGGTGGATAGTTGCGAAAGTGAAGGACTCACCGAAAGTGCTTTAAAAATAGTGGAAGCTATTTACCAAAAAGCAAAAACCGATAATAACGCGCCTCAGTTTGTAAAAGCCGTGATCAATCGCATGAAGTACAAACAGCACAAAGAGGAATTTTCGCTTGAAAAAAACATTAACGAGTTGCAAGTAGAAGTGCAAACCGCAAAGTTTCCGGTAAAGCCTGTTCTTCAAAGTTTACTGGCCGATGCGTATTGGCAATATTTTAATAATAACCGTTGGAAATTTTATAACCGCACACAAACCGTAGGATTTAAAAATGAAGATGTTTCAACATGGGATCTTAAAACAATTACGTATGCTGTAATTAGTAATTACAAAGAAAGTTTAAGTAATACCGATAGTTTAAAAGCAACACGTGTTGACGTTTTTGATGAAATAATTTATAAAGGCACGCAAGAGTGCCGAGAGTGGCGACCAACATTATACGATTTTTTAGCGCATCGTGCTTTGGCGTTCATGGCAAATACAGAACCTGATGTACAGCGTCCGGCTGCGCGTTTTAATATTAATGATGCGGGATTTTTAGCGCCAGCAAGTGAATTTACTAAACTAAAATTGGTAAATCCTTCGGATAGCTTAGAAACAAAATATTATGCATTACAAATAATTCAAGATCTGATCAATTTTCATTTGAATGATAAAAATCCTGATGCTTTAATAGACGCTGATCTTTACCGTTTGGATTACATACATGGTCATACGCAACATCCAAAGAAAGACACGTTGTATTTTAATACGCTTAAGCAATTACAACAAACTTACAGCACTCATCCACGTTCAACCGAAATTGATTTTAGACTTGCAACATGGTATGATAACAAAGCAAGTGAATACAACCCGTTAGAAAGTGATAGTTACAAATGGTATAAAAAGCAGGCTAAAGAACTCTGCGAAGCTACTATTAAAAAAATGCCTAACACGTATGGCGCCAAACAATGTCAAAATCTTATTTACCAAATTGAAACAAAGTCGTTGAACCTTACTTTAGAAGAAGTGAACGAACCATTAAAGCCTTTCCGCGCTTTGGTAAGCTCAACAAACATCAACAAACTTTATTTTAAGATCGTAAAAACATCACATCAGGAATTAAGAAAAGTATATCGCAAAGAATGGGGCGAGAAATTATATAATGCACTCAACAGTTTGCCAAGCGTAAAAGTCTTTGAGCAATCAATTGAAGACGATAAAGACTACCAAAAACATCAGCTTGAGATCAAAATGCCGGAATTACCATTTGGACATTATGTGGTGATCACATCTTTAAATCCCGATTTTAAATATTCAAATAATTTAGTGTCGTATGCACAATGTGTGGTTTCAAACATTGCAACCATGGAACGCCGCCGCGAAGATGATGGCGCATATGATATTTATGCACTGCACCGTCAAACCGGCGAAGCATTAAAAAATATTTCTGTACAAGTTTGGCACGAAACGTATGATTACGGAATGCGTGATTATAAATACACTAAAGGAGATCTTTTAAAGACCAACGAAAAGGGTTTATGCAGCATTAAACCAAAAGATAAATACAACGATAATAGTTTTTATTTAGAGCTGATAGATGGTCAAGACAGTTATTTTAATAATAATTCGTACTATACTTACAAACCGGGAGATAATAATTATACAACAACACATACGCATTTCTTTACTGATAGAGCAATTTATCGTCCTGGCCAAACGGTTTATTTTAAAGGCATCATTCTTGAAACAAAGAATGGAAAGAGTCCTGTTATTAAACCAAACTATCCTGTAAGCGTAACATTTTATGATGCAAATTATCAAAAAGTATCTTCATTAGAATTAACGTCGAATGAATATGGCTCAATTAACGGAACATTTATTGCGCCTCAAGGTTTAATGACAGGGCAAATGCATATTACCGATGGGCATGGTACAGCATACATTAGAGTTGAAGAATACAAGCGCCCTAAATTTGAAACTGATTTTGATCCTGTAAAAGGGTCGTTCAAAATTAATGATGAGATCACTGTTACCGGAAAAGCAAAAGCTTATGCGGGAAATGTGATCGATGGTGCCAAAGTTTCGTACCGCGTTGTGCGAAAAGTAAATTATCCATATTGGTGGTGGTGGTACAGGCCTTATTATAATAGAGGAGGAGATGTAGAAATTTTAAATGGCGAAACATTAACTAATGATACGGGTTCGTATATTATTAAATTTAAAGCTTCACCGGATGAATCGGTAAATAAGGAAAGTCAGGCAACTTACCAATATCAAATTTTAGCAGATGTTACGGATATAAATGGCGAAACACATTCAACATCTTCTTACGTAACGGTTGGCTATCAATCATTGCAGTTGAATATTTCTAACCAAGCTATTATTGATCAAAAAGCAATTAAGCCTATCAATATTATTACAACTAATTTAAATGGCGTAGCCGAAGCTGCTAAAGGAAACTTTACGGTGTACAAATTAAAACAACCGGATAGAGCTTTTCGTGCGCGATTATGGACAAGACCCGACAGACATGCACTTTCAAAAGAGGAGTATTATAAAACGTTTCCGAATGATCTGTACGCCGATGAATTAAATAAATTCAAGTGGGAAAAGGATAAGCAATTTGAAAAAACATTTGATACAGGTTCAAAAACGGAGTACGACCTAAGCGCCGAGCTTAAGAACTTGAAGCCGGGCGTTTATATGATCGAGGCTAATTGTAAAGATAAATTTGGCGAAAGCATAAAAGCATTCCAATATTTTACACTTTATGATAATGGTAGCACAACGATGCCGGAAGTTTTACCGGCTTGGTTCTATATGCCTAAGTTAAATGCAGAGCCAGGAGAAAAAGTAAATTTTGTTCTAGCTTCTGCTTATGATAAAGTAAATTATATATACGAAGTAGAGCGTCAGGGAAAATTAGCGCTTACTCAGTTTCAATCGGCTTCGTTGGGCGCTGTAACTATAGATGTGCAAGAAGAGGATAGAGGAAATATTTCTTTTCACACCTCATTTATCAAATACAACCGCTTTTATAATTTCAGTAATGTTGTTACGGTTCCCTTTACCAATAAAGAATTGGACATACAATTTGAAACATTCCGTAATAAATTATTGCCTGGTCAACAAGAAGAATGGAAGATCGTTATTAAGGATAAAAAAGGCGATAAACAGGCCGCCGAATTATTAACGAGCATGTACGATGCAAGTTTGGATGCTTTTGCGCCAAGCTATTGGTCGATGTACATTTATAATAGTTATTATACTCGCTACAATTGGTATTCGCGCGCAGCTCAAATAAATAATTCTACAGAGTTGAATAATGTTAGTCGTAATTATGTTGGCATCCCGGGAAGGTATTACGATCATTTGAATTATTTTGGTTTGAATTTTTATAGTTACAATTACCGCGGTGGAAGATCTAAACATTATGAAGAAGATGGCGATATGAAAGCAGATGCAATTTCGGAAAGTTCCGCTATGCCAATGGAGGAGAAGGAGATGAACACAAAGGATAAGAGTGTATCGCGATCAAAAAATGGCGAAGCTTCTAAAAAAATGGCAGCAAACAAACCGGGACTGATGGGAGGAGAGGATGGAAATACTGGAGATAAGGCAACAACGGCCACAGGAGTTGCCGGAGGAAGTGAAGGAAAAGGTGAAAAAGATCTTGGAAGTGTAAAGGCAAGAAGTAATTTTAATGAAACAGCTTTCTTTTTCCCGAATCTTACAACAAACGAAAATGGCGAAACTGTAATTAAGTTCACTATTCCTGAAAGTTTAACAAAATGGAAATTACAAGGTTTAGCGCATACAAAAGATCTGAAGGTTGGTCAGTATACCAAAGAAGTGATCACGCAAAAGGAATTAATGGTGCAGCCAAACCAACCACGTTTCTTTAGGGAGAATGATAAGATCATCTTCATTTCTAAGATCGCTAATCTTTCTGATAAAGAATTATCAGGAAATGCAGAGCTGAAATTGTACGATGCGTTAACTGATAAAGAAATATCATTTAGCATCATTGAAGCTTTAAGTGGTAAATTCCCAACGATAGGTTGGAGAGATTTTACCGTTAAAAAAGGACAAAGTACTTCGGTGGAATGGACCTTGAATATTCCGGAAAGTGTATCAGCAATTAAATACAAGATCGTTGCAAAGGCCGGAAATTTCTCTGATGGTGAAGAAATGGTTATTCCTGTTCTCACAAATAGAATGTTGGTAACAGAAAGTATGCCGTTGCCAATTCGCAGTAATCAAACAAAAGAATTTAATTTTACTAAGTTCATTAATCAAAACGGCAATTCAACTACGCTTAAAAATCATGCGTATACATTAGAGTTTACCGCCAATCCTGCCTGGTATGCAGTGCAAGCTTTGCCTTATATAATGGAATATCCTTACGAATGCGCCGAACAAACCTTTGCGCGTTATTATGCAAATAGTTTAGCAACATATGTGGTAAATTCAAAACCAAAGATCAAAGCTGTATTTGAGTCGTGGAAAACGCAGAGTCCGGATGCGTTCTTATCGAACTTGCAAAAGAACCAGGAGTTAAAAGCTCTCATACTTGAAGAAACGCCGTGGGTATTGCAAGCTAAAAGTGAAAGCGAGAACAAGAAACGCGTTGCCTTATTGTTTGATCTGAATACAATGAGTAATGAACAAGCGCGTGCATTCAAAAAACTAAAGAAAGCGCAAACCTCTAACGGTGGTTTTTGGTGGTTTGAAGGTGGACCGGATGATTGGTATATAACGCAACATATTTGCAGTGGCTTTGGGCATTTAGATAAATTGGGTGTAATTAAAGTAAAACAAAATTCGGAAGTGTCGAGCATGATGTATCAAGCGGTAAGATATTGCGATAACAGAATGCGTGAAGATTATGAATGGATGAAAAAGCATAACAAAGATTATTTAAAGGAGAATCATTTGAGTTATATGGCCATTCAATATTTGTACATGCGCAGTTTCTTTCCTGAGATAGAAATGGATAAACGTAATAAAGAGCATGTAGCATATTATAAAAAGCAAGAGCAAACCTATTGGTTGTCTAACTCGCGTTATATGCAAGGAATGATCGCGTTAACTTTACATAGAGATAAGGACATAAAAACGCCTAAGGACATTTTGAAGTCGCTAAAGGAAAATAGCTTGAACAGCGAAGAGATGGGAATGTATTGGAAAGAGAACTATGGATATTATTGGTATGAAGCGCCGATTGAAATGCAAGCATTGATGATAGAAGCATTTGATGAAGTGAACAATGATACTAAAGCGGTGGATGATCTTAAAACTTGGCTCGTGAAGAGTAAACAAACACAACATTGGGGAACAACACGCGCAACTACAGAAGCAGTTTATGCCATGTTATTGAAAGGAACAGATTGGTTAAGTACCGAACCTAATGTTGAAATTCAAGTGGGCGATATTAAGTTAGATCCAAAAACAGATCCAAGTATTAAAGTGGAGCCTGGAACAGGTTACTTTAAAAAGACATGGACGGGCGCTGACATTAAACCAAACATGGGTAAAGTAAAAGTGATCAAAAAAGATGTAGGCGTAAGTTACGGCGCTGTGTACTGGCAATATTTTGAACAGTTAGATAAAATAACACCACACGAAACGCCATTAAAATTGAAGAAACAATTATTCTTGCAAAAGAACACAGCTTCAGGTCCTGTGATCGAACCAATTACTGCGAGCACAAAATTAAAACTAGGAGATAAAATAAAAGTTCGAATTGAATTACGAGTTGACCGCGATATGGATTATGTTCACATGAAAGATATGCGTGCCAGTGGTTTTGAACCGGTGAATGTATTTAGTCAGTACAAATGGCAAGATGGATTAGGTTATTTCGAAAGCACAAAGGATGCAGCGACCAATTTCTTTTTCCCGCATTTACATAAAGGAACATTTGTATTTGAATATGTATTATTTGTGAATCATTATGGTGATTTTAGTAATGGCGTAACAACAATTCAGTGTATGTATGCACCGGAGTTTACAAGTCACAGTGAAGGGGTAAGAGTACAGGTGAATAAGTGATAAGCGAATAGATTTTTAAAGTATAAAAAAAGAGGTAGATTTGTTCTTATGAGAATGAACTACCTCTTTTTATTTTTAGTAACTGCTATAACTTCTTTGGGCCAGGTTAAAAAAGATAGCATCATTAAAAACATTAAAGTTGAGCAAGAAAAACTCGTAAAATTTTATCTCGATTCAACCACAACACCTTTAGCAAGAAGCGAGCGAAAAGATTTTGAAGGGATCCATCACTTTCCTGTTAATTTAAAATATAGAGTTGTAGCTCAACTCGAAAAATTCGATCAGAAGGATACAGTTATTTTTCCAACTTCCAGCGGTAAAAAGAAGCGTTATATAAAATATGCGAAAGCAAATTTTAAGATCGACGGAAAGAAACATTCTTTAGTTCTATACAGAATGGCTGATATTAAAAAACTTGAGTACGCTAAATTATTGTTTCTTCCTTTCACCGATCTTACAAGTAATAACGAAACCTATGGTGGTGGACGTTATATCGATCTTGAAATTACAGATGCAAATTCGATCCTTATCGATTTTAATTTATGCTACCAACCGTATTGCGCGTATTCGCATAATGGTTGGAATTGTCCAATACCACCGCAGGAAAATTTTGTGAATACTAAAATAAAGGCGGGAGTAAAAAATTAGAGGCAGAAACCGCAAAGATGCTAAAGCATTTCGCAAAGTATGCGCAAAGTACGCAAAGCTCACTTTAATTTAATAAGAAGGCAAAGACTTCGTTAACGCAAAGGCAGTGATGAGTAGCGTCACGCTTTGCGAAACGAAGCTTCTTTGCATTCTTTTTTATTATGGTGATCCGAGCTTTGCGCTCTTTGCGTCTTCTTTGTGTTGCACCAAAGGTGTCTTTGCGGTTTCTGCCTCTAAAAAGTCGGAATCAACTCAACGATCTTTTTCAACCATTCCTCATCTGTTCTATCAAACGAAGAATACTCATCGCTATCAACATCAAAAATGGCAATGATGTTTTTATTGGAATCTCTCACTGGAATAACGATCTCAGATTTGGAAAGCGAACTGCAAGCAATATGTCCCGGAAATTGATCCACATCATCTACAATAATTATATCATTTAATTCCCAAGCCTTTCCGCAAACACCTTTTCCCTTGGCAATTCGGGTGCAAGCAACTGTTCCTTGAAACGGACCAAGTACTAATTCCTCATTTTTCACGAGATAAAACCCCACCCAAAAAAAGTTCATACCAAATTTTAAGGCCGAACACATGTTGGCCATATTAGCAATGAGGTCTTTCTCGCCTTCAAGTAATGCTTTTACTTGAGGATAAAGTTGTTTGTATTTTTCGGCTTTGGTGGTGGCGTTAATGTGGATATGTTCAGCCATTTTCTACTCTTCCTTTATCCATCCAACAAGGGTCAATACTTCATCAGCATCTACCTTTTCAAATTTCATTTGTTCGTAATTCCAAACTGCCATACCTTGTTGGTAGCTTTCGGTACCTACTATCAGTTCTCTTACAAGCGCCACTGTGTTTTCGGTACTCTTGAAATTCTTTAATTGGAAAGGATATTTTCCTAATTCTTTATTATTGTTCGCCAATAAAACTCTTCGTCCTTGAGGTGCAGATTTTACTTCAGCGGCAAATCCATTCAAAGGATACGTAAAACTCATTTCTTCAACTTTATCATTTTTAGAGTTCACCAAAACCATTTTATCACCAAAATTCAAAGTGGTAACGTATTTATCTTCTTTTGTAACAATTGGTGCAATATTACCCGGCTTAAAAGGGATCTTACCAATTAATGTTGAGTTTTTTGAATCGGCATTTACTTTGTAAAAACTAATTTCGGTATTTTCTTTATTGTAATACGTGTAAATAAAAGTTGAATTATCTATCCACCACATCGGAGGATCAGGAATTTTTCCGTCTTTGGTTATTTGTCCATAACCGGCGTCTTTTACTAATTCAACTTTTGGTTTGTTTTGCGGATATAAGTTCAATTTGATAGGCATTGCCGTTTTATCGTACTCTACATCTTGCCCTAATTTTGCTTTGAACGTCAAGTTTTTTACTTCACCGTAAGTTTTGGTTTTAAAATTATAAACCGAATAAAATTTTCCTTTGGCAAAGTCGTTGGTATAAAAAATAGCACTGTCGCCACTGCATCTTACCAAATTTGCTCTTCCGTCAAATAATATTTTTTTCTCTTTCAGATCAATGATATTTCCAATACCGGTGATCATGTAACGATCCTTATAAGTAGTGCAAGATCCAAGATCGGTTCGGATATAATCTTTTCCACCTTGCTTTCCATTTACTGTCAATATTTCTTCGCGCCCTGTAAAATGCCCATTTAAAAAATGATACGAATATATCTTCTGTTTGAACTCCGCTTTTATAGGAGTTTCTACATGTACTACAATAAGCGCCTGTTTTCCGCCTTGCGAAAAAGAACTAACGCTTAGTAATACAAAAAATATAAAACACAGTTTACGCATGTTATATCGAATTAAAAAAATCAAAGAATAATCTTACACCGGTTCCTGTTCCTCCTTTTGGACGGTAACCATCCTTAGCGGAAATAAAAGCAGGTCCTGCAATATCTAAATGGTAATACGGATAATCGGTATACTTCTCTAAAAATTTACCGGCTGTAATTGATCCCGCATACGAACTACCTAAATTCTTTTGATCGGCAATATCGCTTTTCATTTGATCGGCATAATCATCCCAAAACGGAAATTCTGCTAAACGCTCATATACATTGTTACCACTCGCTTTTAATTTATCGCTATATTTTTTTGGCGCATTTCCCATGCTTACAATTCCGCTTGTGCCAATTGCAGCCATTGCAGCTCCTGTTAGTGTAGCAATATCAATAGTTAATTCAGGCTTGTAACGTTTTGCAAAATGTAAAGCGTCTGCCAATATCATTCGTCCTTCTGCATCAGAGTTCAACATTTCAACAGTTGTGCCATCCATCATGGTAATAATATCTCCGGGAGCAAAGGCATTAAAGCCTGGGCGATTATCCGTTGCAGGAACTAAAGCGATCACGTGTACATTTAATTTTGCTTTTGCAATAGCGTACATAGCTGCACCAACTGCTGCTGCTCCGGCCATATCGCATTTCATAGCATCCATACTATTTGGTGTTGGCTTCAAACTCAACCCGCCTGTATCGTACACAACTCCTTTTCCAACTAATACAAATGGTTTTTTATTTTTTGGTTTGTGCTTGTATTCCATTATGGTAAATGTTGGTTCATCTACACTTCCGGCATTTACCGAAAGCAAACCACCCATTTTTAATTCAGTTATTTTTTTCTTGTTATACACTTCTACTTTAAATCCTGCTTCCTTTCCCATATGCTTAAATGCATTGGCGAGGTCGGTTGCGTTCAAAAGATTTACAGGTTCATTAACCAAATCGCGTGCCTTTGTTGTTGCACTCACCACAATATTAAGTTTGTTTAACACTTTAGCGTCGAATCCGCTTCCGGTTAAATTAATATTCTGCAAGGTATTTTTTTGATCCTTTGCAGTCGTTTTATGTTTAATGAATTGGTAGTTTGCCAAAGCCGCACCTTCAGCTGCAGCGTATGAATACGACACTTTTTTGGCGGCGTCATAAATGTTCAGATCTTTGCCTTTTACACTATTTACCAAATCAGCCACACTTCCTCCGTGTTTACGGCAAGTTTCCATTACCAAATGACCCTCTTTCTTTGGATCAACTAGTAAAACGGAGATAATTCGTCCGCAAGAGTTAAAACTTTGCTGTTTTTTGGTAGTATCCTTAAAATAACCGTCTAAGTAGCCAACTTCTTCCTTAGAAAAACCGTAATCTGTATGGTTCTTCCAGGTAGTGGAAATGACTAAAATATGAGATCCGGGACTTGCTTTTTTTTGGGCTTGAATAGTGGCCATAATGAGGGCTGGGTTTGAATCTCACGAATTTACGAATTATACGGAAAGTAGCTAATTTTTTGTATTGCTTAAATAAGCAAATAAAGTGGTAAAAAAGTGGTAAATTTGTATCCCTCATTATTAAAAACGTATGACCGTTGATTCCCTTTTACAGCGCGCTTTGAGACTCGATTTTTTAACAATTGAGGAGGGTGTGTTTTTGTACGAAAATGCCTCTACTGCTGAGCTTGTTTTTGTGGGGAATGAATTGCGCAGTATCCACAAAAAAGGAAGCAAAAAAGTTACCTGGCAAATTGATAGAAATGCGAATACTACCAATGTATGCATTGCAAATTGTAAGTTCTGTAATTTTTATAGAATACCAGGGCACAAAGAGAGCTATATAACTGATATTTCTACGTATAAAAAGAAGATAGAAGAGACCTTTAAATGGGGAGGCGATCAATTGCTTTTACAAGGTGGACATCACCCCGAATTAGGTCTTAGTTTTTACGTGAATTTATTTAAAGAATTAAAGGCTTTATTTCCTGCGTTAAAGCTGCATGCACTAGGGCCTCCGGAGATAGCGCATATTGCAAAACTGGATAAAATTAGTCATACCGAAGTATTAAGCGCACTTAAGGAAGCAGGTCTGGATAGCTTGCCCGGCGCGGGAGCTGAGATATTGAACGATCGCGTACGCCGATTAATTAGCAAAGGAAAATGTACCGGCCGCGAATGGTTGGAAGTGATGAAAGCAGCGCACCAATTGAATATTACCACAAGTGCTACCATGATGTTTGGGCATATTGAAACCATTTACGAGCGCTTTGAGCATCTGGTATGGCTTAGAGAGGTTCAGGCTTTGAAACCATCACATGCAAAAGGCTTTTTGGCCTTCATTCCATGGCCCTTTATGGATGATGGCACACTGTTAAATAGAGTAAAGGGTATTAAAAATAATGTAACCGCCGACGAATATATTCGTATGATTGCCTTGTGCCGCATCATGTTACCTAATATTGAGAACATCCAAGCAAGTTGGTTAACCGTAGGAAAAGAAACAGCAAAACTGTGTCTACACGCCGGGGCCAACGATTTTGGAAGTATCATGTTAGAAGAAAATGTGGTAAGTGCAGCAGGGGCGCCGCACCGCTTTACGTACAAACAAATTCAGGAATCCATAAAGGATGCCGGATTTGAGCCTCAATTAAGGAACCAACAATATGAAGAAAGAATTTTGCCTGAACATATAGAAGAACAAGTAATTAATTACTGAAATAGTGAGTTAGTGAATGGGTGAAGTAAATCACTAATTCACAAACTCAAACTTAAAAATATGCCAAAAGAAACCGCCATACGTTGCTCGCTTTGTAACCGCGATAAGAAAGATGTAAAGATTTTGATCGCCGGGATCAACGGACACATTTGTGATAATTGTGTATCGCAAGCATATCATTTAATTGCTGACGAGAATTTAACCGATAACTCAAGCAAACAGCAAATTCAAAATTCATTGAATTTATTGAAGCCTGTTGCTATCAAAGCAAATTTAGATGAGTATGTGATCGGACAAGATGATGCCAAAAAAGTTTTAGCCGTTGCTGTGTACAATCACTTCAAGCGTATTTCGCATGCGATGAAAACCAAAGAAGAAATTGAAATTGATAAATCGAATTTGATTTTAGTTGGCGAAACCGGAACAGGAAAAACATTATTGGCGCGTACCATTGCTAAAATGTTGAATGTGCCTTTTTGTATTGCCGATGCTACTGTGTTAACTGAAGCAGGTTATGTGGGTGAGGACGTTGAAAGTATTTTAACACGTTTATTACAAGCGGCCGATTACAATGTGGAAGCTGCCGAAAAAGGAATTGTATTTATTGATGAGATAGATAAAATTGCACGCAAGAGTGATAACCCAAGCATTACACGTGATGTGAGCGGTGAAGGTGTGCAACAAGCCATGCTAAAATTATTAGAAGGAACGGTTGTAAATGTTCCGCCGCAAGGTGGACGTAAACATCCGGATGCAAAAATGATAGCCGTGAACACCAAAAATATTTTATTTATTTGCGGTGGCGCTTTTGACGGCATTGATAAAAAAATTGCACAACGTTTAAATACCCAAGCGGTTGGTTATTCAGCATCAGTGGTTAACGAAGAGATTGATAAAGGAAATTTATTGCAATATGTTTCTCCGCAAGACTTAAAAGCGTTTGGTTTAATTCCTGAATTAATTGGTCGTTTACCCGTGCTAACGTATTTACGTCCTTTAGATCGCTCGGCTTTACGTCAGATCTTAACTGAACCAAAAAATGCTTTAACAAAACAATACAAGCATTTATTTAAAATGGAAGGCGTAAAGCTGGAATTTGATGATGATGTTTTGGAATTGATAGTAGATAAAGCCATTGAATTTAAATTAGGTGCCCGTGGTTTACGCGGCATTTGCGAAGCAATAATGACAGATATCATGTTTGAATTGCCTAGTGAGGAAAAAGCGCCTAAAACCTTTACTATTACCTTGGAATATGCCCAGGATAAATTAAAAACGGCAAAATTAAGTCAGTTAAAGGTTGCGTAATTTATTTTAAATCCTCTATCTTCATAGCTCAATTTTAGAGCCATGGATTTTTCAAACTACAATTTTACAGTTACCGATCGTTTTGTGCGTTATGCCAAAATTGATACGCAAAGCAATGTTAACTCGCCAACTTGCCC
>JAGPDW010000151.1:0-7399 GCA_018057345.1 Bacteroidia bacterium | reverse complement strand
TTCAATAGCTCCGGCTGCACCAAGTAAATGGCCTGTCATGCTTTTTGTTGAGCTGATATTGATCTTGTAAGCATGTTCTCCAAAAATATTCTTTATGGCTTTAAGTTCTGCCGTATCACCTAATGGCGTACTTGTTCCGTGTGTATTGATATAATCAATTTCTTCAGGAGCAATTCCTGCGTCTTTCAATGCGCGTTGCATCACTAATTTAGCGCCTAATCCTTCCGGGTGTGGTGCTGTAATATGATGTGCGTCGGCACTCATACCGCCACCAATGATCTCTGCATAAATTTTTGCACCACGTTTTAAAGCGTGTTCTAATTCTTCAAGAATAATTGCACCCGAACCTTCACCTAATACAAATCCATCGCGATCTTTATCGTAAGGACGAGAAGCGGTTGCAGGATCATCGTTGCGTGTGCTCATGGCCATGCAGGCATTAAATCCACCAATACCACTTTCGTTGATCGCAGCCTCACTACCGCCGCTTACAATAGCAGTTGCTTTTCCTAATCTAATGTAATTGAACGCATCAATAAGTGCGTTGGTTGAAGATGCACAAGCAGAAACCGTTGTAAAGTTTGGGCCGCGTAATCCAAATCGCATAGAAATATGACCACTGCAAATATCAGCGATCATTTTTGGAATAAAAAATGGATTGAAGCGTGGAGTACCATCACCTTTTGCAAACGCAAATGTTTCGTTTTGAAATGTATCTAAACCACCAATTCCGCTTCCCCAAATAACACCGATCTCATCTCTGTCAATTCCTTCGGCATCTAAACCGCTATCGGCAAATGCTTCCACACTTGAAGCAATACCATACCACGTAAACGTATCTAGTTTACGCGCTTCTTTGCGATCGAAATAAGTTTCTGGATCAAACCCTTTTACTTCACAAGCAAAACGGGTTTTGAATTTGGATGCATCAAAACGAGTAATAGGTGCAGCGCCACTAACGCCTTTAATAAGATTATTCCAGTAGTCGTTTACACTATTTCCTAAAGGAGTAACCGCGCCAAGCCCTGTAACTACTACACGTTTCAGTTGCATATGATGAATTAGTTTTTTGCGTTGGTCTCAATATAAGCGATAGCATCGCCTACAGTACTGATCTTCTCAGCTTGCTCATCAGGGATAGCAATATTGAATTCTTTTTCAAATTCCATAATTAATTCCACCGTGTCTAATGAATCAGCTCCAAGGTCGTTTGTAAAGCTTGCAGTTGGTGTAACTTCTTTTTCATCAACGCCTAGTTTGTCAACGATGATCGATTTTACTTTGTTTGAAATGTCTGACATTTTAATAGTTTTTAATTTGGCACAAAATTAACCATATCCTCTATAAAACAAAATGCCAGTCCAAATAAGGGACAAATTTTTTAACAAATACTATTGTACTAAAAATATAATACGTTTTTAACTGTTTGATTATGAACAAATAAAAAAACCGCCCGAAGGCGGTTTTGTGTTAAGAAGTTTTTTTAACCACAGCTCTTGGCCTGTGATGCCTTTGATGATTGTGGTTGTTTAAACTGCTCATTTTAACGTTTGAGGTAGATCTTGCCTCTTCACGCATCATATGATTCTGAATAAGCTTCCCAATTACACCCACAGCTATTACACCGGCAATAATATATAAGCTTGCCAGGTTTGAGGCATCGCCTACGTACTGGGTAAATTTATCACTTAGGCTAGCAAAACTACTGTTGCTTAGCATTAAAAGGCCTAGGAGTGTTAGGCCCGATGTTACTCCATTCCTTCTGTTTTTCATAACGTTGATTTTTATAGTTAAACAATCCGTTAGTTTCCTATATATATTACGCAAATTCAGTGCCAAAGGTTGAGTAAAAATTATTTTTTTATTAGCCAAAAAATGCTTAAATTTGTATTGTAAAATAAAAATCACGAATTAAGAGGGGACCTAAGTCCCCTCTTTTATTGAGTAAAAATTGATCGCGAAAGAGCAAATATTACAGCTGGCTGAGGCACACTTTAACGGAACCGACAAGTTTGTTACCAGCATAAATGTGACAAGCGGCAACGTAATTGATGTGTTAATTGACGGAGATACCGCTGTAACCATAAAAGACTGTGTAGGATTAAGCAGATTTATTGAGGGAAACCTTGATCGCGAGAAGGAAGATTTTGCTTTACAGGTGAGTTCGCACGGTGCAGTAAACCCTTTAGTGAACCAACGCCAATATAAAAAGCATATTGGAAAGACATTTGAGATAAAATTAACCGACGATACGCATCACGAAGGTGAATTAGTAGAGTTTAACGAGAACGAATTGATATTAAAATATAATACACGAGAAAGTAAAGCTATTGGAAAAGGTAAAGTAACCGTAGAAAAAAAAGAAACCATTCCATTTAAAACAATAAAAGAATCAAAAATAAAACTTAAATTTTAAAACAACAGCCATGGAAACCTCAAATCTGATCGAATCGTTTTCGGAGTTCAAAGACATAAAGAACATCGACCGCGCTACTTTAATGAGCATCATTGAAGATGTGTTCAGGAACATGCTTATTAAAAAGTATGGAAGCGATAAGAACTTTGACATCATTGTTAACCCCGATAAAGGTGACGTTGAGATATACAAGAACCGACAAATTGTAGATGATGAATTTGCAGAAGACTCGTTTGATTACGATGAACACAAACACATCAGCTTAACAGACGCTAAAAAGATAGAGCCGGATTTCGAGATCGGTGAAGATCTATCTGAAAAAGTGGACCTTGAATATTTTGGACGCAGAGCAGTATTAGCAGTGCGTCAAAATTTAGTTCAAAAGATCCTTGAACTTGAAAAGAGCGAGATCTATAATAAATACAAAGATAAAGTTGGTGATGTAGTTACTGCAGAAGTGTACCAAGTGTGGAAAAAAGAGATCATGTTAGTAGATGATGAAGGTAATGAGTTATTACTTCCAAAAACAGAACAGATCCCTTCTGACTTCTTTAAAAAAGGAGATACTTTAAAAGCGGTGGTTTCTAAAGTGGAAATGAAAAATGGCACACCGTCAATCATTGTATCACGTACATCACCTGCATTCTTAGAAAGATTATTTGAAAATGAAGTTCCTGAGATATTTGATGGTTTGATCACTATTAAAAAAGTAGTGCGTGAACCGGGCGAAAGAGCAAAAGTAGCTGTAGAAAGTTATGATGATCGTATCGATCCGGTTGGTGCCTGTGTTGGTATGAAAGGTTCGAGGATCCACGGTATTGTTCGTGAATTGAAGAATGAGAATATCGACGTGATCAACTTTACAACAAATCCAAGTTTATTTATTCAACGTGCGTTAAGCCCTGCGAAAATAACTACCATTAAAATTGACGAAGAAAATAAATCGGCTGAAGTATTCTTAAAGCCTGATCAAATTTCATTAGCCATTGGAAAAGGTGGATACAATATTAAGTTAGCCGGAAAATTAACAGGTTATGAAATTGATGTATTCCGCGACACGGATATTGAAGATGTTGAGGACGTTGACTTAGATGAGTTTACAGATGAGATCGAAGCAGATGTGATCGAGAAATTAAAATCGATCGGTTGCGATACGGCAAAATCAGTACTTGAATTGAACGATGAGGAAATAACTCGCAGAACAGGTATTGAAGACGATGTAATAGCTGAAGTGCGTAAAGTGCTTGCATCAGAATTTGAAGATTAACGTGCCTTCGCTCCTGCCTTTACTCAAGTTAAGGCAGGTAAAAAGCTACGGCAGGCGAGAAAGGAAAGTGATCTCCTTGAATTGATCACAGCAAAATTTAGATAACAGAAAATAAAATATGTCAGACGGAGCAAAAACACTTCGATTAAGCAAAGTGGCGAAAGAATTCAATCTTTCTCTTGGAAAGATCGTTGAATTCCTTGCCACCAAGGGGATCAAGGTAGAGAACAATCCCAACGCGAAGATCGGAGATGAAGAACACTCTCATTTAATGAAGGCATTTTCCACAGATAAATCTGCTAAGGAAGAGGCTGCACAGGTATCGCAAAGCATCACTAAATTGAAGCGCGAGACCATTGTATTGGATGACGTAAATAAATCCAAGAAGGGAAAAGAAGAGAAAGAGATCGTTATAACTGATCATTCTGTTCCCTCTGAGACTGAAACACAAAGCAAACCTAAAAAAGTAAAGGCTGAGCCTGAACTTTTTTCACAAGAAGTGGAAAGTAAGGACGGCCCTAAAGTACTTGGTAAATTAGATCTTGATTCAATATCTAAATCAAAAGATAAAAAAGGCAAAAAAGAAGAAGAGCCCGCAAAAGGAAAAAAGAAACCTGTTGAAACTGTTGAAGAAAAACCCGTTGTAGCAGAAACTACGCCAGAAGTTGTTGAAGAACAAATTGAACATATTGAAACCAAATTTGCTAAGTTAGAAGGGCCTAAGATCCTTGGTAAAGTTGAACTTCCGGTTGTAAAAGAATCACCTAAAAAAGGTGAAAGTAGTTTTGCATTGGAGCGTAAAAAACGTAAGCGTATCAAAAAAGGTGGCTTAAGTGAAGAAGAGATCAAGAAGGTTGGAACTGAGCAAGCTAAAATTGCGAAAGATCGTGCCAAAGAAAAGTATGGAGATCCTAAACACAAAAAACCATATGGTGGTGGTAGTAGCCAAACAGCTTCTAAGCCACGTCATGAATTAACTGAAGAAGAGATCCAGCAACAGATCAAAGAAACTTTAGCGCGTTTAAGTGAGAAAGGTTCTAAATCAAAATCATCAAAAAATCGTAGAGATAAGCGTGATGTTGTTCGCGAGCGAATGGCAGAGAAGCAGGAATTATTAGATGCAGAAAAGAGCATTTTAAAAGTTACCGAATTCGTATCTGCAAATCAGTTAGCAACGATGATGGACATTCCGGTAAACCAAATTATTGCCACATGCATGAGCTTGGGTTTATTTGTATCCATCAATCAACGTTTGGATGCTGAGACCATTGCTATTGTTGCTGAAGAATTTGGATTTAAAACAGAATTCGTTTCTGCTGAAGTTGTAGAAGCCATTGTAGATAAAGAAGAAGATGTAGAAGGAGATGTTGTTCACCGCCCGCCAATTGTAACCATCATGGGTCACGTTGACCACGGTAAAACATCCCTATTAGATTATATTCGTAAAGCAAACGTTGTTGCCGGTGAAGCGGGTGGAATTACTCAGCACATTGGTAGTTATAACGTAAAACTTGAGAATGGAAAATCAATTACCTTTTTAGACACTCCCGGTCACGAAGCGTTTACCGCTATGCGTGCACGTGGTGCAAAAATTACCGACATTGTAATTATTGTGGTTGCGGCCGACGACAGTGTGATGCCTCAAACAAAAGAAGCGATCAATCACGCGCAAGCTGCAGGTGTACCAATGGTAATTGCGATAAATAAAATTGATAAGCCGGGCGCTAATCCAAATAAGATCAAAGAAGATCTTGCTCAATTAAATGTATTAGTTGAAGAATGGGGTGGTAAATATCAATCGCAAGAAATTTCGGCGAAGGCAGGAACAAACATTGCGCTTTTATTAGAGAAAGTATTATTAGAAGCAGAGGTATTGGATCTGAAAGCAAATCCAAAAGTAAGAGCATCTGGTTCGGTAATTGAAGCAAAATTAGATAAAGGTCGCGGACACGTTGCTGATATCATTGTGCAACGCGGTACATTAAAAGTTGGTGATATTATTGTTGCCGGTGGATATAGTGGCCGTGTAAAAGCAATGACCAACGAGCGCGGTTTAACTATTGCAGAAGCTGGTCCTTCAATCCCGGTTCAATTATTAGGATTAAATGGTTCGCCAACAGCGGGTGATAAATTTAATGTAATGAGCGATGAGCGTGAAGCACGTGAATTGGCCAACAAGCGTTTGCAATTACAACGCGAGCAAGGTATTCGTACACAAAAGCATATTACACTTGCCGAGATCGGAAGACGTTTAGCAATTGGTGATTTTAAAGAATTGAATGTGATCGTAAAAGGCGACGTGGATGGATCTATTGAAGCCTTATCGGATAGTTTATTGAAGTTATCTACCGAGAAAATTGCGGTGAACATCATTCATAAATCGGTTGGAGCAATAAGTGAGAACGACGTTATGTTAGCTTCGGCTTCAAACGCTATCATTGTTGGTTTCCAGGTTAGACCTACTCAAAATGCAAGGAAATTAGCAGAGTTAGAAGAAATTGATATTCGTTTATACTCCATCATTTACCAAGCTATCGACGAGATCAAAGCGGCGATGGAAGGAATGTTAGCTCCTGAGTTTGAAGAAAAAGTAGTTTGTAATATTGAGATCCGCGAGGTGTTTAATATCACTAAGGTAGGAACCATTGCAGGTTGTTATGTATTGGATGGAAAAGTTACACGTCATACCAAAGTGCGTGTGATCCGCGATGGAATTGTGGTTCACCAAGGAGCTCTAGGTTCGCTGAAACGCTTTAAAGACGATGTGAAAGAAGTAACATCGGGTTATGAGTGTGGATTGAATATTGCTGACTTTGACGATATAAAAGCCGGAGATATTATTGAAGGATATGATCTGGTAGAGATTAAAGCAAAATTGTAAGAAGTACGAATAACGAAGTAAGAAGTACGAACGACGAAGTACGAATCTGTGTGTGTTAAGATTCGGACTTCGTCACTCATCATTCTAACTTCAATTTGGGGGATTAGCTCATTTGGCTAGAGCGCTTCGCTGGCAGTGAAGAGGTGATCGGTTCGAATCCGATATTCTCCACGGAAAAATAAAAATATCCCTGCATTTGTGGGGATATTTTTTTAAACCCACCCAATGAAAAAACTCATCTCTCTGACTGTAGTACTTGTATTTCTTACAAGTTGCCAGGCCATCATGAAAAAAATGTATGGCATTAAAGATCCTGATATAGAGAATGAGAGAACAATAAAAAAAGCGGCTGCTAAATACAAATTGGATCCGGCAAATATTGTTACTGTTAATAGTGATGCATTCTTAAAAGAGTTAAGCGGTAGATCTATCCCCGATGTTGCTGTTTTTGACTCAAACGGCAATTACATCGAATACCGAGTAACAGATACGTCGTGTAATGCAGGTCTTTTTAAATTTATTCCGGAACTTAATTTAAAAGGTAATTATAATAAAACCGGCTTAACCAATTTACAAGCAGAACTTGCCAAGTTCAGAGATATAAATGGAAATGTATTAAAAGCCACTGAAGGATCGGACTTTTATCTACTGATCTATTGGACCGTATGGACCGGGAAACTAAACAAAGACCATGTAAAGATCTGGGAAGATCTTGCAGTTAATAATAAGAATTGTAAGATAAAGGCCTTAACAGTGAATCTTGATATTCAGGAATACTGGGGCAAAAGTAAATGTGATAGCATTCTTAATAAACTGAATAAGAAAAATTAGTACC
>JAGPDW010000020.1:0-25619 GCA_018057345.1 Bacteroidia bacterium | reverse complement strand
GCATCCGGCTTTTCAATATCTGCCAAAATATTAAATAGTGCTGTAATGGCTAATTGATTTCTGCTTACAAAAGCGATCTTATCTCCCTTTTTTAAATTGATATGTACATCTTTAAAAAAGAATTTCCCTTCGCTATCCTTTTTAGCTAAACCCTCTATCAATAATAACTGATCACCTGCCTCGCGTTCTTGTTTAAAAATAATTCCCGGATACTTTCGAGTACTTGCCGGAATTTCGTCTACCGTTAATTTATCTAATAACTTTTTACGACTAGTTGCCTGACTACTCTTACTGGCATTGGCACTAAACCTACGAACGAATTCTTGCAACTCTGCCCGCTTATCTTCAATTTTTTTATTGGAATCGCTGCGCTGTTTTAATTGCAATTGGCTCATATGATACCAAAAACTATAATTACCGGTATATGTTTGTAATTTACCATAATCAATATCGCAAATATGCGTACATACGGCATCTAAAAAGTGCCTATCGTGGCTAATTACAATAACCGTATTCATAAAATCAGCCAGGTAATTCTCTAACCAACTAATGGTATCAATATCTAAGTCGTTGGTTGGCTCGTCTAATAATAAAATATCAGGATTTCCAAACAAAGCTTGTGCTAATAAAACTTTTACGCGCTCTTTACCATTTAGATCTTTTACTAATTTAAAATGCTGATCAGGCATGATACCCATATTGGTTAACATTCCGGCCGCATCACTTTCGGCATTCCAACCATTGAGTTCCGAAAATTCCGCTTCCAGTTCACTTGCTTTTATTCCATCCGCTTCGGTAAAATCAGTTTTAGCATATATCAGATCCTTTTCTTTCATGATGGCATACAAACGTTTGTTACCCATCAATACCGTATCAATGGCAGTAAATTCGTTGTACTCGCTATGATTTTGTTTGAGCACACTCATGCGTTGCCCCGGTGTGATACTCACCTGACCTTTTGTTGGATCGATCTCTCCACTTAAAATTTTCATGAAGGTAGATTTGCCCGCTCCGTTGGCACCAATAATGCCATAACAATTTCCGGGAGTAAATTTTACTTCTACTTCATCAAATAAAACTCTTTTGCCAAATTGCAAACTAACGTTAGATACCGTGATCATGTTTCTTTAAAATAAGGCTGCAAATATAGTGAATAATTAGGGAAAACTGTTCCATTTTTAGAGGCAGAAACCGCAAAGTCGCTTAACGCTTTCGCAAAGTAGGCGCAAAGAGCGCCAAGTTTTACCACCATTACTTAAGAGAAGGCAAAGACCTTCGGTTTCGCAAAGTATTCTAAGTTCAATGTCCCTTAAAGGGCGCTTTGCGTAAGCGTAGCTTCTTTGCCTACTTTTATTTTTACGCGGTTAGTTGATCCTTTGCGCTCTTTGCGCAAACCTTTGCGTAGTCCAGAGGACGCTTTGCGGTTTCTGCCTCTAAAATCTTATAAAAATAGCTCAAAACCCTTCTTTTTTAATGCCTCCATAATCATTATATTTAACCCTTAGTTATATGGAAACCCTAAAGAGCCCTATGCAAAACAAGTTACAATTATTAGAAGATAAAAAAGCCGAAGCGCAATTAGGCGGCGGACAAAAACGAATTGATGCGCAACACAAAAAAGGCAAGTTAACAGCACGCGAGCGTGTGCATTTATTAATGGATGAAAATTCATTTGAAGAAATTGGTATGATGGTTACGCATCGCAGCAACGATTTTGGTTTAGAAAAAGAACAATACTTAGGCGATGGTGTTGTAACAGGTTACGGAACTATTAACGGCCGCTTAGTTTACGTGTTCTCGCAAGATTTTACAGTATTTGGAGGATCGTTAAGCGAAACGCACGCCGAAAAGATTTGTAAAATAATGGATCTTGCCATGCAAAATGGCGCGCCTGTTATTGGATTAAACGATAGCGGTGGAGCTCGTATTCAAGAAGGCGTTGTGTCGTTAGGCGGATACGCCGATATTTTTTATCGTAATGTGCGCAGCAGCGGAGTAATTCCTCAGTTGAGCGCTATAATGGGTCCTTGCGCAGGTGGCGCGGTGTATAGCCCGGCCATGACCGATTTTATTTTAATGGTTGAAAATACAAGTTATATGTTTGTTACAGGGCCTAACGTTGTAAAAACTGTTACGCACGAAGAAGTAACCAGCGAAGAATTAGGTGGCGCTATGACGCACGCAACAAAAAGCGGTGTTACACATTTTGCTTGTGCCAACGAAGTGGAAGCTATTACAAATATTAAAAAATTATTAAGTTTTATGCCGCAAAATTGTGAGGAAGATGCACCAAGCATACCTTACGAAGGCGGAGATGAAATAAGAACAGAATTAAATAAAATTATTCCTGAAAATTCTAATCAGCCTTATGATATTCGCGAAGTAATTGAACATGTGATCGACACCGATTCGTTTTGTGAAGTACATAAACATTTTGCCGAAAATATTGTTGTTGGTTTTGCGCGTTTGGCCGGAAAAAGTATTGGTATAGTTGCTAATCAACCTGCAGTATTAGCGGGCGTTTTAGATATTCACTCGAGTACAAAAGCCGCGCGCTTTGTGCGTTTTTGCGATTGCTTTAATATTCCGTTGTTGGTATTTGAAGATGTTCCCGGATTTTTACCTGGTACCGATCAAGAGTGGAATGCGATCATTACCAATGGTGCAAAATTATTGTACGCGTTTAGCGAAGCAACCGTTCCGCGCATTACAGTTATTACGCGCAAAGCATATGGCGGTGCATATGATGTAATGAACAGCAAACACATTGGGGCCGATATGAATTACGCTTGGCCGAGTGCAGAAATTGCAGTGATGGGTGCTAAAGGTGCTGCTGAAATTATTTTTAAAGGCGAAATTGCTGCTGCAAAAAATAAAGACGAGAAGTGGAAAGAAAAAGAAGCTGAATACCAAACCATGTTTGCAAATCCTTATCGCGCTGCTGAGCGTGGCTTTATTGATGAAGTAATTAAACCTGAAGAAACCCGCATGAAATTGATCCGCGCATTTAAAATGCTGGAGAACAAGGTTGACAAACTTCCTAAGAAGAAACACGGGAATATTCCGTTGTAGATCATTTTATTTTTTTGGGCGTGCCGGCGAAGTTCCTAGCTCGCGCGGATTTGTAATCCGTGCTTAACAACCCAACCTGTTCTCCAACGACTAGCGCCCTCGATCAAATTATTTATATCTAACTTTAGCCCATGATAAACGGATCCCTTTCTGCGAACCAGGTTCACAGTGTTAAGAGTTTTCATGACCTTGTTTCCACACCTTTCCATGGAGAAAAGAATGCCATGTGTTGGACGCGGGAACTCACAGGTGATTTTTCTGAGATCGTTCATAAGGTAGAGCTCAACGGAAATATAACTGTACTTGATAAGGAGCAGCTTTTACAACTTGAGTTAAGCGAACAAGGACAACTTGCTCGTGAAATTCTTTTAAATGACATTGAACTGCTTACAACCCACGGTGCCTCTCCTGTTCTTAATATCATTAAATATTACGATAGAGATAACACCTACCCTTTCTTCCCCACCGATGTGTATTCCTTTCATGTCGATCGCTCTCCTGTGCCAACCGATACATTTTTATGCACCTACTATGGCGAGTCGAGTGAAATAATACCCAATTCACAAGCCACACAAAAAGTATTGGTTCCAGAGATCCGCAATGAACTTAAAAAAATTTATGCAGGAACAGATGAAGGATTTGATTCTTTTCAATCAGAACATTTCTTCGATCTGCATTATCTCCCACAAGCGAATGCACAACCCATTAAACTAGGCCTTGGAAACTTATGGAAGTTAGCCGTTGATCACCCTCAAAGCCAAGTTCTTCCTTGTATTCATCGTGCTCCTATAGAAAAAAACGGACACTACCGTTTATTGATGATCTGCTGAATGAACAAATACTGAAGCTGAAGAAATGAAAAAAATTAAAAACTAGCTTAGATCAAAACCCTTTCGTATCTTCATATACAGCGCTTTCAAAATCTATGCTTAGCAAAAACCAAATACATTTAATCTCCTCAATTACTTCTGCATTTAAAGATGCAAAGCTTGAAGATGGCATTGGTTTAACCGAAGCTAATGCGATCGACGATCACAAAGACAAATCATTTCGAGATGAGTGCCGCAAAAACGATGAAAAGGAAAATTGGCAAACTATTCCTTCTTCGGCATTAAACGACTATTATAGTAGCCTCAGTTTTTTTGATGCAAAAGGCATGAGGTTTCATTTACCTGCATTTATGATCGCAGAAGTAAAAGGCGAGTATCGATTTGGAATGTCGTTTGCCTTAACTCATCTTTCGCAGTATTCAAAGTTGCAGTTCACATTGCTGTCAAAAGAACAAAGAGATGCGGTAAAGCTATTTTTAGAATATCTTTCAGAACATCTCGAATACGAATTTGAAAAACCAACCATTAAAGCAGCCATTGAAGATTACTGGCCTCATACGTGAGGTCACTCCGATCCAAACTTACACTTCGTCAATTCAAATTCCTTTTGTATCTTCATTAAACTTATTATACCAACCACAGTGAGCAAATTACTACTTTCCATATTCACACTTCCTTTGTTTGTATTTGGGCAATCAACTTATTCGCCCACAAAAGCTGAGCTCACAAAAATTTACTCGCAAGCTATAACAGACTTTATAAAAGCGGCCAACAAAAAAAACAAAACTCCTTTTGACACCTTGTTTTTTGCAAAGCGCAAAAACGGCCAGCCCGATGATTTTCCGGATATAGAATTACCAAAAACACTAGAGAAAACACACATACTATTAATATCGCACCAAGTTGGAGAAAAAAAGCAGAACGAACGCAAGTCGCGTATTTATATAAATTTAATTGGCTGGGTAACTAAAGAAAATGCTGAATTTATTTTTGTAGTTTTTTCAAATGGCTTCGTTCATCAGTACGATTATCATATCAATTATAAATATAATACCAAGCTAAAACAATTTGAATTAGCTAAAATTCAGTTCAAAGGTCCGCCGTTTGACAAGTGATATTATTGATAAATGTAAATAGTAAAGGGCTTTAGTTGACCTCTACAACGAAGCTACTCTTATTAATTATCCGTTTTTTGCATATCCCCAATAGTGTTTTTGCAGATAATACTAAAATTAACTTAGCGTGTTTGCATAAATCGATTTTAATTTCACTTCTGGTTGGCATACATTTGATCTAACGAATAAATCAAATATCATGAAAAAAACATACTTGATCTTTTTCCTTCTTATAGAAGCACTATCCTTTAGATCCCAAACCACACTGCAATGGGCTAAAAAAATGGGCGGTACCTCATTCGATATTTCCACTTCAATTGCCGTTGATGCTTCAGGAAATGTGTATACAATTGGATCTTTTTCGGGTACAGCCGACTTTGATCCGGGTGCGGCCACATCAAATTTAACTTCGGCCGGAGAAAAAGATATTTTTATTTCAAAACTAAGTTCGTCGGGTAATTTTGTATGGTGCAAGCGTATTGGAAATACTATGAACGATGAAGGAAATGCAATTACGGTTGACGCGTTGGGCAATGTTTACACTACAGGTTTTTTTATTGGTTCGTGTGATTTCGATCCAGGGCCTGCTGTTAGTACACTTACTGCAGTAGCTAACGAAAATGCTTTTATTTTAAAATTAACTTCAGCCGGCAATTTTGTATTTGCAAAAAAACTTGGTGCAACTAATGGCACAAGTGCAAACTGGGGTAACTCTATTAAAATAGATGCATCGGGGAACATTTTCACCACAGGTGCATTCAAGGAAACCATTGATTTTGATCCCGGACCTTTAACTTACACCTTAACTTCGGTTGGATATAATGATGCCTTTATTTCCAAGCTCGACAATATGGGAAATTTTATTTGGGCCAAAGTTCTAAAAGGCGCATATAGCTCAGCTAACAGTAGCGGCGATTCCATGGAACTTGATGCTTTAGGAAACGTTTATACAACAGGGTACTTTCAAAACATTGTAGACTTTGATCCAGGAGTTGGAACATACACTTTATATGCCAATAGCAGCCCCGATGAGTATATTGCAAAATTAGATGCTAATGGTGATCTTGTTTGGGCAAGACGCATGGGTGGAAGCGGCACTGAATGGACTCACTCCATTGCTATAGACGGCTCAGGCAATGTTTATACAACTGGAATGTATTTGAGTTACGACGCAGATTTTGATCCCGGACCGGGAACATTCACGCTGAGTATTCCAACTTATTATAATGCTTTTATTTCAAAGCTAAACGCTGCCGGTGATTTTGTTTGGGCTAAAAGTTTTAATGGGTACCAGGCCAGAGGAAATGATATTACTACAGATGCTGCAGGCAATGTATACACTACAGGTGCTTTCGTCAGCACATGTGATTTTGACCCAAGTGCTGCAACCTATACTTTAACCGGAGGAAATAATGCGTCTACTTTTATTTCTAAATTAGATCCTTCCGGAAATTTTTTATGGGCAGAAAGTATTGCTGGTAATTCGTATGTAGAAGGTCAATCATTATTTATTGATGCGGCTAATGATATTCATTTAGCAGGCGTATTTCAAGATACAATGAGCTTTAGTCCGATTGCTCCAACAGCAAGCCTTGCAAGTAGCGGAAGTTATGATGTTTTTGTTTGCAAATTGAGTCAGGTACCCGCGAGTGTAAAAGAAAATTCGGTCCTAAATACATTTTCTATTTCTCCTAATCCAAATAATGGTTCCTTCCATTTAAAACTTGATGCCGAACTAAAAAACGCACAGCTTATCATCATCAACTCTGTAGGTCAAAAAGTTCACGAGCAAAAGATAACAGAAGGAACAAACCAAATAACAACACATTTTCTCTCTGGCGGCCTCTACAGCTATATCGTAGTTGAGGATGAGCATTTAATAGGAAAGGGAAAGATCATCATTGAGTGAGTATTTAAAAATGATCCATAAATAAAAAGCACGCAAATATTTCTTTTCAAAAGATCAATAGAAATTTTTGGGCGTGCCGGCAACGCTCGCGCACAAAACACCGGCCCTTCGGGAAATTAATTTGCGGCTCGCTGATAAAGTAAGTATCTTTAAAGTACATTTTGTCGGTTAAGTAAGTTGATGCTGCGAAAGCCCGCTTACTTCTACTTGCTAAACGCTAAAAACAAAATAAAGAAAACTAAACCTTAAAAACACAATTATGAAAAATTCACTTATTGCTTTATTAATTATGATTACTTCCTTTTGTTATGCTCAAGATAAAAAAGGCTGTGAAACTGTAGAACCCAGCTACATGAATCGTTTACCCGGTTATAGAATTAACGACTGTGAAGAAAGCGAATATAAAGAGCCTGAGTTTATATATTATGCAGGCAGTCCGGCTAAAGCAATTAAAATTGAGAAGGGAGGCAAATACCGTAAGATCATCTATTTTAAAAATGAAGGCGAAACAAGAAAATTCAGCAGCTCGCAAATTCTTAATAATTACTTTAACGCCATTACAAAAGTAAAAGGGGTGGAACTTTCTAAAGATAAAACCATGTTCAAAGCCAGTGTTAATGGAAAAGAAGTTTATGTCCAGATCATGGCAGGTAATAATTCAGATATTGCTAATTATACTATTGAGATACTGGAAGTAGAACCTATGCAGCAAGATATTAAGGTAGATCTCAAAGAAGCAATTGACAGTGATGGCAAGATAGCTCTCTACGGTATTCTTTTTGACGTGAATAAGGCCACCATAAAATCTGAATCTGAAAAAGCACTGCAATCTGTAATTGATTATCTTACTTCGAATCCAACAGTAAAAATCATCGTTGTTGGCCATACAGACAATACGGGAATTTTTGCATCTAATATTACCCTATCTAAAGAAAGAGCTAAAGCTGTAGTAGAATACCTTGTAACTAAGGGCAAAATAAACGCTTCTCGACTTATGCCTGATGGCGTGGGATCATTATGCCCGGTTTCAACTAACACAACCGAAGCAGGGAAAAATTTAAACAGAAGAGTGGAAATTGTAAAACAATAATTTACAAGGTTTTTTATATAAACAGCCTATAATAGTACCTACTGAGCATTGGGCAACTCGCTTATAAAGTAAGTGTCTTCAAGAGGTTTTAGAGGTTTACTAAAAGTTTAAATTCAAATCTTCACACATCTTGTTTGTTCCCTCTTCAGCTAAAACGGTAAAGGGAAGCCTAAAGTTTGTCAATGCACATTTATGGACTGTCCTTCGGACATTAGCATTTAAATGTGCTTTGTGCTCCGAAATAATTATGTACCTTCATGTAAAACCAAACCACATGAAACAATTTTTAATTTTCACTGCCCTTTGTTTAGCAAGTATTTCAAATGCCACTATTTGGAATGTTGGTCCATCACAAACTTATACTGTACCAAGTCAGGTACGACTTTTAGTGCAAGATGGAGACACCATTCGTATTGCAGGTGGTGTTTATGCTAATGATGTAGCTAAATGGGTAAAAAAGAATTTAAAATTCATTGGCTTAGGAACGGGTTCTAATCGTACCATTATTCAGTCCACTGGTGATATTGCCAATGGAAAAGGCATTTGGGTATTTGAAACTCCGGGAACTTGTGATAATCCATACATTGAGAACATTGTATTTGATGGTGCACAAGTATCAGATGCCAATGGAGGAAATGGAGCGGGTATTCGTTTTCAAGCAAAAGATATCACGGTAAAAAATTGCAAGTTCATTAATTGTCAAAATGGAATACTGGAAGGCAATGGAAGTGTAACTACAAGTAATGTAATGCTATTAAATTCGGAATTTGAAAATAATGGCTATCAATTACCAAACGATCCAACACACTCAGGGTACGAACATCATATTTATATAAGCGCCAGTGCCGATACCTTGTGGGTAGAGAATTGTTATTTTCATCGTCCACGCGGACAAGCTAACTCCCTTAAAACTCGTGCGCAACGCAGTTATATTTTGTACAATCTCATTGATGAAGAAGCCACAGGTTACGGAAGTTGGGAATTGAATATTGCACAAGGTGGATTAAACGTGATCGTTGGTAATGTGATCATACAAGGAACATCAGGAGCTAATCATGGGATGATAAGTTACGACGCGGCAACAAATGTTTTAGAGGACTTTTACTTTGTAAACAATACAGTGATCAATAAGTACATTGGTGCCAACAAATATTTTAATGTTACACCGGCTACAGGAATAAATACTTACAAGATCTACAATAATATTTTCGCATCAGTTGCTGCGGCAACTAATTCTATATTTTCGGCCAACGTACCATCCGTTCTAGATTCATCGCATAATATTTTTGCTCCAAATTATTTAACGTTAGGCTTTACAAATCCAAGCACAAATGATTATTCATTATTACCAACAGCCACCTTGGCCATCAATACCGGTACAAATGCAGGAACAACCAATACTGCTTTTTCGTTAACTCCAAATAAAGCGTATCAATCGTTCACTACAACCTTGGCAACCCGCACTATTTCCGGAGTTGCCATTGATAGAGGCGCATATGAGTATTATTTTCCTAGCACCGGCATTGCCGAAAAACAATTGATCAATGATTTTTCTGTTTATCCAAATCCCTTCACTCATCAAACAACTATTAATTTTAATACTCAACAAAAAAACACGCGTATTTCATTACAAGATGTTTTTGGCAAAGAAGTAAGAGCAATTCACTTTTCGGGCAAACAATTTATATTAGAAAAAAAGGAATTAAGCGCAGGTGTTTATTTTGTGAAGATCACTGATGAGTTAAGAAACAGCATTAGCAAAAAAATAATAGTCGAATAAATTCACTGAAATGCATATTAACTTTGTTGCATTATCACCCACTCCATCTTCGTGTTTGTTGAAGGCTTTTGTAAACCCATAGGAATGTTAACTGCTAGGCAAGCTCGGTCATCGCTTGCAAAGAGCATTTGATAAAAAAGTTGAAGGACTAGCGCTTTCGAATCTCTATAAAACTTAGGCCATTATCTTAACAATACAATGGGTATAACATCCTCTTATCACTCACTCACTATAGGCCATAATGCCTAATTTTGAATTCAGTATGGAATTTATTTCAGTATTTGATATGCTTAAAATAGGCGTGGGTCCTTCCAGCTCTCACACTTTGGGTCCCTGGAGAGCGGCTCAAAAATTTATTGAAGAATTGAAAGAAAAAGAAATTCTCTCAAAAATAAATGCTTTGCAGATCAGTTTATTTGGCTCTCTTTCACTCACTGGTAAAGGTCATGCCACTGACCTGGCAGTTTTACTCGGATTGAACGGTCAAGATCCCGTAACGATTCCCATTGAAAATATTCATCATATCACAAAGTCTATCGCTACAGAAAACATTCTTCTGTTAGCCAATAAGTACCCAATTGCTTTTTCTGTAGAAAAGGACATTTTATTCAACAAGCAATTTTTACCTTTTCATGCAAACGCCTTAACTTTTACAGCACAGTTCGGAGAGCGATCTTATTCGTCCACATTCTACTCCATTGGAGGTGGATTTGTGGTGAAAGAAAATATTCAGACATCACAGATAAAAACAGAAAAACAATTTCCATTTCCCATTCAAAATGCAGATCAATTGCTTGAGTATTGTATTCGGGAAAACAAAAAAATATCGGAAATTGTTTTTGAAAATGAAAAAGTACTAAGAAGTGAGGTCGAAGTAAAAAATGAACTCACAAGTATTTGGAACACCATGCTCGAATGCATGTACTTAGGTTGCCATACCGAAGGAACATTGCCGGGTGGACTAAGTGTAAAAAGAAGAGCCTTTGATATTCATAAGGGCATTAAAGGAAGTTTGCCCTACTCCACTCCTGAAGAATGGCTTCAAACGATCAGAAAAACGGAAGTAAAATTCAGACAAATATTAAAATGGGTAAGTTGTTTTGCATTAGCCGTAAATGAAGTGAATGCATCTTTTGGAAGAGTAGTAACAGCACCAACAAATGGAAGTGCGGGTGTGATTCCTTCGGTATTGATGTACTATCTGGTAATAGAAAATCACAAGGCAAATAAAGAACACATTAACCAATTTCTATTAGTTGCAGGTGAACTTGGAAGCATTTTTAAAAAAGGCGCTACCATTTCAGCAGCCATGGGTGGCTGTCAGGCTGAAATTGGAGTTTCGAGCGCAATGGCTGCAGGAGCATTATGTGAATTAATGGGAGGAACGCCTGAACAGGTATTAATGGCTGCCGAAATTGCGATGGAACATCATTTAGGTTTAACCTGCGATCCTATTGCCGGTTTAGTACAAATACCCTGTATCGAAAGAAATGCCATGGGAGCCATTAAGGCAATTAACGCCGCCGAATTAGCAATGGAAACGGATGCTAAAAATGCTATTGTACCATTAGATAAAGTAATTGCCACCATGTGGGAAACTGCAAAAGCAATGAATTCAAAATTTAAAGAAACAAGTGAAGGTGGTCTTGCTGTTGCTGTTAACTTGCCAGATTGTTAGCCTTTTAATATAAGACTGTGTGGGGCCCAAATACAAGACAGAATCGCCCGATTCGGAAGAAAATCTTTGGATCCATATAAAGAAGAAATAAATTTTCGGGAATGCAATTTCTATTATAAAAAAAAGACACGACCTAATGTACTAAGGTATCAATCCATTAAGCAGATAACGTTATCCGCAATATTGTCTTAATAAGTAGAACAAAACAGCCCCAATTCGTTTAGCATTTAACTTATCTTCATACAAAATCACAATTTGTATGAAACAATTTACTTTAGCGCTTCTTATTGCTGTGTTTGCCGCACAACCTATAAGCGCACAAACAGATAGCACCAAAAAGAAAAGCAAATTTTTTGAATTAAGTTTTGGGCAGTCATTGCTTTTCATTCCCAATTCACAACTAGATAGTATAAGGAAAAACTCTTCAATTATTGTTCCTACAAGCGCTATTTTATTTTTAGCGGAATTAAGACCTAATAAAAATGTTAGAATTCCATTATTTTTTAATTTACCTCTCGAAACAAAACAATATTTAGTTAATGGTGAGCTCGTTAATGAAAAAGCATCTGTTACATTTGGCACAGGCGTTCAATTTAAAGTATTTCAGATAAAAATTGATTCTAATTCACGAATAGAATTTGAAGCCGGACCACTTGCCAGTTTTATTTTTAATAAGCGAAATGACATTGTATTAGCGCCAGTTTTGGCCGGACGATTCAGAATAGTACAAGGAGAAACTTTTACAATGTACCTAGGCTGTAGCTATTCAATGGGAATAAAGGCTTTTGGTATTTTGTATGGGACCGGATCAGTTTTTTAAACTTATTATGTTTCTCATAGTAATTTATTAAATTTATGTTATGTTCTCACGAATAGAAACCCTCCCCGAAAAAAAACTACTTGGTAAAAGCAAACGCATGTCGTTTTTAAATAATACCACACGCGAACTATGGCAATGGTTTCAACCAAGAAGGCAAGAAATTAAAAATGTTGTAGGAACTGATCTTTATTCGCTGGAAGTATACGATGATGTATCGTTCTTTAAAACATTTAACCCCGCCAATGAATTCACTAAGTGGGCAGCTGTTGAAGTAAGTGATTTTGATCACATTCCTGCTGAACTAGATAAACTCATTATCCCTGCGGGTTTATACGCCGTTTTTAGTCATAAAGGCCCGGCAAGTGAAGGCAAAAACACCTATGAATATATTTTTTATAATTGGTTCACTTCTTCACAATACGAATTAGATGACCGGCCTCATTTTGCAATTATGGGTTCCAAATATAAACCCGAATCACCCGATTCGGAAGAAGAAATTTGGATCCCGGTAAAGAAGAAATAAATTTTCCGTACCTTTAATACAATGAGATCCTTCAAGTTCATCATATTACTTTTTGTTTCACACTTATCATTTTCGCAAATAACACTTAAAGATATTAATGACTCAAAATGGGTAGCCAGCCAAACGCTTGCCGATAACAAAACACAAAGCTATAAATTAACTCGCGTAGAAGAATCTGAGTCATACCAATACGGCTCATTTATCACTTTCTCTGAAGGAAAGTTCTCGCTTTTTTATACTGCAGAATGCGGAAATGATTGCTTTTGGAGCTACGGTGGCAAATATGAGATAGTAGACTATAAAAAACTCGTTCTTGATTTTGAAAACTACAATCAAATTGGCGAATGTAAAACCATTCGCAAAAAATATAAGGTAAACGAACTAAAGCCTGAGTTTACCGCAAAATGGTTTGGAGATACCCTTGTTCTTATAAGAAATTAAGGGCAGATATTTTATGGAAAGAGAAAAATAAAGCATCTAAATATAAAACATGCGCCACTTCATCCTCATATTCTTCATTCTACTTACCGGTTCAACTGTTGCTCAGGTAAAAAGCAATACCAAAACGGTTCAAGGAACTTGGTTTGCAAGCAAAACAATCATTGATCCAAAAGTTGGTCTAATAAAACTCATAAGAGTGGGTCACGATACGTTTGGCCATGGTACTTTTATTGACTTTAAAGACACTACCTCTTTTACCATGTACTATTCGCCAATGTGCGGCAATGATTGCTTTTGGAATTATAGCGGAAATTATTCTGTTAGATCCAATAAACTAAGTCTCAAGTTCAATACCTATACTCAACACGGTATGTGCAAAAGCTTAACAAAGTCGTACAACAAAACTCAAATGAAATTTGTGTTTTTGGTAGAATCTGTTGGTAAAGATACATTAGTTTTAAAAAGACAAAGCAAATAAACTTGTGCTGAACTTTACCGCCTACGATCACTCTAAATCCTCAAGTATCTTTTTCCGGAATCGGAGTGTGATTCATGATATATGGTTAAATAAGGTACATGTTATAACACACGAAAAAACACCAAGAAATAACGTATCAATTAAATATCAGCTAAATATTTAGATTCTTAAGGTAAAAAATCAAATGTTTTAACTTGCTATAACACGATCTACAAGGTAACCATCAAAAAAGCGGCGGTAAAAACCATTTCCTACTCCTTCAATAAAATTTACCATGTTCTTTGTAATAATAGGATCATAAACTTCCTTAGTTTCGGTACAACCTAAAAGTTCTTTCGAAATAAAAAGTTTGTAGGTATTAAGTTCTCTTTTTGCCACAATTAAAAGGCCGTCGAACTCGCTTGAAAGCACGCTGTACGATACATTCAGCGCTTTTTCAGTATTTGGATCACTCATATACTTGGTGTTTGTTGATTAAATCTTACTTTACAAAGTTACTCACTCAATTGTCCGTCACAAAAATTTCCGCTCAATTAAATAGCATCTTTACTCAATTTATTTTTCTCAGGAATCCAATTTCACTCCAAAATTGTGCTCTAACTCTTCAAAGATAATCCTGATCAAAAGCATACTTCCATTCCATTGAATAACAATTCTAATCAGGCCTATTTATTTAGATTAGTGGTACTCCATAATAAATTTCATTTACCTTATTATAAACTATAACAACAATAAATATGCCAAAACAAAACTCTTTTATTTTTTCATACAATTTCGTATTTTTAGGGATGCTTAAAAAGATCCTTTTAGTTTCATTTGCTGTGTTATTCTATCTCACAAATTGCAAGAACGACAGTAAAACCAACGATCCTACACCTGATCCAAATCCTCAGGTACAACCCGATATAAATAATACCTACGGTTTTGGCGTTCTAAAAAAACTAAAAGGCATTTGGAACGGGCCGGTAAATTCTAGCACTCCTTTGGGTGGATATCCTGAATGGATAGTTGACTTCCGACCAATTTCCGAGAATCAAATTTCGGCTAAGAACGAATTAGACACCTTGAACGATATTTTTATGTCGTTTTTTATTGCCAAATACAATAACCAGTATAAAGTAGCTTTTCGCAACGGTGGTTCGTTCACTGCCATGAAACGTGTTTCATATTTTTTAGCTGATAGCGTTTCTGAAAATACAAATAGTTCCTTTTATCGTTTCTCGGAAATAATAAAAGGAAAAAAGAAAGCGTATACCGAAGTTATCTTTAGGGCTGATAGTTTATACATTTTATCGTACACTAATAAATATAATACACTAACTTCTGCTTCACATCATATGAGTTGGAGTGCAAAACTGCAAGATTCTCTTTCTACCCAAGCAGCGGTTAGCAATTTTGCTTTTCCTAAAAAAACAATGTCCAAAGATTTTTCGAGCACATTTGACTCTCAAACAGAAGCTGTTTACTATTCTACATCGGGTCCACCTTCCGGCGATCCGTATCCGGAAACTGCGCAACCCTATTTAGGACAAACAACCGCCACCTATAATTATGCTGCAAGTTATACGCCGGTTTCAACTAAAAAAGTTTTTTTGGTAATTACTACGCAGCCCTTATTCTCGGGCTTTACATTTAATAGTGCCGCTTTAAAAACGAGATCGCGCTATGTATTCCTTTCGGCAAGCAGCGCAACATTTACATTTAACTACATGCATCCGGGCACATACTTCTATTACGCATTTTATGATAACGATGGCAATAAAACTATTAATAGCGGCGATTGGATAAGCACAGCCAACACTACATTCTCATTAAGCGCGCAAGGAACAACAACAACTAATACACAAATTAATTTTACAATTCCATAGTACTATGAGTCAGTTACACATCACCAACAACATTCACATTAAAGCTCCTGCACAAAAAGTTTGGGATGCACTTACAAAACCAGAGGAGACCAAAAAATACATGTTTGGCTGCGAAACTGTTTCTGAATGGAAAGTTGGAAGCACACTCATTTGGAAAATGATGCATGAAGGAAAAGAATTCATTCCGGTTAAAGGACACATTAAAGGTATCGAACCTACAAAACATTTAGCTTATTCGGTTATTGATCCTCATAACACTAACATTCCCGATATTCCCGAAAATTATCTTACAGTAACATACGATCTTATTGAAGAGAACGGCGGCACAACACTACGTGTTACTCAAGGTGACTACAATAAAGTTGCAGAAGGCGAAAAGCGTTATAAAGAAGCCTATAATAATGGAGAAGGATGGAACCCGATCTTAAAGTTGATAAAGACTCAATTAGAAGGCTAATTGACCCGCGTTTAAGAATTTTTAAGAATATGTTCGGCACGGTTTGTGTACTTTTGAATCAAAACAATTCTATGAAATTCCTTGTAACTATCTTTACGCTTATTTCACTTTCATTTTTTGCCCAGGAACCCACAAATCCTTGGAAAAAAGAACAAATTCTACCAACCAAAGATCTTGCCGATAAAATAAAAACCAACGCAAAAGATCTTCCACTTATTTTAAATATTGGTCCAATGCAAAATATTAAAACAGCGCAATTAGTTGGCGCGGTTAATTACGAATTTGGAATGATGCGTTTGAAGGATAAATTAGAGGGGTTAGACAAGAACAAAGACGTTGTTTTTTATTGCGGTTGTTGTTCTTACAAAACCTGTCCTAATATTAAACCCGCCTTTGAAGCCGCTGCCAAAGCCGGATTTAAAAAGATAATGATCCTTGATCTTCCTGTTGGAATTGAAGAAGATTGGCTTAAAAAGGGTTATCCTGTAGAATAAGCTGTTAATTTAAAGCTCATTTGGTTATATTTACATTACAAATGAGGTATATTCTGTTATTTATAGTATGCTTACTCTTCGCTGATGTTAAGGCACAAACTAAAATTGCCGCTAAAAAAACCACCAAGGGCAATCAACCTTTTTATAGGATAAATTCCAGTGATCTTTTTTATATAGGAGTTGAGAACAGATTTATCCTCTATAAAGATCCTTCCAAAAAATATTCGGTTAAAGTTCAAAACGGCATTATTATCAAAGAAGACGTTTCTTCCAAAGATTCCTCAATTTATTATATTGATGTAAAGAATACCAATCCCACGTTTGTAAATATTACTGTAAATGATCAAACCTACTCTTACAAATTCAGGAACCGAAAAATTCCATCGCCTGTACTAAAAATATACATGGGAAGTTCACTTAACGAATCAAAAGGTGGAGATGTGAAAGCCGCTGATTTTTCTAAAGCGGAAAGTGTTATATTGGACCTTAGAGATTTTGATTACGACTGTGGATTTAAGATAATTAATATGGAAGTAACAAAGGTGAGTAATGATGGGACCAAAAGTTATATGCTTACCGATAATAATATAGCTGAAATTACAAAGTACTGCGCTCCCGGCGAGATCTATATCTTTAGCAAAGTAGTGATAGAATTTACTGATTCGAAAAATCAAAGAAGTATAAATGGAACTACTTTTTTTATTAAGTTATAATTTTAAATTTACATATGGAGATAACAAAAGTAAATATCGCCGAAAAACTATCCTTATTTAATGATCATTGGAATCCCCGCATTGCCGGAGAATTAAATGGCCAACACGTAAAGCTCGCTAAATTTCAGGGCGAATTTATTTGGCATTCGCACGAATACGAAGATGAAATGTTTTTGGTTTTAAAAGGCGAATTTATGATGGAAATGCGCGATAAGAGCATTCTACTAAAAGAAGGAGAATTTTTGATCGTTCCCAAAGGAGTTGAACATCGCCCTGTAGCCAAAAACGAGGTAAGTGTAATGCTTTTTGAGCCTGCAACTACCTTAAATACAGGTCAACACCAAAATCACCTTACAAAAAACAGGCTCGATAACATTTAAGCTTAATCCTTGCTTAAGAAGCCAAAACAGTTAATATTTTGTTGAAAGCCTCGTGTTTGCATTGAGTAATTTCATACTCTAAAATCCTCTATCATGTTACCTTATGTATTGAAATTCTGGTGGGTTCTTGTTCCCATTCTATTATTAGTATTTTACAAACTTATTTTTCGTTTATTCGGGATTATTATTATTCCGGAAGACAAGATCGGTTTGGTTACTAAAAAATTCGTTCTCTTCGGAAAATCTGAATTACCTCCGGGAAGAATTATTGCCGTTGAAGGTGAGGCCGGTTTCCAAGCGCAAACATTAGCACCCGGAATTTATTTCTGGAAATGGATATGGCAATTTGAAATTACACAACAAGCGCTCACCGTAATTCCTCAGGGAAAAATTGGTTTGATAGTTGCTAAAGATGGTACTGAATTACAAACAGGCCATATCCTTGCTCGTAAAGTAGAGTGCGATGGATTTCAGGATACTGTATCTTTTTTAACCAAAGGCGGACAAAAAGGAAGGCAAAGCGCTTATATAACTGCCGGTACTTATCGTATCAACACATTTTTGTTTGAGATCTTTACCGTTGATATGTTTACTATTAACGAAAATATGGTTGGTATCATTACTACGCTTGATGGTTTACCAATTGAAGAAGGAAGTATTGCAGGTAAAGATGTGGCCGGGCACAATAATTTTCAAGATGCCGATACCTTTTTAAAAGGTGGCGGTAATAAAGGTTTGCAGCCTCAAGTAATTTTAGCAGGCTCTTACTATATTAATCCGTGGTTTGTTACAGTAGAGCAAATAAAAATGATGGAGATCCCGATTGGATATGTGGGCGTTGTAATTAGTTATGTAGGGAAAGAAGGGAAAGACCTAAGCGGAACAGAATTTAAACATGGTAATATTGTAAGCAAAGGCGAAAAAGGTGTTTGGGCCGAACCATTAGGTCCGGGCAAATATCCTATCAATACATTTATCATGCGAGTTGAATTAGTGCCAACTACAAACTTAGTTTTAAATTGGGCTAATGCACGAAGCGAATCGCATCAATTAGATAAAAATTTAAGTACCATTACTGTTCGAAGTAAAGATGGTTTCCCTTTTAATTTAGATGTAAGTCAGATCATTCATATTCCAACAACCGAAGCACCAAAAGTAATTGCGCGCTTTGGAAGCATGATGAATTTAGTTGGTCAGGTTTTAGAACCTACCATTGGTAACTATTTCCGTAATTCGGCACAGGATAGTGATGTGATCGCTTTTTTAAGTTCACGTAAAGAAAGACAAGATGCGGCGAAGAAACGTATCAGCGAAGTATTAGATCAATACAATGTAAATGGTGTAGATACACTAATCGGAGACATTGTTCCACCGGAAAGTTTAATGAAAACATTAACTGATCGCAAAATTGCGGAAGAACAAAACACAACTTACGAAACCCAGAAAAAAGCAGAGGTTACTCGTCAAACTTTAGAAAAAGAAACCGCTGTGGCCGATATGCAAAAAGAAATTGTAAAGGCAGATCAGGGTGTGTTGATAGCTGAACGTATTGCCGATGCGGCCGTAAAAAAAGCAACTGGTGAAGCAAGTGGTGTAAAAATTGCTTCAGTAGCGGAAGCTGATAGATTAAAGATCATAGCAAACGCTGATGCTGAAAAAACAAAAGTAACTGCAAATGCCGAAGCTGAAAAGATCAAGGCATTGGCAAATGCCGATGCTGAAAAAATATCTGTAACCGGTAACGCAGAGGCTGAAAAAATTCTAGCAATTGGTAAATCAAACGCAACAGCGTACAAATTATCAGTAGAAGCCATGGGCGGAGATAATTTCACCAAACTTAAAGTAACCGAGCAAATTGGTAAAGAACGCATCAAAATAATTCCTGAAGTACTGATCACAGGAAATGGCGATGGCCAAAACGGTCCTATCAACGGATTATTGGGATTACAATTGTTAGATGGGATAATGGAACGCAATAAAAAATCCGACGAAGGAACTAAAGACACTCCTAAAAAATAGTACTGCTTAACCCTAAATATAAAACACCGCACTAACCACGCGGTGTTTTTCTATTTGGTGTAAACCATTTTGAGCATCTCAAATTTTTTAGCATTTCCCTTCTTTTATTTCTCCTATTTTTTTGTATCTTAGTAAACAAATAATTAGTATGAGACCATTTTTCACCCTCTTAATTTTATTGGTAGTTTGCAATTCAAAACTAGTTTCGCAAAATTTTTACGACATCAATACTATCCAAAAGATTGAAATTTCTTTTAATCAATCTAATTGGGATTATATTTTAGATACCGCAAAACAAGGCAGTGATAGTTATACCATGTCGAAATGGGTAAAGATCAATGGCGTTAAGTTTGATAGTGCAGGTGTAAAATACAAAGGAAATAGTTCTTACAATCCTAATAACGCCAAAAACCCCTTCCACATAGAACTCGATCATTTCGTTCAAAAAGATTACTTAGGATATAAAGACATTAAACTCAGTAACGGCTATAACGAACCATCATTTGTTCGCGAAGTATTGCTTTACAATACATTTCAAAATTATGGCAAAGCTTCGAAAGCAAATTTTGCTCAGGTTATTGTAAATGGTGTTTACATGGGCGTTTATACAAATGTGGAAGCTGTTACTAAAAGTTTTTTGGAAGAACGATTTTATACGAACGATCACGCGTTTGTATTTGGGGATCTGGGCGGTTGCGATCTGCGTTACAAAGGAAATGATACCGCTTTATATTATACACCTTATACTTTAAAATCAGATTATGGGTGGACGCACTTAAAACGTTTATGCGACAGCTTAAAGAATAACATTAATGGCATTGAGAATATTTTAGATGTTGATCGTACACTTTGGCATCATGCTTATAATAACGCATTTGTAACATTAGATAGCTATTTAGGTAACGGAAAACACAATTATTACATTTATCAAGATCATAACGGTCGCTTCAACCCAATTTTATGGGATATGAATGGCGGTATTGGTATTTTTAATAAAGCTGATGTTGGCCCTGCGCTTACTTTAACCCAAATGGAAAATCTATCTCCTGTGCTCCACATAAACGATAGCATGTGGCCTTTGGTAAAAAATGTTTTAGCAGTGCCAATGTTCAAACGAATGTACATTGCGCATTTCAAAACTATAGTTAACGAAAATTTGGCAAATGGCTCGTACTCGGTATTTGCACAAACAATTCACAATATTATTGATACAGCAGTTCTTTCTGATCCATTTAAATTTGGTACTTATACCCAGTTTCAAAATAACCTTACCAGCACTGTTGTTCTTGGCCCAAAAACAGTTCCAGGCATTTTTCCTTTTATGAACAACCGTTTGGCTTATTTAAATTCTACACCTGAATTTTTACAAGTTGCTCCAACTATTAGTGGTGTTGCATCATCAAGCGTAAATCCGGTTCTTAACTCTACTGTTTTTGTTACAGCAACCATAGGGAACGCAACTGCAGTTTATATTGGCAAACGAAATTCCATCATGGAAAGATTTAGACGCACACTTATGTTTGATGATGGTGCGCATGGCGATGGCGCAGCAAGCGATGGCGTTTACGGAATTGATATTGCCGTTAGCAGTGCTCAAGTGCAATATTATATTTATGCCGAAAATGCAAATGCAGGTTTCTTTTCACCGCAAAGAGCCGAACACGAATTTCATGTGATCAATGCAGCAGGAGTTCCAACGCCGGGCCAAATTGTGATCAACGAGTTTTTAACCCTGAACACTACCGACGTGCAAAATGAATTTAATACAAATGAAGACTGGATAGAACTCTACAACAACACATCCACGCCTTTAAGTTTAAATGGTTTCTATTTAACAGATAATTTTAGCAACAAAGTAAAATTTGCTTTTACACCTACAACAGTTGTTCCCGCTAATGGTTTTTTAACTGTTTGGGCCGATGAAGTTACAACGCCTTCCACAAATATTCATGCAAGCTTTAAACTGAGCGAAAATGGCGAACAGATCATGTTGAGCAATGGCTCGGGTATTATTATTGATAGTTTAACATACGGAAATCAAACAGCCAATGTTTCTACGGGAAGATGCCCGGATGGAACCGGTGCATTTGTACTTCAAAATCAAACCTCATTGGGTAATTTAAATTGCGGTGTTGGTGTAAAAACAATTGATCCAAATGAACTCAGCTTTGAGATCTATCCAAATCCCGCTTCTGATGTTTTAAATGTGAATTACAAAAACTCCTCTATGGTTTTAAAAAAGTTGGAAGTATATGATATTACAGGAAGAAAACTTTTAGGTACAGACATCATTTCAAGTGCCAAAATAAACACCTCTACCCTTCAAAATGGCACCTATTTGATCCATGTGATAGAAGGTGGCAAATTGATGGGCGCCAAGAAATTTGTGATTATTCGCTAATACTTTACAAATTAACAATTCTTAGTCCATAAGAATCTAGTTTTCCCTTTCAAAGATGTATCCTTAGCACTAAATTTGTTATATAGTGTTTGGCCGAAAAGTTCATTTTCTTCGTTATACTTGTTTTGAAAACAATCAGTTACAAAGGTAAACTCTTTGATTTTCAAAACTGCGTAAGCCTCGAAACTGAACTTTTCCATCCAAACACTAAGTTTTCGTTCAAACACTATATATGGAGAATATGGCAACAGGTTTATATTTAAGGAAATTAATTCCTTCACTTCTTATCATTTTTTGTTTTATCTCTAAAACTTCTGCGCAAGATGAACACACCAAAGATCTTTGCAATGAGATGACCAATAAAAAGGCTATGCTTCTTTTTATGAAGGGCACCGATAAAAAGAAATACGAAAAACCGGAACGCTTAAAGTTCTTAATGGAAGCCATTGATATAGAACCCGAATTTGCCGACGCGCATTTTGCTTTAGCGCACGAGATCATGGTGCGTTGTATGCTGGAAAATAAACCTTACACACCTACTGTTCCTTTTTACATGGCGGCGATCAAATATTGTCCACAAATACATAGCGAGGCTTATTACTTTATTGGCACTTCGTATTACGAAGAATTTAAAAATGATTCGGCTATTCGTTATTTTGAACTCTTCTTGAACTTTAAAGATGAAGATGCGAGTAAGTTCGCAAAAGATTACGATCAACAACGGATCAATGCCAAAGGCATGAAAAAAGAATGCGTAAAAGATAAACAATTGAAGAAAGCAGTTCCCTTTGATCCTAAAGTTGTACGTGGTGTTTCAACCGAACGTGATGAATATTTGGCCTATGTAACTCCTGATGATAAATACGCTATGTACGTTCGCAAAATGCCAAAAAAAGAATTGAAAGCGTATCAAACCGATAAAGAAGTGGAAGTGTTCATGGTTTCCAAGCGCGATAATACAGGTGTATTTTCCAAAGGAGATCTGATGTATTATCCTTTCAATGAAGGCGAAGATAATCAAGGCGGTTGTACCATTTCAATCGATAATAAACATTTATATTTTGCAATGATGAAGAACGAAGGTGGCATGCAACCAAATATAGATCTTTATGTTTGTCATGCGCAAACGGATGTGTTCAATGAAGAATGGGGTCCAATAAGCAAACTTCCTCCACCGGTAAATGATCCGAAATTTTGGGATAGTCAACCAACTATTGCGGCCGATGGCTTAACACTTTATTTTGCAAGCGACAGACCGGGTGGTTATGGCGGCATTGATATTTATGTGACGCGTAAAAATCCAAAAAATGGGCAATGGAGTGTTCCCGAAAATCTTGGCCCCGGTGTAAATACAGAAAAGAATGAGAAAACACCTTTCATTCATAGTGATAGTGAAACTTTATACTTTAGTAGCAACGGACATTATGGTTTTGGTAACTACGATATTTTTTATGTGCGCAAAGACATTAAAGGTAAATGGGATGATGCTGTAAATATTGGTGGGCCAATAAATAGTGTTGGTGAGGATGCTTGCTTTTTTGTGAGTAGAGATGCAAAGACTGGTTATTTCTCATGTTTTGATGAAGGCAAAGTAAAAGGATTAGGCGTTGGACGTTATGACCTGTACAGCTTTCCTTTATATAAAGAAGCTCGTCCGCAAACTATGGATTTCTTTTTTGGTAAAGCAAAAGATCAAAATGGAGAACCTGTAGTTGGAGCGGTGGTAGAGATCCACAATACAGTAACCAAAGAAAAAACGAATGCTGTTGTAGATAGTGTCACCGGAAATTTTATGGGTGTGATCAACAAAGAAAAATTTGAGAATTTCACCATCACTGTAAAAAAAGATAGTGTAGCGTTTAACTCAACCCTTGTGGATGCAAAAAAATTAGCTGCTAATCCAACAAGCACAGCCGCACCAATAGTAGTTGTGGTGCAGAAAGCAGAAAAAGGACAAAGTTTTGTGATTGATAATTTAACTTACAAAACCAACAGCGCCGAAATTGCCGACGAAAGTAAAGTAGTATTAAAAGCATTTGCTATTTATTTGCTCGACAATCCAAATATGCATGTAGAAATTCAAGGTCATACCGATAATGTTGGTAATACAAAAGATAATGAAGCTTTAAGTAGCAATCGTGCATACTCTGTAAAATCATTTTTAGAAGAGCATAAAGTTCCGGGTAAGCGCATCACTGCGCAAGGTTTTGGTCCTAACAAACCAATTGCCGATAATAAAACGGATGTAGGAAGAGCGAAGAATAGAAGGACGGAGTTTTTGATCGTGGAGGATTAAGACTTTTAACCACGAAGAACATTGTATTTAATACTCGGCGGTTCGTGCACTCTGTGATTCTATGTGTAAACCTCTGTGAAGCCGCAGGCCTCTGTGGTTAAAAAACTCAGAAGTTCTACTTCTACTTCGCTTTCACTTTAAACGCCTTGTCGATCTGTTTCCAATCAATTTTATCGAAGAACAATTTTATGGATTCATCATGGCCTACCAATTCAATGATCACATGATCTATACGCGTTAAAGAATTGGCTTCCTTATTGGGATAGGCCGTAAAGCGATATTCTTGCGTTCCATCTGACATTCCCTTTGAGAAATCTACATCCTTTACCGAACCAATTACAATGTATACCGCATTCTTTTGAAACCTCAGGTCACTTTGATCCATATCCATTGCATCAATAGCACGAAACCATATAGAATCATTGCGTTTATATACCTTATGTGGTGTTTTTAAAGTTGTTTTCCAATCCAATTCCGTGTATTCTGAAATAGAAGTGGTGCGCAGCATATCGTTAATATGGATCCCAATGGTCATACGAGGAGGATTGTTCTCGTACTTTTGTACTTTTATTTGATACTCGCGTGTATTTCCTTCTCCTACCTGGGGCTGATACAAACTATCGTTCTTATTCATCATATATTGGAACAATGGATGTGCTTTCGCAGGCTGGAACACATTGTTCAATACAAAACGTTGCGGCAGATTTTTCTCATCGTCTTTTTTTGTTCTAAACAAACCGTCCTCGTATTGATCACCATATTTCCAATCATACTTACGCTTCCAGTTCGGACTATTGATCCAACCTACATCAATTCCATTCATTAAAAACTCACATGATGTTTTATAAAACACATATTCTTTTGGTACAACCAGCGGGCGTACCAATTTTTTTTCTGCGCCGTAATAACTTACTGATGCTCCCCCTTGAACGGTACCCGTTTCGGCTACCGATCGATCAGAAAAATCCATGTTCTTCGGAAATTGCGAAAAAGTAAAGGTTGTGATAAGGAGAAAAAAGGATGTATTTAAAATTCTCATAGATATAATTTCAAGCTTAGATTATAAATATAATCGTTTTTTTTGTTTTAGAAGTTGGGGCTAATTAACAGCTTATAAACTACTGCAATTTAGCTATATACAGCACATTCTAACCTATTCGTTAATTGCCATTTTCAAAATTTTAACGCTCCTTGATTTGCTTGTTCAATATATCTATCGTAATTTTACGATATAATTAAACATAATGGGATCAAC
>JAGPDW010000150.1:0-7489 GCA_018057345.1 Bacteroidia bacterium | reverse complement strand
TCCACCATTACGTCGCCAATAATAAGCACGTTAAGATTGTTGAAGGATCTGAAAATTTCGCGAACGTGTTCTTTTTTTATAGAGAATTTTCTCATCGAATTAAGATAGTTTTGCTAAAGCTTCTTTCATACGTTTAAGAGCCTCGCGTAAATTGTCTTCGTTGGTGGCATATGAAAAACGAATGTATTTATCATCGCCAAAAGCTGCACCCGGAACTATGGCCACGTGTGCTTCGGCCAAAAGGAATAATGAAAGGTCAGTTGCATTATCCACTTTCATGTCTTTATATTTTTTTCCGAAATAAGAAGTTACTTCAGGATATACGTAAAATGCGCCCTGAGGTGTGTTTGTTTTTAATCCCGGTATTTCTTTCATCAATTGCAAAACCAAGTCGCGGCGTTTTTGAAATGCCTGTTGCATTGGTTTGATGTACGTATCAAAATCCAATTCCATGGCTTTATGAATAGCGCGTTGCGTAATGCTGCAAGTTGCCGAAGTAAATTGTCCTTGCATTTTATCGCAGGCTTGTGCTATCCATTTTGGAGCCGCTAAAATTCCTCCGCGCCATCCTGTCATGGCAAAACCTTTTGAAACGCCATTGATAGTGATCACGCGATCTTTAATAAAATCAAATTGCGCAAAGCTTTCGTGCTTTCCAACAAAATTGATGTGCTCATAGATCTCGTCACTTAAAATATAAAGTTCATCATATTTCTTCACCACATCAGCCAATGCTTTTAATTCATCTTTTGAGTAAACACTTCCGGTAGGATTACAAGGTGTACTTAAAATGATCATGCGAGTTTTTGGAGTGATCGCCGCTTCTAATTGCTGTGGTGTTATTTTAAAATCAGCATCAATGCTTGCATTAATGATCTTTGGAACACCTCCTGCCAATTTTAGGATCTCTAAATAACTCACCCAATATGGTGCAGGAACAATTACTTCATCTCCCGGGTTGATGATACATAAAACAGCGTTGGCAATACTTTGTTTTGCACCGGTTGAAACAACAATTTCTTCGGGTGTATATTCTAAGTTATTATCGCGTTTAAATTTTTTGCAAATAGCTTCACGTAATTCTAAATAACCCGAAACATGTGTATAGTAACTAAAATTATTATCGATAGCATCCTTCGCGGCTTTTTTAATTATTTCCGGTGTTGGAAAATCGGGTTCGCCCAAACTCAGGCTAATGATATCAATGCCTTGTGCTTTTAGCTCACGACTTTTTCGGGCCATCGCAATAGTTTGCGATTCCGCTATCTCTTTAACCTTTTCTGATAAATGCATAGTTTATAACTGTAACAAATCTAACAACAATTTTAATTGTTTTGAGAAAATAATCAATTAAAAAGATCCGCCCAATTTGAGCGGATCTTATATGAAATTAGTCGAAATTACTTAATGCTTATTAAACGCTCTTCCGTTTTTAAACCATTTGCGCTTATTTGTATAAAATATACGCCTGAGGCTAGGTTTGAAGGAACATTCAGTACTTTTTGTTGTGCTCCAATTAATTGAATTTCATTAACTAAGGATGCTACTTTTTGTCCGCTCAAGCTAATTATATCGATCTCAATTAAAGCACTTTCTTTTAAAGAATAGTTTAAATGGATGATTTCACGCGCAGGAACCGGAAAGACAGAAAGTGAATTTATCGCATTTGAACTTTCCTTGATCCCTGAAGCTGCTACAGTTATTTGTCCCTTCATTCCCGACCCAACATGATTGGTACATACAAAATATATGCTGTTTGCTGAACTTACTGTAAACGTATGATTTGCCGTTGTAGTTCCCCAACCGCCACTTACTGTTGCTGTTCCATTTGCATTCCATGTTGTTTGATCAACCTGAGCCAATGGATGAGTACCCGAAGCTTGAATGGTTATTACATCGCCAATACTTACAGTTAAAGTATTTGGTGAATAAGATGTACCGCTTGTAGAAATAGTATAAGAGGTTGCGCGTGCGCTCATCAAACTAATGCATACAAATAATAGTGTGTAGATTTTCTTCATGAAATTTTTTTTAATTGGTTTAGATAAAGTTATATAAAAATAATGGAACTGCGCCTTATTTGATCACAACCAATCGCTGAGCCACACTTTGATCATCTGTAAACACCTTTAAAAAGTAAACACCGGCAGCTAAATGGGCAGGAATATCAAGATTTTTTGCATGGATCCCATTGGTTTGACCTTCATTCATTAATTCGGCAACAACTTCTCCCGAGATCGAACTCAACTGAATTTTTACATTCTTTGGATCGATCAAAGAATAACTTAAATGGATCTTGTCTTGTGCCGGATTAGGATACAGATTAAACCCTTTCAATGATGCTTCTTTTTGTTCGCCTAATGCTGTTACTGTTGGTGTTGTAAGGGTAAGCGAAACTGCTCGCGCAAAATCTCCACTTGTGCTTCCATTACCATTTACACAATTTCCAACTGCATAAATTGTAACACTATTACTATTTGATGGGGCTATCCATTCAAATGTAAAGTCTGCGGTGCCTGAGCCGTTTTTTGGGGCAGTTTGCAAAGCATTCTTTCTTCCATTACTTCCGTTTATCAATTGCACTCCACTTCCTGGGCTTTGCATTAAACCCGCGTTTGTATTGCTTGGCTTTTCGAGTATCTCACAACCAAAACCGAATTTACTGTAGCCACTTCCTGCAACAGTTATAGTAATTGTATACGTTTGTCCTTGAGTAAATTCATTGCTTGTTAAAGAAGGTGTAACATTAATACTTACCGTTGTTGCATTAGAACCTGTTGAGTGACAAACTGAACAAGTTCCCTCTCCGGGTGAACCATTTCTGCTATCAATGCCTCCACTACTTTTACTATGAAACTTCATAGAAACAAAAGCTGTACAAATTATAGAAAGTGCGATAAAGGGGAAAATAACAAAGTAAAGTTTTTTCATAAAAAAAGATCTGTTTTGGTGCTTGTTTGATAGCTACACAATTTAGGGAATTCTCAAATGCACACGCAAGGAAATAATGTTAAAATTGTTTATATTTGCTCTCCTTCATTTATGAAAAGAATCGCCCATACTCTGTGTCATATTCTTCTACTTTGTTTTATTGCAAATGGGCAAGACAAATCAAACCAAGAAAAAAAAGTAACAAAAGAATACGAAGAGTATGACCTTAAGAATTATAAAAGCGAGCCAAGCGATCGCTTGATTCTCGAAGTGAGCCATACCGGTTGGTTAAATGTTCCAAAAGGAATTACCATGAATTGGAAAAGCATGGGTTTTAATGTGGCGCTAATGTTTGATAAATCCATAGGTCGTTCTAATTTTAGTGTTGGATATGGCATTGGTTTTTTTAATCATAACTTTCATAGTAATGCCGATTTTGTGTATCGTTATGATAGTTTGCAAAAACATAATATCACCGATATTATTCCAAAAACAAACAATTATACCGTCAATCGTTTCAGTCAAAGAATTGTGGAAGTTCCTTTAGAGATACGATTCAGAACCAAAACTATTTCCAAATTCAAAATAATGCTCGGTGGAAAAATTGGGTATGTATTTAGCGATTTCAGAAAAGTGTTTGATGATAAAGGGCATTTCAAATTTTACGATACCAAGAACATGAATTATTTAAGGTATGGTGTTGTTGCCAGGATAGGCGTTGAGCAATTTTGTTTAACCGCGAGTTACTATTTTAGCGAAGTATTCACCAAAAGAGGGCCCGATGGGATTATTCCTTATTCGGTGGGTATCGCCATCATTCCGTTTTAATGAAGCCAAATGCGCTTATAGTTAACGAACTTTTAAAGCGAAAGATCAAACACGCTAAGCAGGAAGACCTTATTATTAATGAAGTACATAAGATCCTGAACAACGATCTGTTTCACGAAAAAAAAGTTCTGGCGCATCTTCAACTTTATAATCGTTCTTTTGAATTGATGAATGAAGATGATGCCGATATATTAGCCATTTTTTCTTTAGCCGATATAAAAGAAATTTGCATCGCCTACCGTTTACGTTTTATTGATTCTCAGAATTACAAAAAAGAGATTCCTTACGAAGCTATTTTAAAAATAAAGGATCTCAATACCAAACATCGCAAAGATCTTAAAGGTTTTAAAATTTTGGCGCCCATCGAAAATTTCAGAACTGATGGAAAAGATGAAGAGCTTTTATTATTCGCCCAAACTGATCATGGCAACTATTACCTCATTCATAAATGGGGAAGTGGGTTAAGCAAGCATCGCAAATTTTTTAATTGGCCAATGCGCCGTTTTGAAACTTTAGTCTTTACTGTGGTTTTGGTATCGGCAATTTTAGCGGTTACTTTACCTACACGCTTAATATGGCTGCCAGAAGGGGCCGATTATTGGGGCATGTATCGCGTGGGTGCTTTCTTTCATATTCTCATTTTCAATATGGGTATTACAACCTATCTCACCTTTGCTTTCAGCAATAATCTTAGTGTGAGTTCTTGGAATAGTTCTAATGATTTCCGTTAAATAAAAAATCCACCCTTTTGAGGTGGATTTATATATAATCTATTGATTATTAATTACTTGTGAGTGCTTTCGCAGCTAGTTGTTAATTTCTTACGTCCTCTAGCTCTACGTGCAGCTAATACTCTACGTCCATTAGCGCTAGCCATGCGTAATCTGAACCCGTGTTTGTTGGTTCTCTTGCGTCTCGATGGTTGGAAGGTCCTTTTCATGTTTTCTAATTTTTATACTTTTTAAAACGGACTGCAAATATAGGCAATTTATTTAATCCGCAAATAAATTTTACCCCATAAACCTGCCCACCCCGTAAGGCACCAAAGCGGTAAACAGACGTAAAATGGCGGTAAACGGTAGGCCTCATTACAATTATATGACAGCTATACCTCGAAAAAACCCTAATTTTGCCCATATTTTTTGATCTATGGCAAAAGGCCGAAGGGGCGCAGGTCCTACAAATAACGATACCGACGAATTACCTAAGGCAAAGCTTAGCATAGCTAATCTTAAAAAGTCATTGCGCCTTTTTGGATACTTAGGCAAGCACAAGTGGAAGTTTGTTTTAGGAATGATCTTTTTAGTGGGGAGTGCCGGAGTTGGTTTGATATTTCCTTTAAAATCGGGACAAATGTTAGGCTACCTTGCCGAGGAGACCAAGAATGCAGAAATCGTGCGCGTTGAGTTAATGGAAATTGGCGGCGTGCTTCTTGGTATTTTACTCTTGCAAGCAGCTTTCTCATTTGGGCGGGTTTATCTTTTTGCGCAAGTAACCGAAAATATTCTTAAAGCATTACGACTAGATACATTCAAGCGATTGATACAAATGCCCATGAGTTTCTTTTCTAAAAGTCAGGTGGCAGAATTAAGTAGCAGAATGGCCACAGATATTAGCGTTATTTCAGATGCGTTCACGATCACAATTGCTGAGTTAATAAGACAAACCATTGTTGGTGTTGGAGGATTAATTATTTTGATGATGACCTCAGGCCCAATTGCAAAATGGTTCTTGGTGATCATCCCGCCATTAACTATTGTTTCTATTTTATTTGCCAAGAAGATCAGAAAATTCTCTAAAACTTACCAAGAGAAAATTGCAGAATCGAATGTTGTTGTTGGTGAAGCACTAACGGGAATTACGAATGTAAAAACATTTACCAACGAAGATTACGAGATAAAAAAGTACGATAAGGTAGCAAATGTGATTCGTGAGTTTGGCTTGAAGTACGGAATTTTTAGAGGTCTTTTCTTTTCGTTTGTGATGGTATTTGTGTTTGGATCGGTATTCTTTATTTTATGGCAAATGTTGTTTGCTTTAAAGGTTGATAAAACTTTAACCGCTGAAGCTTTTGGTACGTTTATGATGTTGTCCTTATTTGTTGCAGGTTCGTTGGGAGGATTACCCGAACAGATCGCCTCTTTACAACGGGCATTAGGTGCAACCGATAGAGTGTTTGAATTAATTGATGGCGACATTGAAAATATTGATCTTGAAAATATTGTTGATACAGAAAAAACAAAAAGCGGTGAGATAGAATTTAAGAACGTGTCGTTCAATTACCCAACCCGACCGGATTTTGTTGTTTTAAAAAACGTTTCATTTAAAGCAACTATTGGCCAAACCGTTGCCCTAGTGGGCTCCAGCGGATCTGGAAAAAGCACTATCGCTTCTATGATCTCGCGTTTTTACGATCCAATAAATGGCGAAATTATCATTGACGGGAAAAACTCAAAAGAATATTCGTTAACAGATCTGCGTAAAAAAATTGCGTTAGTGCCACAGGATGTTATTTTATTTGCAGGAACCATACGAGATAATATTGCCTACGGAAGGCCTAATGCAACGGAAAAAGAAATTGAAGAAGCTGCAAAAAAAGCAAATGCTTACGATTTTATTGAATCCTTCCCCGATAAATTTACAACCTTAGTTGGCGAAAGAGGAATTCAACTTTCAGGCGGACAGCGCCAACGTATTGCCATTGCACGCGCGGTATTAAAGAATCCAAGCATCTTAATTTTAGATGAGGCCACAAGTAGTTTGGATAGCGAAAGCGAGCAATTAGTGCAAGAAGCTTTAGAGAAATTGATGGTTGGCAGAACAAGTATTGTGATAGCGCATCGCCTATCTACCATAAGAAATGCCGATAAAATTGTGGTATTGCAAAAAGGAGTTGTATTGGAGACAGGAACCCACTCAGAGCTTATGAAAAATGAAGAGGGGCTGTACCAAAAGCTTAGCAAGATGCAGTTTGAAGTGGTTTAAATTCAAAATGAATACAAATAAAAAACCCCGAAAGATCGGGGTTTTTTTTGTGGGGAGTACTGGGTTCGAACCAGTGACCCCCTGCTTGTAAGGCAGGTGCTCTGAACCAGCTGAGCTAACCCCCCAATGAATTTTAGAACGGGCGACAAATGTAAGGGCAAAGTTTTAATTATGCAAATTTTTCGCTGTTTTTTTAAATTACAAAACCCTAAAACATAGGTATTTATGGGCAGTGAGAGAATAACATGGCTCACTTTCCCTCAAACATTATAGTTTTATCTTTAAACACTTTATGGGATGGTGCAACAGTTTCCAAAATACTGAACTATTGTTTTATGAACTTACAAGGATGCATCTTTCCTTCTGATGTGATCAATATCTGATAAACGCCTTTATTCAAATGTTGAATATCTATTTCAGAAATATTTTCTTTTTGCTCTAATACTTTTCTTCCTGTTACATCTATGATCACAAGGTCAGAAATTGCATTGCCTCCAAAGTTTTGTATGTGAATGGTTTTTGAAGATGGATTCGGATAAATTTTAAATGGATCGCTAAGTTCAATTCTACTTAATCCTAAATTCAAACAATTTGTACCTGCCGTTACAGGCTCATTGGGTTTGTTGCTATAAACATATTCAATAAGTGTTACACCGCTGGTAGATGAAACTTGAATTGTCATATAGCCGTAATAATAATCATTGCCTATTTGCATTCTAAAACCAACAAAACCGGTTGTGCCATC
>JAGPDW010000149.1:0-7527 GCA_018057345.1 Bacteroidia bacterium | reverse complement strand
GCCGTAAATGGTGAAAAATTCAATTTACTTTTACTTAACTATTCAAAAGAATATAAAGCCGAAAACGACCTGCGAATTATTTTAAAAGCCTTCCGAAAATTGGGCAGTTAAAAGCGGCTATTTATCCCATCAAATATACTGATTCATTGATAGTTACGAATAAAGGAATTAATGTTTTTTTACGTATAAAAATATAGTATCTTTAATTCCTAAATCAATTTAACGTATGCGCAAACTTGGTATTATTCTTCTATTTCTACTTAGTTTTCTTTCTCAAGCACAAGAAAATCCGGTTCACTGGAAGTTTGAAGCAAAAAAAGTTAGCGATTGCGATTACGAACTCATCTTCAAAGCAAAAATTGATGAACCTTGGCATATATACTCTTTAGTTAAAGCCGGCGAAGACGGACCCAATCCAACATCATTTGTTTTTAATAAATCTAAAGATTATCAACTAATTGGTAAAGTAGTTGAATCTACGACCACAAAAGTTTTTGATAAAGTTTTTGAAATGAATGTAGCCTATCATCCAAAAAGCGCAACGTTCACACAAAAAATAAAATTACTCAGTGCCGATAAAATAAAGATCACCGGAACTTACGAAGCCCAAGTATGTACCGAAGAGAAATGTATTTTCCCGCCGGCCGATAAATTTGAATTTGAATTACAAGGAACTCCGGCATGCGCCGGTATGGCTGGTGTTGAAGCAACCGATGTTGATTCAACAAAAATGCTAAGCAAAGATTGTATTTGTGATACGAATGCGATCGTTCAGGCAAAAGGTGGAACGATGAGTTCCAAAACACTTTCGTTAAGTTCAAAAGTTGGCGAAGCAGATAAAGATGAAACTACAGAGCAAAGTTGGTGGGGAATTTTTATTGCGGGATTCATTGGAGGTTTCTTAGCTCTATTAACGCCTTGCGTTTTCCCAATGATCCCAATGAATGTAAGCTTCTTCACAAAACATAGTAAAACAAAAGCCGAAGGACTAAAGAACGCATTTATATATAGCTTATTCATTATTGTTCTTTATGTTGGTTTAGGATTAGGCGTTACAGTTGTTTTTGGAGCCGGCGCACTCAATACACTCTCCACAAGTGTTTGGTTCAATCTTGCTTTCTTTGCCTTGTTGATGGTGTTCGCAGCGTCTTTTCTTGGAGCTTTTGAGATTATTCTGCCAAGTTCGTTGGTAGGAAAAATTGATGCTAAAGCTGATAAGGGCGGACTACTTGGAATATTTTTCATGGCCTTCACATTGGCTCTAGTTTCTTTTTCATGTACAGGCCCTATCATCGGAACTCTTTTGGTACAAGCAGCCGGAACAGGAAATATTGCCGGTCCGTTTTGGGGCATGTTAGGTTTTGCAATTTCATTGTCGCTACCATTTGGATTATTTGCTGCATTTCCGGGTTGGTTAAATTCATTACCAAAATCGGGTGGATGGCTTAATTCGGTAAAAGTTGTTTTGGGGTTTTTAGAGATCGCCTTAGCGTTAAAATTTGCATCCAACGCTGATCTTGTTGTTCAAGCCGGTATATTAACGCGCGAAGTTTTTGTAAGTATTTGGGTTGTTATCTTCTTATTGCAATCCCTGTATTTGATAGGTGTTTTCAAAACATCGCATGATTCTGATGTGAAACATTTGAGTGTAACTCGCTTGTTCTTTGCTATCATCTCTTTCTTTATTACTATTTATTTGATCCCGGGTTTATGGGGCGCTCCTTTAAAATTATTTAGCGGAATTTTACCTCCGCTTGAATATTCCGAATCACCGCACGGATTTGGCGGAGGTGGTAATAATGCTGTTGCTTCTGTTCAAAATGTAGATCCTGAATTTGCAAAGCACATAGAAGTGAATAAGAATGGAATTGTACACTTTAAAAACGATTACGAAAATGCTCTGGCTTATGCTAAAAAAGTTGGAAAGCCTTTAATGGTCGACTTCACCGGCCATGCATGTGCTAATTGCCGTAAAACAGAAGATTATGTTTGGCCGGATGCTGAAGTGATCAAACGCTTGAATAATGATGTTGTGCTTGTTTCATTATACGTTGATGATAAACGTGCGCTCGATCCAAAAGATTTTATGAATGTGGTTTGGTTTGGAAAAGAAAGGGAGATAACGGATATTGGTGATAAATATAAATACATGGAAGAGATGTTGTACGGACAAAGTTCACAACCACTTTATGTATTATTAGATCACAACGAAAAATTACTGAATAAAGTAAGAGGTTACGATCCCAATATCGAAGAGTATATCAGTTGGCTGGATGAAGGCATCAATAAGTTCAAGTCGAAAGAAAAGAAGGAATAACTAGATTTAAGCAAAGGGGAAATTACGTTTACGATTTTCTTGCCGCAGATTCCGTAAATTTTCGCAGATCTTTCTAAGTTAACATAACCCGTTTAAATGTGAGAGTTTTATTCGAAACTAACACTAAATAACTATTTTTTTAATCTGTGAATAAAATCTGTGAGAATCTATGCAATCTGTGGCATAATAAACTTGGTTATCATCAGCTTTTATGCTTTGAATTCAAAATCCTGCAACAAAACCTATTTGTATAAGTGGATTATAGTAGATAGAATTTCTACCCGGAGTTAGATTATACAATATAGAATACATTAAACCGGCATTTTCACCAAAACTTTGAAAGTAACCTCCACCGGCGTATAAATAATCAACCCAAATGCGCTTGTCAGTCCCCGAATAATAATCAGGTTGATTTAGTTTATCGTATTGTACCTGCAAAAAAGCACGATCAAATATTTTATATCGCCCAAAAGCTCCCGGACCGTAAATACTTTGACTGTACTTTCCATATCGGTTCTTTAAACTTGTATAACTGTAATTTAAACCTAAACCAACCGTGAATTGATCTGTTAATCGGTAGCCAACATTAGGATTAGCAGTTACGTAAAATACATTTCCATATTGACTTGCGTAAAAGCCGGGCATGATCATTCCACCGTAAGTTATTTTATCTTGAATAGACTTAAAACGATCGGACTTTGCCTGCTTTTTTTTATCACCCTTGCTTTTTGGCTCTCCGGTATAAACGCTATCCACTTGCCCAACTGTTTTTTGAGAAACCAGTAGTGAAACAATTATTGCAAAAATATATTTACCTATATTCATTAATAGCGTAACTTCGGTTCATCAAATTTACGAAATAATGTTGGTTATTATTACAGGCACCTCAAAGGGTATTGGTTTTGAACTAATGAAACAATTTGCACAAACAGATGTTTTGGTGTTGGCTGTTTCTAGAAACATAAAAAGTGTAGAAACGTATATCAAAAAGAATGACCTTACTAATGTGTTGCCATTAAGTTTAGATATCTCCACAAAAAGTGGAATAGACAAAGTTGCCAAAGTGTGTAAGTACTTAAATAAGCCGATAAGTATCCTTATTAATAATGCAGGATCATTGATCAAAAAGCCATTCAAAAAAATAAGCGAGAAGGAGATCTCCGAAGTTTACAAAACAAATGTATTCGCTCCATTTTTGTTAACGCAAGCTCTTTTGCCATTTATGGGAAAGAAAAAGGGAACGCATATCGTAAATATTAGCAGCATGGGCGGCGTGCAAGGCTCAGCAAAATTTGCCGGATTAAGCGCATACTCTTCGAGTAAAGCGGCTTTGTGTGGATTAACCGAATGCTTAGCCGAAGAATTAAAGGGTACTAACATCTCTGTAAATTGTTTAGCGCTTGGTGCGGTTCAAACCGAAATGTTATCTAAAGCTTTTCCTGGTTACAAAGCACCATTAAAAGCAGATCAAATGGCAAGTTATATTTATGAATTTGCTGTGAACGGACATAAATATTACAACGGAAAAATAATTCAGGTATCGCTTTCAACACCGTAACATGAGGTATTTAATTTTAGTCTTTACATTTTTTTCACTATTTGCAAAATGTCAAACCAAGGCCTTTGAACATAAATTTGAGATGAGAGGCCAAAATTGTGGGTGTGTTGCCCAGCCAAGCGAAGAGGTTACACTTGCATCAAATCACAAAGTAAAACCATTTGCCCATCAAACAATTTATTTGTACAAAAAAGGCAAGTGTATTGATAGTTTAATTACCGACTCTTTAGGATGGGCCAGAAAACGAATTAAGAGTGGAAAGTATGATCTATTCCTTCCATATAAACACTTTAAAAAAGTACCAATAGGCTCAGAAAACGAATTTGATTTGGAGTGTATGAAAAACGAATGGATGCGTCCGGATGGTATGCTCAAAATATCGTGGAAAGGAACAGTGTTTGTGAATAAACGCATTGGTTATAAATTTTGCCCCTGGCAATACAATTGTTTAAAAGAACGTCATATCCCACCAGGAGCATCAAAGCAAGATTAACATGAGATACTTCTTACTGATCATATCTGTTTTTGTTTTTTTGAGCTTTAAAACTCAAACGCTTACCCAAAACATCAAAGGAACTATTGTGGATAAGCAAAGTCAAGCTACTTTACCCGGCGCGGTTGTTCAATTAATGGATTCTACAAAGAAGTATGCCGTGGCCGATGAAAATGGATTCTTTAGAATTGAAAAAGTGCCTATTGGACGACAAAACATCAAGATCACCTATACCGGATACAAACAAAAGCAAGTAACAGTTATTCTAAACTCAGGAAAAGAAACCGTAATTAATATTGAATTGGAAGAAAATGTGATCCAAGGTCAGGAAATCGAAATTATTGTGGAGCAAGATAAGACCAAAACCAATAATAAAATGAGTACGGTAAGTTCGCGTGTGTTTAGTTCGGAAGAAGCAGGTCGTTACGCCGGAAGTAGAAATGATCCGGCTCGCATGGCGGCGAATTTTGCGGGAGTGAGCGGCGCCAATGATTCAAGAAATGATATTATTGTTAGAGGTAACTCGCCACTCGGTGTTTTATGGCGATTGAATGGATTAGATATTCCAAACCCCAATCATTTTGGAAATTCAGGTTCAACGGGCGGACCAATTAGCATCTTAAACAACAACTCGCTCGATAATTCTGATTTTATGACCGGTGCTTTTGCAGCCGATTATGCCAATGCAACAGCCGGCGTGTTCGATCTAAAAATGCGCGATGGCAATAACGAGAAGCATGAATTTATGAGTCAAATAGGATTCAACGGCTTTGAACTTGGTGCCGAAGGACCTTTTAATAAAAAGAAGAACGCAACGTATTTGGTGAATTACCGCTATTCAACTTTATCGGTATTTAAAGCATTGAATATTGATTTTGGTACCGGTGCTGCTGTTCCACAATATCAAGATCTTACTTTTAAAACCGACTTTAAGACCAAAGTAGGAAAATTTTCGTTTTGGGGAATTGGAGGTTTAAGTTATATAGCACTTTTAGATAAAGACAAAGTAAAAGGCAAGGATCTTTATGGATATAGCGCTCGCGATACGTATTTTAGATCAAATATTGGATCAAGCGGTGTTACGCACGTGATCCTTTTTAAGAATAATGCGTATTTAAAGACCAATATTGGAATTAGCGGTCAGTACAATAATATCATTGCAGATAGGATCGATACCAATTTTGCCACGCCCGGCAATAAAAAACCGGAGTACCGCAGTACTTCACAAAACATCATTTATTCTTTTAATACGATCTATAATAAGAAAATGAACAGCAAGAATTTTGTCAATGGCGGTGTGTTCTTCGATCTATATAACTCCTTACTTGTAGATAGCACCGATATTACTTTTGGTTATAATACATTCAAAGTTCTTCGCGATTATAAAGGTGTATCATCCATGGCTCGCGCTTTTTTTCAGTGGCAACATAAATTCACGGATAAGCTGATGTTGAACACGGGTGCAAGCAGTCAGTATTTCTTACTCAACAGTAAATATTCGGTTGAGCCAAGGTTAGGTTTAAAATATTCCATCAGCGATAAACAAAGTTTGAGTTTGGGAGGCGGAATGCATAGTCAGTTACAACCTTTATACGTTTATTTTGCAAGCGAAACCGATAGTAATGGTGTAAGAACGGAGACTAACAAGGATCTTGATTTTACACGTGCAGTGCATGGAGTTATTGCTCACGATGTGAGCTTTAATAATAGCTTTAGATTAAAGACCGAATTGTATTATCAATATATCTATAATGCGCCGGTGGATAAGATGCCTAGCACTTTTTCGGCATTGAATTTAGGAGCGGATTTTAATAGTCCGAATGTGGTTAATTTGGTAAGCAAAGGCGAGGGTTATAATTATGGAGTTGAGCTTACGTTAGAGAAATTTTATAGCAAAGGCTATTACTTTTTGTTTACCACCAGCATTTTTGAAAGTAAGTATAAAGCCAGTGATGGAATTTTAAGGAATACAGCTTTTAATGGCAATTATGTTGTGAATCTTTTGGGTGGAAAGGAATTCAAATTGAACCAAAGAGCAACCTTAACTTTAGATGTGAGAGGAACCTATGCGGGCGGCAAACGTTATGTTCCGGTTGATCTTGCCGCAAGTATTGCATATGGTGATGAAGTTAGAGACTATACTCAGGCTTACTTGAAACGTTATCCTGATTATTTTAGAATGGATGTAAAGCCCGGCTTTAAGCTCAATACAAAACGTTTAACGCACGAGTGGAGTGTAGATATCCAGAATATCTCTAAACATAAGAACATCTTTCAGCAGAGCTATGATCTAACCGATAAGAGTTTAAAGACCGATTACCAACTTATCTTCTTCGTTATTCCACAATATAGGATCCTCTTTTAATGAAAAAGTCCCGTTACAGCTATTGTAACGGGACTTTCTTATTTATATCGAGTCTTAATTATTATCTACCAGAAAAAGTAGTGTTTGATGTGAAAAGTTCAGTTTCGAGGCTTGCAGATTTTTCAAAACCGGAGTTTACTATGGGTAAATGAGGATTTTGAAAAATTCGCATAACGAAGAAAATGGACTTTTCGCGCAAACACTAATTAAGCGCTTGGCACTTCCTTTTTGATCTCTTTAATGTTCTTAGCACTGTCGTACATCTTTTGAACTGATTCCTTATCGTAAGGTTTACCATCAGGATTATTCATATCGTTAATATGATATTCGGCATTGCCAACCTTTACATTAATGATAAAGTGGAATTCAGAATCTGTGATAGCGCTTTCCCACATGATAGCGGTTGGCTCTTCAACTATAAAACTCTTTACTTTATTAACCTCGTCTTCTTTTACTTCCTTCTTTTTTAGTTCAAGATCTTCAGGTTGCTCCGAAATAGAGATGGCAAACTTTGTACCTGACGTGATCTCTAAAGCACCGTAAGTTTGCTCGATCACTGTTAATTTGTTTTGAACTGTATCCGGAACAAAGATGGCAAATGACTTACCGTACTTAGTAAGATCAAGCACATGCATTCCTGCTGGAGCCACAATAGGTTCCTGTTCGGTTTTTTTATCGCCACATGAGCTATTGAATAATAGACCCGCAGCACTTGCAACTATAATTAAGGATTTTTTCATATCGTTTTTTGTATTATGGAAGTAAATATAGGGATTTAAGTAGATATAGAAAAG
>JAGPDW010000148.1:0-7592 GCA_018057345.1 Bacteroidia bacterium | reverse complement strand
TTAGTACTATGTTTCTGGTCTAGTTGCATTAATCTATAGCTTTATCTAAATGATAAACTGCATGAAGGTCCTTTACGCTTGTACAGGTCACTTTTAAGTCATCAATGATGCCATCATGAATATCATACACCCAGCCGTGAACATGAAGAGATTGCCCGTTCTTCCATGCGTTTTGAATAATAGATGTCTTTCCAAGATCCTGCACCTGCTCGATCACATTCAATTGCACTAATCGGTTTTCTCTTGCTTTAAGGTCCTTTATCATATCTAGTTCCTTTGAATGGATCCTGTAAACATCCTTAATATGCCTTAGCCAGTTATCAATTAAACCATACTGTTGGTTTCCCATTGCAGCTCGAATACCGCCGCAACCATAATGACCGCAAACGATAACGTGTTTTACTTTCAACACCTCTACGGCATATGAAAGAACGCTTAATAAATTCATATCGCTATGAACAACCATATTGGCAATATTTCGGTGTACAAACATTTCACCCGGTTTCGTACCGGTAATTTCATTCGCAGGCACCCGGCTATCAGAACAGCCTATCCATAAATATTCAGGTGTTTGTACGTTTGCCAGATCGGCAAAAAAATTTGGGTCTTTACTTAATTGCTCGTCAACCCATGTCTTATTATTCTCTAATAATTTTAAATATGATCTTTCCATTTTAATTTTTTTTAATACGTCGAAACTCATTTGAACTCCGAAATACTTATTATTTAATATTTTAATTTGTTGAGTTAATGGTTGCTTAACACCTTAACTTCCTCAATTTCCTCAAGTACAACGGTGATCCTATGAATATGACCCGATTGCTTAAACCCACTTATTATTTCAAGAATATCTTTATCTATAAATGTTGAGCGGCCTCCATCAATATGAACCTTTGCACCAGCCGGAATAGACTTAAATAACTCTATAAATTTTCCCTTATTTATAAACGTTACGTTTTGCGAAAGCTTTATAAAATAATTCCATCTTCCATCTATTTTTTCTTTTATCATTTTAAACGGCAATTTGTAATTTTGTTTTAATATGAAAAAGATGGCTACTAGAATTCCTACTGTAACGCCCTTTAATAGATCAGTGAACAACATTACTAAAATGGTTATTATAAAAGGCAAGAACTGATCTAACCCTTGTTGATACATGCTTTTAAATAATCCCGGTCTTGCTAATTTATACCCCGTCATAATTAATACAGCCGCCAGTGCAGATAAAGGGATTAACTGCAGTACACTCGGCAAAACAAAAATAGCAATTAGAAAAAATACACCATGAATAATAGATGACATCTGGGTTTTACCTCCTGCACTTACATTTGCCGAACTACGTACAATAACTGAAGTGATTGGAAGCCCGCCCACCAAACCACTAAAAAAATTACCTACACCCTGGGCAACAAGTTCGCGATTGGTTGGAGAAACTTGATGGTCGGGATCTAATTTATCTACGGCCTCTACCGAAAGAAGAGTTTCTAAACTCGCTACTACAGCAATAACAATTGCTATTTCATAGATCTTTGAATTTCTCCAGGCACCAAAATCAGGATGTTGAAGTGAACCAAAAAAATCTGCCGGACCCGTAAATACCGGGAGCTTTACAAGATGTTCGTCTTTTACTTCAATTCCGGGAAAAAAATTACTGAACAATAGATCAATTACAATTGCCACTACAACCACTAAAAGCGCTGAAGGTATTTGACTCAATACTTTATTTTTAGTAATGATCTTCCACTGCCAAGCAATCAAAATAAACAATGATACTGAGGCTATTATCATCGAACCAATATTTGGAGAATCAAACGTTCTTAAGATCTCAGAGAATGTATTCTCATCATTCACTTGAAAAAATGTTTCATCACCGTTAGGATCTTTGTCGTCGCCAAGAAAATGCGGGATCTGTTTCATAATTAAAATGATACCAATAGCCGATAGCATTCCTTTGATCACAGCAGTTGGAAAATAGTAACCAATGATCCCTGCCTTTAAAAGCCCGAGAACGATCTGAATAAGTCCGGCAATACTAACCGAAAGTAAAAACGCCTCAAAAGAACCTAGTGTAGTAACCGAGGCCAATACAATACTAGTTAAACCGGCTGCAGGCCCGCTTACCGATAATTTAGAACCGCTGATAGCAGCTACCACAATACCTCCAATTATTCCGGAAATAATTCCTGAGAACAAAGGAGCACCTTGAGCCAATGCAATTCCTAAACATAATGGTAATGCTACAAGGAAAACTACAAGTCCTGCCTTTATATCGAATTTTAATGTAGATGGTTTGAACATAATATTTATAATTAATTTATCTCATAAGATCTTAAGAGCTAAATAATACCTTTTTATTGCAAACGAGATAAGTAACCAGACACGTAATACCTCCGAAAAAAAGAGGCCAGACTATTGAAGTAAATCTAGTGTCTAAGTTTAAACTGCAAATAATTCAGGAGGTTGAATGAGAGTGTTGGGATCGAATTGTAAAATTGTCTCGGCTTTATAAGAAAGATAGTTATTAGAAACAGAAACATAATTAAATTTCAATGATTCCATTATTTCAATAAAATCATCAGATTCCACTTTTGAATCTCTCTCCGTTTCATCTTCCTCTTCAGCAGCAGAACCGATCAACTCAACAATATCTTCGGTATTAATTTTACCCATAAGACAAATACTTCCTGCAAAGCTTAGGATTAGAAATCCTACAAGAAAGAATATGATACCTGATCTTTTAATCATTTTACGAAGCGAAAGTACTAATAAAACGAAAGAAAATCAAACCTTAATATTGTAAAGCTATGTTAAAATAGAGAGGGCTTGTACTACATATAAACCGGCCGTTTCGGTTCGCAGGCGCGTATTTCCAAGACTTAAGGGTTTATAACCCAAATTTCTTGCCATATCGATCTCATTCTTGGTAAAATCACCTTCAGGACCAATAAGTACTTGAATTTTTTTATTCTTGAATTCAATATTCTTTAACTCTACCTTTACCTCCTCTTCACAATGCCCAATAAGTTTTATATCTGCAACGCCGTTAATTACCTTATTAAATTCTTCTAAAGGGTTTACTTTTGGTATAAACGCTTGTTTGCTTTGTTTTACAGCACTTTCCACAATTTTTTGAATGCGATCCATTTTTACACTCACACGTTCACTGTTCTTACATTTTAAAAATGACAATTCATCCACTCCAATTTCCACAGCCTTTTCTATCATCCACTCTATTCTATCTATTTGTTTGGTTGGTGCAATTGCTAAGTGCAAGTAGTAATTTCGTTTTTGCTGATGAAAAGGTCCTTCGGTGATATGAGCGATACATTGTTTTTCGCTGGCCGTTATTAATTCACCTTTATAAAAAGCGCCAAGGCCATCAATGATTAATATCTGTTCGCCCACTTTGCAACGCAACACTTTATGGCAATGCCAGCTCTCTTCGGGAGTTAAATTTGCCTTAACGCCATTTATGTTTGCTATAAAAACATTCATCGCATAAATTTAAGTAATTTAGCTCAGTGAATTACCTGGCGCATGCATATTTATCAAATAACGATGAAGGCTTACTGCTTGGCAATTTTATAGCCGATCATTTAAGAGGCAATAATTTTGAGCACTTAAGCGAGGAAGTAAAAAAAGGCATCTACATGCATCGTAAGATCGATCAATTTACCGACGAACACCCGGCTTTCAAACAAAGTAAACGCTTATTTTATGATGGCTTTGAGAAGTATAGCGGTGTATTGGTGGATATTTATTTCGATCATTTATTAGCGAGAGATTTTATTAGTTATTCTCAAAAAAGTCTCCCTGATTTTGCATCCCACGTATATGGCATTTACGAAAAGCACAAACATGTTTTGCCTGAGAATAGTGAACGATTCTTATCCTACGTATTATCAAATAACATATACTATGCTTATTCAAAAATAGAAGGGATCGAAAAAGTACTTTTCCATTTATCGCACCGAATAAATCATGGCGTAATGCTTAATGATTCGGTACTACTTTTTAAAAAGAACGAAATAGAACTTCAAGAGAATTTTACTATTTTTATGAAAGACATTGTGAGTAAATTTAAAAAGTAAAAAGGCCCCCGATATGTCGGGGGCCTTTTTTTATTGGAATATCACTCCGCTTGCTTTTTCTTTCTCCTCTTCTTCTCTGTTTTTTTTCTCTTGTCGCTTTTCGGCCATCCTTCTATTACGCATATTCTTCTCTCTTATGCCACTGAAATAACTTTTAGTAGTTACAATTACAACGCCTCCTAACACATCTCCATACATAGCCGGAACTCCGCCGGTAAATACAGTAACATTCTCTAGTGATAAAGCAGGGATCGTTCCCATATCAAGTGATTTTACACCATCAATAAAAACCGCATTTGCATCACTTCTTCCTCCTCTAAAGTGAAAACCTCCGCTCGCGTCCTCCACAACATCCGATGCCATACTCGTAACAACGCTCATAAGATCGCCACCACGCTCAAAGGCCGAATTTTGCATGAGTTCAGTAGCGTCTAAACTTTTCATGCTGTAAACGTTGGTTTCCGCACCGGTTTTGGTATAATCCTCCACTATTAATTTACCAACCACAACTACTTCGGTAAATGTGTTCGACGACATTTTTACATTTAAATAAGTAGCTTCGCCCGGAGTAACTTTTACACCATTTATTTTCTTCGAGAGGTGACCCGTTTCTAAGACCATCACATCGTACAAACCAGGTTCCAACGGTTTATATTTGTAATTGCCATCAACATCGCTTTGTGTTCCGCCAATAAGCTGATCATCCTGAAGGATCTTTACTGTTGCAAAAGGTACTTTCTCTTTGAGTTCATTTCTTAGCACCCCTCTTATTTCGCCGTAGGTTTGCTGGGCTGCAGCCGTAATGCTTATAAGCACCATCATGGCCATTAGTTTGATTGTCTTCATTTGCTATATTTTTTTAAGATTAATAATTAGAGCGCTCTGTTTGATGATAAGACGGCAGACCTTTTCTTTTCCATAGAAATATTTATGAATTTATTTTTATGGAATATTTGATTTATCTTGTCTATTATTAAAAGTACTTATGTGGCTCTTTAAGAAAGCTTCATATCAAAGCGATGAGGAGATCATAAAAGCCTATAAAGACACCGGTAACACGGCCTTGATAGGTGAACTCTTCGAAAAGCACGTGAAAACGGTTTACGGGGCTTGCTTGTTCTTTTTTAAGGAGAAAGCCGAGGCTCAAGATGCGGTAATGCAGATCTTTGAGAAGCTGATAGTAGAGTTAAGGAAGAAAGACGTGCTAAACTTTAAAGGTTGGTTGAGTTTTGTAGTAAGAAATCATTGCATTAATATCATCCGCCAAAATAAAACACGTTTCAGTTACCGAGAAGGCCATTTTGGATTTGAACTGGAAGCGCCCGATGAACAGGAAGAGAATTATTTGGCAAGTTTAAGTAATGAAGATCTGATAGAAAAACTACCCCTGTTCCTGAACAAACTAAACGATAAACAAAAAGAATGCATTGAGTTGTTTTTTTTAAAGAATAAAAGCTACCACGATATTGCCTCATCAACCGGATATAGCTTAAATGAAGTGAAAAGTTACATACAGAATGGAAAACGAAATTTAAAACAGATCATACTAGATCATAAAGATACAAATGCCGCATAATAAAAATATAAATACCGACCTTGAACATTTGGCCGATCTGGGATATGATCAATTTCCCGGTGCTGAAAAAGATGTTGAGGAACTAAACCGAAAAATAAACGCCAGGGCAGGAACTCGTTATTCAACCGGAAATACGTTCCTTGTTATTGCCATTAGTTTATTTCTTGGTATCACTTTTTTCTTTGTGATATATAACGCTCCTGTTCTATTTCCTTCGCGATATGAATCGTTGGCCGAAAAAGCAAAACAAAACATCATCCAACAGATCAACCTCGATACCATTGATGTTGCAGGTAAAGTAAAAAGAACAAAAGCCACACCAACAGAAAAATTTTCGGAGCCACTTGACTTAGATAGTTCAGTAAATTACGGAAGGGCTGAAGAGTTAGAGATCATCAACGAAATAACAGTAGGAGAAAATTCTGTTGATCACGATAATCTTAAATTAAAATATAGCCCCAATGCACCTTATATTTATTTGTACGATCTTAAAATAGCCAATTATAATGGATACTACTTTAAAACACCTCAGCGAGTTGTTGTGCACGGTAGTTTGGAAGCCAATAAAGATTCACGAAACCATGAAGATCCTGCAACGGAAATGCCTTACCAAGAATATTACTTGCATGATATTATTAAAGATGCAATGCGTTTGTTTAAACAAAAAGAGTATTCACAATGCATTACTTTACTTGATCTAATAAGTGACTTTAACGCCAACGATGTGAACTGTGAATTTTATAGAGGTATGTGTTATTACTATTTACAAAATTACGAGGCAGCTTATAAGCAATTAAAGCTGAGCCATGCCAACAAAATAAACGTGTTTGAAGAAGAAACTACCTTTTATCTTTCACTTACATGCTTAAAGACCAGCAGAGACAAAGAAGCCAAGAGTTTGCTCGAAAATGTTGCCAATAATAAGGGTTTTTACGCAAAAAAAGCTCAAGAAATGATGTCTAAATAGGTCCGGAATAATTTATTATCTTTGAATCCTATTTTGAAAAAGATAATATTATATTTTGCTGTTGTTTTGGCCCCTATAATTCATGAGGCGCAAACACAAAACTTGTATTACAAAACACTTACTGATTCTATCATCAACACATTTAGTGTTGACACCAATCATTTAAGCATCAAGCGCACCGATCCAATGATCAAGTACAAGAATTATTTTAATTATGTACTGTGCTTTTATAAAAATCTGGAATACAAAAAGATCAGGATCAAATCTCAAAAAGCACATCATATTGCCGATGTAAAACCGGCAGCTATAGATGTTATCGCCTCAGCTGAAGACCGTGTTTATACGATCATTTTTAGTTCTGAAGCTCCTTCGCTTTTAGATACAGTAACCTTTGAAAAACTAAGTGTTGATTCAAAGATCGCTCTTATTAGTCAGCAGATTAGTTTAATCAAAGAATACAGCAATAGTGGCTTTTTTGAAGTGATCGGTATGCGGTTTAAAAAATATAAGATCAAGCGGGGGAAAGAACTTCATAAAGATATTAATTTGTACACCATCGAAGCAGGTTTGGGTCACCAATTAATAACCTATACTAACGAGATGACCGACAAATTATTTGAGGAGAACTGGACAGACAAACACGCTTACAAAATATATTACGAAAAGAACATGGCTCATATGATGAATGTGCTTTCTATCAATGCCTACCTGCACGATTACCCGGTGTACTTGCACAATATCTATAAGTAAGGTTATCCTTGTTTAAACACCTTATTTAAATTCTTTAGAAGTAAAAACAACAGAACGGTTGCAAACATTAGTAAACCAAAGTTGAGCCAAAAGAAATTCGACTTATCATCAAACTTATCCCAATTCTTTCCCAATTCTCCACTCACCTTATTACCTAAAGAAGTAGCCAAACTCCATCCACCCATCATTAGTGCGGTTAAACGCGGAG